>JAQVAZ010000027.1 GCA_028690585.1 Candidatus Altimarinota bacterium
ATTACAACGCGAGGCTATAGTGATATTCCAAAGATTGTGAGAAATACGATTCGCGATGCGGGTTATGATAATGCGAATTATGGTTACGATTACAAAGCTTGCAGTGTTTTGACTTCGATCGGTAATCAATCTCCCGATATCGCGATGGGAACAAATTTCAAAATGGGAAAAAATCTCGGCGCTGGCGACCAAGGTATGATGTTTGGTTTCGCTTGCCGAGAAACTCCTGAGTTGATGCCACTACCGATTCAACTCGCGCATGCGTTAACCAGAAGACTCGCGGAAGTGCGGAAGAAAAAAATTCTTGATTATCTCCGACCCGATGGTAAATCTCAAGTCACCGTGGAATATTCTTCACTGGGGAAACCAAAGCGCGTTGCAGCTGTGGTGGTTTCCACACAGCATTCTGAGGAAATCGATATCGAGAAACTCAAAGTGGGAGTTTTGGAAAAAGTAATCAAACCAGTTTTGGGTAAGTGGATGGATGCAAAAACGAAAGTGTTGATAAATCCTACTGGCAGATTTGTGAGAGGCGGCCCGCCAGCGGATACAGGACTCACCGGTAGGAAAATAATTGTGGATACTTACGGAGGTTATGCGCGCCACGGTGGTGGTTGCTTCAGTGGCAAAGATGCTACGAAAGTAGATAGAAGCGCAGCCTACGCCGCGCGTTGGGTAGCGAAAAATATCGTAGCGGCGGATTTCGCGGAGAGAGTAGAAGTGCAAATCGCTTATGCGATTGGCTGCGCGCAGCCAGTTTCGATAATGCTGGAAACTTTTGGCACAGAAAAAATTCCAGTGGAGAAAATCGAGAAAGCTGTGAAGAAAGTTTTTGATTTATCCCCTGCTGCGATTCTGAAGGAATTGGATTTAGTAAAACCAATTTACAAAGCTACCGCTGCTTACGGACACTTCGGCAGAGAAGAAAAAAACTTCACTTGGGAAAAAACTAACCGCGTAGCGCAACTCAAAAAAGCCCTTAAATAATTTTTTATGCCTCCAGCTAAAACTAAAAAATCTATCGGTAAAATCAAATTCGAAGGCGATCTCGTGGAGTATTTTATAAAAACTTTTCTCATCGCTTTCCTCGTGATGATAACTTTTGGCTTAGCTGCACCTTACTTTATTTGGTGGCAAGTAAACTTCTTCATCAAGAATAGTTGGATTGAGATATAGTAATCGAATCTTAAAAAGGTTACGAAATCACAAGCAAATATGATGTCAATTAAATTGATTTTGAAATTATTAAATGATAAGATAATCTTCCAAAGAAGGTAATTAATTGTAGCGCTGAGAGGTTTCGTGCCTCGACGCCACCATCGACACAATGTCGTAAGTGGGAGACAGCGCTATTTTTTAACTACTCTCCCAATCTAAAATCCTTCGGACGACTATAGGTATATACAGAATAAACATGTTTTGGGCTAGGTCCTTTTTGCCGCACTATAACAGTTACCCAATTACCACGAATAAAGCCTGTGAAATTCCAATACTTTGTAATACCATCTTTATCTTTTTTGAAAGCTTGATATGTAGTCGATTTTTCTAAAAGCTTCTTGGCATGCGGAAGCAACTCAAGACGAGCGCATAATTCTGACAAGGTTCTTTTTGAGTTGTTTATATGCTCCCATCCAGCACGAGTAGCGTAAACAATTTCATTTTGAAATGCAGGACAAGCGCGCTCACAACCGCGCCACTTATTAAAATAAAAGTTTTTTTGCAATTCTATAAACTCGTCGGTATTTTGAGGTATCTGATTCAAATTATTCTCCAATAAATCAATTTGCTGAGAATTTTAGCATTATTTTATTATCTCTACCTTTATTTGTGATACCTCTTCCCCGCGAGAATCATATAGCTGCGATAAATCTGCTCGAGTAATACCACGCGGAATAATTCGTGAGGCAAAGTAATTTTTCCGAAAGAGATTCGGAGATTTGCGCGAGAAAGAATTTCTGAATTCAAACCATTGCTGCCACCGACGAGGAAACAAATCTTCGCAGAGTTATCGCGTAATTCCCCTATTTTTTTAGCTAATTCCGTAGAAGTAAAACTTTTGCCACCTAAATCACACGCGATGATAAATTCATCTTTTACTAATTTCTTAAGTAAACTTTGCGATTCGCGCTTACTAGATTCCTCAGCGCCAAAAATATTCTCATCCACGGGAGAAACTAAATCTATTTTGAGTTTCGCGTAAGGTTGTAAACGCTTCACAAAATCTGCTTCTGCTTCTGCCACCCAAGTGGAAGCTTTCTTCGCTACTGCCAAGATTCTAATCTGCATAAAAGTATTTTAGCCGAATGGGTTGAATTCGAAGAAACTTTTGCTAATATCCTTTAGCTCTTTTGGAGAGTGTCAATGGTTTAGCCAAGTATGCGGGTGTAGCTCAGTTGGCTAGAGCGCCACCTTGCCAAGGTGGAGGTCACGGGTTCGAACCCCGTTACCCGCTCCAAACTAGAATCAACTTCCCTAAAAGAATTTGGTTCAAAAAATCATCTGATTAGAAGTCAGGGTTTCCACCTCAGGCGGATTACCCGCTCCAGATCATCTATCGGTAGATAACTCATCACCGGAAACACTCGGTAGGTTTTGAGTGGTGAGATATAAATAGAAGCCCTGTAAAAATCAGTAAATCCTCAAGATGAAGCCAAAGTGAAAAAGCCTGAAAAACATTTGACTAAAGCGAATATTCTAGTTAAATTAATCTCCTTTTATTTTTCTTTATGCGTAGAAACTTCAATCGCCTACCTCAAACTAGCGATTATAATGAAAAAAATAATCCTAATTATGCAAGGCAGCAACGCAGCCTCTTCAAAGAAAGAGGAATTTTTGAAAATCGAGGCGGCGGAAGAGATGCATATCTCGCAAGTGTTAATGCAAATTTAGCAGAAGCGAGGCAAGAGTTAAGATCGCAGGGTGGCAGCCCTGAGGGACTGACGATATTGGACACTTTCCAAAAGCTAGCTACTGCGCCAGATTCTTTAACTACTGAGCAAATTCTAGCAGCCAAGCGCATGCTTGAAGAAGTAAAAGCAAGTGGAGGTAAAAGTGGAAGCATGAAATGGATGAGACCCCTAGAAAAAGCAGCTGCAGTTTTACTCCTTATCACCTCTGTCTTAGGGATAGGAGGAGAAGCATTTGCTGCTACTCAGGTTGAGGCGAATCAAGATACTAAAAGAAAAACTGAGAGAAAACTCACACCAGCAGATCAAAAAGAATACAAGCAGCAACTAGCAGAAAATGCTGGAATTGGTGAAATCTCTACTACTAGTTATGAGGTAAAAAAAGGAGATACACTTTCAGGAGTCCTAGAAGAATTTCTCAAAAAAGATCTAGGCAGAAAACCTACACGAGAAGAGAGAGAAGAAGCATTAGCTAAAACTGCCCTAATAAACGGAATCCGAGATATCAATGATATTAAGGCTGGAGATATAATTATAATTCCAAGCTTCAAAGTAGAAGCTAGCCAAAAAATAGAAGTTGCTCCAACAGAAAAAGTAGCTGCAGAAGCAAAAGCAGATGCAACTACTTATGAAATGAAAAAAAGTTGGAGAGGAGAAGATGGCATTGATTTAGCTTTGGCAGAAATTTTCCCAAAACTTTATCCGAAAAATTTTACAGAACTCAGCACGGCAGAAAGAAAAATTTGGCGAGAATCGCAACGCGAAATTCGCAAAGCGGTAATGAAGGAAAATGAATTAACAAGTAAGAGGGATTTGAAAGATAGAGCTAATCTCATTATTTCAGAAAAACTCGAGAAACAAGCTGAGGAAGTAGTGGCAGAAACAGAAGCAGCTAAAAAAGAGATAGTAGAAACTGAGGCAGAAAAGAAAACTAAAGCTGCAATATCAAAAAATTTCAAAAGTAAAATCGGTATGATTCGCACCGATCCAGAAACCAGGGCAGTGGCAAAAAAATATTACGCGGAGAAAACTACAGAAATGTCTGTAGTAGAAATGACTTTTTTTACTACAAATTTCCTTGCTTGGTTGAATAAATTTCAAGGCTATTTCATTGTTAATGAATCAGAATTAAAAGAAGCAATGGATCGAATGGATACCTCATCAAAATTTTTATCAAATTTCATTGATTCCACTTCTGAGCCAAATGCACCAACCTCTAGAAAAGATTTAGAGAATCCTGGAAATCTAGGTGATGTAATGAGAGAAATTTTTGTAGCAGATTGGAAAAAATTCATCTCAGGGAAAGGATTACCAACTGGTGTGAAAACTTATTTGAGTCTAAGCAAAACACTCAACCGCCCAAATGAAATCAAAGATCAAATCGAAACCTGGGAAGTGCGCTTGGCAGATATGAAAGTAAAATATAATCAAGCAAAAGAAGTAGGCAGTGATTTCCTCGCGGATGTATATACTCAACGCATTCAAGAAGCAGCGGAAAATGTAAAAAATCTCAAGCAAGAATTACTAGAAGCGGAAAAAGCTGCAGCGGAAATCGATATCGTAGCTAGTGTTGGATCACTTATTGCGATGGATTTAATCGTTTTAAAAAATCTAGAAGAAAGTGGTTTATCCGATGAAGATTATTTACAAGCGCTTTCCCGCTACGTAGGATTAGCACCAAAACCATTCAATGAAGAGCTCAAAGCTACTTTTGCCACAGAAAAAATTCAAGACTTACTCATCAAAGCCGCAGCGCTTCCTTCTCATTCTCTCATGCATATCGCTGGTTTCGATATTTGGAGATTTGCCATCCCAGAAGATGCTAAGAAAAAAATTAGTATAACTCTCGGGGAAAATAATCCTTATGAAATAAAAGGGAAATTTGCTGGTGAAGCTCAATCCATCTGGAAATCATTCTTGGCTGCAAACTCAGGTATAAATGTAAATAAATTAGCAGCAGCTGAAAGCACAAGTCAGATAATTGGAATTATTACAGACACAATCAAAAATTCTCCTTTTTTTAGAGAAAAGGAAATAACAGCCAAACTATTTGGTATTAATTTGGCCAATGAAGAGATTAAATCTTTTGGATCTTCAAAAGAAGAAGCTGAGATTCTCAAGCGCCTTGAGGCATTAGTTGATCAGTTAAAAAATCCAGCTACTGCTGCTGCAGCTATTGATGGTATCACGCAGCTTTTAGGAGAAACAGCGACAACAGAAAAAAATCGATTTAGCACAGATTATGAAGTGCGCTTAGGAACTTTCAATACTACCAAAGGCCCAATGCTAGGAGTGAAAGGAGAAATGCCAAATTTCCTTCCTGGTTTCAAAGGAGAAGTGAATTATCTTGGCAGCAGCAATAAACTCTCAGTAGAACTCAAATACAGATTACTCGAGAAGCAACTAACTGAAGGAATCAAAGTCTACGCTGATGTTGGTATCGGTTATGGAGTTGTTTCCCTGGCAGCTATCGGTATCCAACCAGAGTTATTACCGATTCTATTTGGTAGCGGAAAATTCCTCGCTACAGGCAAGCTTGATTTAGCAAGCTTCAACCAATTCTCTCTCTTACTCTTAGGTGGTGGTATAGAGGTTGATAGCGGTTGGGGGGGATTCATGGGGAAGAAACAACCAGACCCAGTGAAGCTGGAAATAATTTTGGCGGAATTCCGCAAACGCCTCGAAGTAGAAGAAGCGAATGCAGGTGGAATGCCTGTAATGTTTGTAGCCCCAAATGGAGAAACTTATAGTCGTATCACTCCTCGTGGTGGAGTGAAGATGGTCGATGGTAATAAAAATAGAGTAGAAGGTGGTGTAGATATTATGCTAGATCCGAATCACGCTGTAGTTTTGGATATCGCAGTCGAGCCTGGCTACTACGAAGCACTTGCAAGTATCGTGGGAGAAGAAAATCTCCCAGAAGGTTGGAGACTTGGAAACTTCGATAAAGTAAGAGTTACCCTCACTGCCGCAGCTGCCCGCCAACTTGCTGAGCAAAGCGGAAGTGAATACGAAGATTGGGGGAAGGATACAGGTGGAGGTGCTGAAATTCAGCTTGTCGGACCAAATAATGAAAAACTTGGAGCGCATGTAAAATTTTTCCAAATTGGTGAAGGTGATTGGAAAAATGTAGATGGCGCTAGAAAAAAAATGCTAGGTGGCGAAGCTACCAAGTTTGGAGTCAGCGGTAGTAAAAAATTCTTTGGAGTTGAGCTTATCGCAGGAGTTGATAGAGCAAACTACAAAACTACAGGAGAGAAAAGTCGCCAAGAAACACTCGCAAAGCTTGGAATGAAAACGGATTTGTTTGGTGGGCAATTCGAAATCAGTGTAGAGCAAGGTGATACCACTCGTGATACACATCTAGAAATGAAATACACCAAAGGCGGAATGGCAATTGTTGCGGAGAGAAGATCAAATGGAGAATGGGTAGTCGGCACTGAAATCGTGATTACCCCTAGAAACCAAGCTCCTGAAAGCGTAAATATGATGCCAAACAAGGGAGCAACTATCACCACAGTAACTCTACCAAGTGGCTTGAAATTCATTCATGTTGGTAAAGATATACATGTGATATCTCCTGGAGAAATAAAAATTGTCCGCCAGAAAGTGCAAAAATTAACTGAAGCGGCTTCAGCCAATAACACTGCTGATACTCTTAGTGTTGATGTAGCAAATAATGGTGGCAATACGATTAACGCAGCTGACGCTGCAGCTACTGCTACTGCTACAATTTCAGATACCCTAGCAGATGGCATTAATGATATAAATAAAACAGCTCTTCAAAGTATCGCGACTTACAAAGCTGAATATAAAGTTGGTTTAGGTGCTTGGAATCCTCTCACAATCACAGGATTGGGCTATAACAATGGTGTTTTGACGTTTACTGTCAACACTACAGGTGGCCCAGCAGCTGGTGATCTCTTCCGCATCACACTCACTACCGCAGTCGGAAACTTACCTGCTGGCACAGTTATCGTAGGCACAAACTTTTAGTTGAGAAAAATTTTTATTCTCAGATAAGTAAAATCGATTTTAAAAAACCTAACTAAGCCATAGAATCCCCTAATGCAGCTTCAGAAAATCTTAGCTCGCTTTATTCTCCCCGTTTTCTTTCTAAATTTAGTGCTTCCAGCTGCTAGTGTTTTTGCGAATTTTGATAATGTTTTCACTTCACTCAAAGCCAGCAACATCACTCAAGGCAGCGCGAGTTATTCCACTACTATATCTGCAAATCCAGGTGATGAGATTTCTCTCAAAGCTGCGATTTACAATTACTCTGGCGCAGCCACCACGCTAAAAACTTTTATCAGTATGCCGCAGCCTAGCAATGCCACTTACATTGCTAACTCTCTCTACTGGATTTGGGATACTGCTTCACAAAACCTAAACGGTGGCAAGGGTGAAATCATGTTTCCGAATTTTTATCTTGATAGTGATGCAAGCGGCAGCGTAAACGCAGGCGATATCCGTGTGAATCGTTATGGGCTAAATGCTACGATGACTAGTGGAAAATACGCAGCAGGCAGCAGTGTAGTTGCGAGTGATTATGATGATGGAGATGATTTGAGTAGCGCCGTGAATTATCTTTATATCACTGGAGGAAACGCCACTTGGGGTAGCGGAGAATTTGTATATGTAAAAGGTGTGGGAAACAGCAATCTCGCAGATATTCAAGTTGGCGACATCCGCGTAGTTGCGCGAGGTAGTTATCTCGCAGGCTCGACTGTAGCGACTGGCGATAGTGATATCGCTACTGGCGCGCTGACACTCGCTACCAATCTCTATCGCCGAGATGATGCCAACTCTGGTAACGATACGCTATGGCCACTTGATGAAGGCGGCTTCCCTCTCGGAGATATTCCAGCGGATGGTTATGTTGCGCTGAATTCTTTCAACATGGTGGTGAATCAAAACAGCAGCAACTTGATTCAACCAACTCTCACGATTACTTCGAATAACACTAGCAGTCTGAGTAAAAGTGCAACGATTAATGTAGATACCACTCCTTCTGTCAGCAGCGTGAGTTTCACTCCAGGCGCAATCATGAATGATGGAGTAGCTACTACTAAAATTGCGGTAACTACTTCGGATAAAAATGGAGTGAATGATATCGCCAGTGTCACTGCCGATTTAAGTTTACTAGGAGGTAGCGCCACTACTACTCTCTACGATGATGGCACTCACGGAGATACCACTGCGCATGATGGAGTGTGGAGTCTGAGTGGCATCACTACTTCGGTAACCGCCGCTACTTATTCAGCTATCAGCGCTACCGCTACTGATTCCACTGCGCAAACTGCAAATGCAAATGGCACTTTGATTGTGCAATCTGGTGGCAGCCCAACTATCACACTAAATAGTGTTGCGCCTAATTTAATTGGCTCCACTGGTGATGTAGTTTTGAAATGGCAAGCGGATGAAGCGCTGTGGAGATATCAGGTCAGAATCGGTGGTTGCGATGGCAATCTCGCCACAGGCACCAATGTAACTCTCGGTGATGCGACTGGAGAAATTCTGGCTGGCGCGACTGAAGTAACTTCTACAATTTTGAATGCGAATTTTTCGGGAGGCAGCAATTCACTTTATGTTTGCGGTATCGATGCAGATGGATTACTCGGGCAAAATGTAACAACGATTACGAAAGATACTGACTCCCCTGTCGTCACAGTAGTAAAAGCAACTCCTTCCACAATCACCACAGGTGAAACTGCTACTATCACCTGGAATGCGAATGAATCGGGTAGTTATCAAGTAATGGTTGGTGGTAGTGACTGCAGTAATGGAATTCTCGCAACTGGCAGCAACGCGACTGGCAGCTACACCGCTGGCAGCGGAAATATCCTCTCTACAATTCCTGCTGCGAATCTCACTAGCGAAGGCAGCAACACAATTCGCGTTTGTGTTACAGATAGCAGCAGTAATCTCGGAAACACCACCACCACAATCTCACGCGACACTACTGCGCCTGATGCAGTCAGTAGTGTGACTCTCGCTGACAACGATACGACGAATGATGGAATCGACGGCAGAGATATCACCATCACTTGGTCTCCAGCGAGTAGCGATGCAAGTTTTAATAATTACAAACTTTACCTCCTGCCAAACGGAGTTACTTTTGATCTTGCGATTCACAGCGCAATCAATTCTATCTCTAGTAATCAAAGCGCAAACACTTTTACAGGCAGCGCAGATTTGAAGATTGATTCTGCGAATAATCCACTAGCGGCAGGTAGCTATATTGCCTATGTGGTTGCAGTCGATAATAGCAACCAAAAATCTACTCCTGCTGCCTCAGCTACTAGTAGTCTTGTATTAGACGATGTAGCTGCGCCAGATTTTGTTTCAGCCAATACGGTGGATGTGAATACTCTGAAACTAACTTTCACTGAAGGAATTTCTTTTGTCGATACGAGTAAAATTTCCGCTACGGGTTTGACTGTTGATGCAGCTTACAATAGTGGAGGCTACACCAGTGGTTACAAAATCGATAGCGATACGAAAAATATTTTCCTCCGCATCAATGCGGTGGCGACAAATTACACTGCGACTAATCTTGCGTTAGGCGCTTGCGCGGTGAGAGACACTACCGGCAATCTCAATCTGAATGAAGCGGGTAATTGTGGAAACTTAGTGCCAACTACAAATGCGAATGCAGCGATTACTGGGAAAACTATCATTGATGGCGCTGGCCCAACTCTCACACTCACCTCCCCTGCAACCAGTGGAAGTGATAACGCAACGGTTGCAGTAAGTTACTCACTCTCCGAAACTGCGAGTGATGGAAGTGTGAGATTACGCTTCACTTCTACAGGAGGCAGCGCCGATGCAGCTTCTCCACATACAATTATTCTTTCTGATGCAATCGTATGTAGCGGAGTAGCAGGTTGTCACCGCAGTAGCGGAAACCATACTTTCAGTTTCAATGGTGGTAGCTTCACTAGTATCGAAAAAGGCGCAGCCGACAAACTCATAGATGGAAGTAAATACACCGTGGAATTACTTGGAAGCGATACTCTTAGTAATGCAGGGATAGCAGCTGCGAATACCAACTGGAGTTACGATACCACTCCCCCTACTGCGCCAGTCGCCACTCAAGGATTCTCTACTCCGACACGCAACACTACTCCGCAATTTGATTGGGCTAGTGTGAGTGATGCAGTGAGTTACCGCGTGGTGGTTTCTTTGCAGCTGACAAATTATTCTCCTTACTTTGTTTCCAACTCAGTGAATTCTCCTGCTACTAGCTGGGTGATGAATCCCGCTTTTGCGAGTGATGGCAGCGCAGATGATAATTACATTTGGAAAGTTTACGCTACCGATGCAGCAGGCAATGAAAGCAGCGGAAGCAACCAACTCACCTTCACACTGAATACTCAGACTTCTACTCCAAGTATTATTGCAAAAGATGCTACGAGTAGCAGCGCAACTGCAACCAATAGCCAAACGGTGAATATCACTCTCGATGGTTACCAAGCCGATGCTACTCACTATCTGCTAAGTGAAACTCAGAATACCAAACCAGTAGCAGGCGCAATCACTACCGCGCTTGCAGGAGTTGCACCACAAACTGTGAGTTATACTTTTGCGAATGCGGTAGAAGGCTTGAAGACAGTTTATGTGTGGGTGAAAGATGCGCTAGGAAATGTGAGTGACAATGTCAGCAGTGCCACTATCACACTCGACACCACCCCACCAGCGCAACCGACTCTCACTGCTACCGATGCGGATAATGGCAGCCAAGCTGGCAAAACCAACGCAGCTGGAATCGTCATCACAGTTGGCAATGATGGAGGCAGCGCGAAGTGGTGTGTCGGCAGCATCGCCACTGGAGGTGTGATAAATAATCCGACTGAAACGAATTGTGATAATGCTACTCTCGGCAGCAGCA
>JAQVAZ010000028.1 GCA_028690585.1 Candidatus Altimarinota bacterium
TGTAAAAGGGAAGTGGATGGATGCTGGAACTTTCGAGAGTTTAGTTTCAGCTTCAGATTATGTGAAAAAAAATCGGGATAAATTTGCTTTGTAAACTATGAGTATCTAAAATACTCAACAAGTTAACCCCTGTAAAATGCTTTCAAGAAAACACCTCAAAAACCGAAAGGGTTTCACCCTTATTGAACTTATCGTGGTTATCGTCGTTATCGGTATTATGTCAGCTACGATGCTACCAAAAATCATGGGTGCTCCTTCTCGCGCTAGAGATTCAGGGAGGATTCATGATTTGAGTAATTTAGCTGTGGCACTTCAACAGTATTACACTGACAAAGGAGCTTATCCTCTGGTTGCTGGCTGTCTCAATCCTGCTGGTGCAGTTACTACTGCGGCAGGATTACTAAAGACAGGCGAATATTTTGATGCGAGTACTTTTCCAAAAGATCCAATTACGGCGAATGTTTTGACTGTAAACTCAGTTAGCTGCACTGGTCAGTATTACTACAAACCCCTCACGAGAAACGGAATTACTGCTCAAGCTTTTGCGTTATTTGCTGATGTGGAAAATGACGGTATGGCTAATATGACTGTCAATACTTGTATGACTTCTGTCACTTCTATCGAAGGCGCGACTGTCTGTCAAGGTTCAGCTGGCACAAATGTGGATGAGGCAGCTATCTATATGATGCTTGGAGGATTATAAGAGGAAGAAAATCTCATACAAAAAAAGCGGAGTCAATCTCCGCTTTTTATTTTCCAAAATTATTTTCTTACATCTCTGAGCTTTTCATTGCTTCATTGATTGCGAGGAAGGAGAGAAGCAAAACCCCGAAGTTGAGAAAAATTTGTTGCAGCATGAATGTTGGATTAAGCGAAGAGATAACCGTTGCCTCTACCATCGAGGAAAATTTTTTCTCCTACCCTTGGAGACTTCAAAACTCTACCATCGGAAGTCACAACCTCGCGGTGGCCTTTTTTGCGATAGATCACATTGTATTCATCAATCCAGATGCGAGAAGTAAGTTTGTAGATTTTAGGCATTTTCGATTTTGATTCAGTAAAAACAAGAGGCTAAAACACCTGCTGCTTATTCAGCAGATTTTTTTAGAATTAGTAATTTCTAAAATTTAGCGACGGTTCTCAGCAAAACTCGGGATGAGTAATCCGAGGAAGCTATTTTTCTTTTTCTGAGTAGCGAGATATTTATCACCCAATTCATTCACCGTAGTGCAATGAGGGCAGTGCTCCTGTTTGCTTGAGATGGCTTTGGCGCAGTTGGTGCAGCTGATAATCACGGCGAGAGAAGGTTGCTTAGCTTGCTTGCGGTGAGGCAATAACCATCGATTCCTCTAGGAATTTATTGAGATCGCTTTCTCTGATTCTATACACCCTGCCAAGTTTCGCACTCCGTAATTTACCTTGTTTTATGTAGTTCAAGACGGTAAACGGATGCAGCTGAAGCGTTTCAGCGACTTGCTCTGGGGTGAAAAGGCGATCTTGCATAAGCTGCTTTTTGGGAAGTGGAATCGAATTTTAGGCAATTCCACACAGCTTTGCAATGGTTTGTTAAAGCTAATTAAATTGAAGGAAACTAGATATAGTATAGGCAGCTTGAGATTTGTTAGCAATAGTTTAGTCAAGTCTTTTTAAAAACACCCAATTTAATTAAAGGTTAGACAACTTAATTAAATTTTTGGGTGGATGAGATTGTTTTAAACCGTGTAATCAAATTTTGTTCAGGCCCAAGATATTGTAGCACAAAACACCTTGAAAAAAATGATTTTAGTTGGATTAACACAATTCAAACTATAGCGAAGAAAGCTGAGAAGATTTAAAAATAGTTAAAATAATTTGATTCGAATTTAGATCTCTTGATTTAAGTGTTTTTTATCTCAGCGCGTTTTAGCTGAATTTTTTTATGGTAAAATCACATTAACTTAAACAAACTCATTTTGGCTGGAAATACCTTCGGTAACGCTTTCCAAGTAACTACTTTTGGGGAAAGCCACGGGGAAGCTTTGGGTTGCGTGATAGATGGTTGCCCAGCCGGGATTTCTCTGGATTCCAAAGATATCCAGAAAGAATTAGACAGGCGGAAGCCTGGGCAATCTTGCGTTACCACTCCTCGGAAAGAATCCGATAAGGTGGAGATTCTCTCGGGAGTTTTCGAAGGCAAAACTACTGGCAGCCCGATTGCTTTACTGATTCGCAATGAGAATCAGAAATCAGGAGATTATTTCAAACTCAAAGATGTGTTTCGCCCCAGCCACGCGGATTTCACTTGGTTAGCTAAGTTTGGAATTCGCGATTATCGCGGAGGAGGCAGAGCCTCGGGCCGGGAGACTGTAGCGCGTGTAGCTGCTGGTGCGGTAGCGCAAAAGATTCTCGATAGAGAGAAAGTTCAAATACTCGCTTACGCAGAATCTATCGGAGAAGTTTTCGCTGAGAAATTTAACTCTGGTGTAATCGAAAAGAATCCTGTGAGATGCGCGGATGCGCTAGCTGCGAAAGAAATGGAAAAAGCGATTCTCGCTGCGCAACGCGATGGTGATAGCTTGGGTGGGGTGATTGGGATTATCGTAAAAAATACTCCTGCAGGATTGGGTGAGCCAGTTTTCCGCAAAGCGGATGCGCTTCTCGCGCAAGCGCTGATGAGTATCGGAGCGGTGAAGGGAGTCGAATTCGGTGATGGTTTCGCGCTGGCAGAAATGCGCGGAAGTGAAGCGAATGATGTTTTCATCTCTAATGGGAAAAAGATTACAAAGAAAACCAATCTTTCGGGTGGGATTCTCGGAGGAATCACCGATGGAGATGAGATTATCATCCGCTGCGCAGTGAAACCCACTGCTTCCATCAGCAAGCTTCAAGAAACTGTAGATATTCGAGGTAAAGCGAAAAAGATCTCCATCACTGGTAGGCATGATGCTTGTATTATTCCGCGCGTGATTCCAGTAGCGGAAGCAATGGTGCGAATCACTCTCGCGGATTTGTTACTTCAATCTCGTTGCAATCGGGTTTAAACTTCTTCAGTGGTAAATCAAAAGAAAATTACACTTTCGCTCAATTCAGTTGTTTCTTGGACTTTGAAATTTCTCATGCTGATTTCTTCCAGCCACTTCTTCCTCGTGGGGAATATCATGCTAGGAGGTTTTTCTTTTCTCATGCTGTTGGTTTCTTTTATCCCTGTGATTGTAAATCGTAACTACAATACCAATCTGCCTTGGTCGATTGATTTCTGGCTGACGGTTTGGCTAGCGCTTTCGGTTGCAGGAGAAGCAGGTTTTTACCGCAGCTTTCCTTGGTGGGATGATGTGTTGCATCTCGGTGGCACGATTGTCTTAGGTTATCTCGCTTTCGTGTTGGTATATGCTTTGAACTTCACTGGGAAAATCAAACTCTCGATTCCGCTGATTGGTTTTTTTACTTTCATGATTGGAATGGCTTTCGGTGGAATGTGGGAAATCTCTGAGTTTTGGGTTTGGCATTTTACTGGCGCTGATTCCCTAGCGATGCAGGGAAACATCGTAAATGGTTTCTACGATACTTTTTCTGATTTACAATTTGATCTTCTTGGCTCAGCTTTCATCGCTGTAGTGGGTATGTGGTATGTGGCGCATCAGAGGCATGTGAAGTTACGTGTATGGATGAAACCTTTCATTAAAATTTTTGGTGAGGAAATCAAGAAAGTAAAAGAAACCGCGAAGCGCAAACTCCATCACCATAAACGCAAAATTATTCGTAAAGTAAAAAAATCTAAAACCAAGTAATTTCTATGAGTTATCCTATCGTTATCTTTCTCGGAATTCTCCAAGGTATCACAGAATTTTTTCCGATTTCCAGTAGTGGGCATTTGTTGCTTGCAGAAAATTTTCTCTCGCTGCCAGTTGCAGACTTGCAAGCGTTTGATGTGGTTTTACATGGAGGCACTTTGGCTGCGTTGCTAGTTTTATTTTGGCGAGAATGGTTGGGAATTTTGAAATTTGATAAAGCTGGTAGGAATTTCTTTCTACAGCTAGTAGTAGCTACGATTCCTGCTGCGCTAGCAGGAGTTTTACTCGGTGATTGGATGGAAGCTGCTACGCGTGGAGAAAATCGTTTGTGGATTGTAGGAGGATTTTTTCTTTGTGTAGCAGTTTTATTTTTCTGCGCAGAAAAATTCTCCAAACAAAATTCTGAGAAGATTGGTTGGAAGCAGGTTGTCTTGATGGGAGTTTTTCAGGCGATTGCGCTACTGCCTGGAGTTTCGCGCAGTGGCTCCACTATCGCAGCGGGTATGTTTACAGGATTGAAAAGAGAAGCAGCTGCGCGGTTTAGCTTCCTCATGTTAGCGCCAGTGACTTTTGGCGCGGTAGTTTTAATCGCAAAAGATTTTCTTGCTGGAGAAGTCACGTTACCTCCTACTAATTTTGTAATCGTAGGATTTCTTACTTCTGCAGTTGTAAGTTACTTTGCGGCAGAAGCATTACTGCATTTCATCAAAAAACATTCCCTCAATGTTTTTGGGATTTATCTGATTATTGCTGCGGGGATTTTATTTTACCTTGCGCGCTAAGAAACACTGATTCAAATAAATTTCTCATTCTTTTTAATCCTTCTGATTCGGGAGAAGAAGTATTTTCCAGAGCAGCATTTTGAATCTTTGGCTTCTAGGGATCAGCAGCTACTGCTTCTCTAAGCATTCCTGCGTTTTGCGGTAAAACTAAAAGTAGAATTATTGCTAAATCTATTCTTGATTGGTGTATTCCTCGAGCAAGAGAAGAAAAGAGCGGGATTTTAGATAAGGGATTCGGTTTTTTGATCTCAGCCATGGTTTAAAATTTCGAGACATTAATTCTATCAGAATTTCAGGATTCTGCTTGATTGAAAAAAGTTCTCTAGAAAGCTAGGATTCTTCCAATGCCAGCCAAAATTTTCTCTGCAGCCACCGTTGGATTGGAATGTGAGATTATTGAAGTCGAAGTGGATTTACTGAGTGGTTTATCGCGTTTCACTGTGGTGGGCTTAGGTGATACTGCTATTCAGGAAAGTAGGGAGAGAGTGAGAAGCGCAGTCAAAAGCGCGGGGAAATATTTCCACACTCAACGCATTACTGCCAATCTCGCGCCAGCGGATTTACCGAAGGCTGGCCCAAGTTTTGATTTTCCGATTGCGGTAGGAATTTTGTTAGCTAGTCGGCAACTTCTGATGCCAGAGATCGAAAAAAGTATTTTGATTGGAGAATTGGCTTTGGATGGGAAAACTCGCGCGGTAGCGGGGATTCTTCCTATCGTTACCAAGGCAAAGCAAAAAGGCTTCCAGAATTTTTTTGTGCCAGCGCAGAATGCGCGTGAGGCTTCCATCATCACTGGTATCTATGTTTTCCCAGTCGAGAGTTTGCAAGCTTTTATCTTTCACTGCGATGGTAGTAAAAAAATCCAACCACTGCCGACTCTCGATGTAGCGGAGTTAGCGAGTGAAGAGATTCACGATGTGGATCTTGCTTTCGTGAGAGGGCAAGAGCATGCGAAGCGCGCGCTGACAGTTGCTGCTGCTGGTAGCCACAACTTGCTGATGTCTGGGCCGCCGGGGAGTGGTAAGACAATGTTGGCTCGAGCTTTTCGCACGATTCTGCCACGCATGAGTCTCGAGGAGATTCTCGAAGTTACGAAGATTTACTCAGTTGCGGGGATGCTGCCTAGTGATACACCGCTAATCAATAGCCGACCGTTTCGAAGTGTGCATCACACAGCCTCCGCAGTTTCCATCGTAGGTGGTGGCAAGAAAATCGGGCCGGGTGAGATTTCTCTCGCGCATAAAGGAGTGTTGTTTCTTGATGAGATTGCCGAGTTTCCTACACAGGTTTTGGAGGTTTTGCGGCAACCACTCGAGGATGGAGTGATTACGATTTCGCGCGCGGCTGGCACTCTTCGCTTCCCTGCGCGTTTCACTCTCATTGCTGCTATGAATCCTTGCCCTTGTGGTTTCGCTACCGACCCAGAGAGAAATTGTAAATGCAGCCCACTCGAAATCACACGCTATCAGAAAAAATTGAGTGGCCCGTTACTCGATAGGATTGATATGCATGTAGAAGTTCCACGGGTGAAATTCGAGAAGCTCGAAACTCCAGCGAGCGAAAACGAATCTTCGGAATCGATTCGTGAAAAAGTGCAAACTGCTAGAAATATTCAACAGGAGAGATTTGTGAAGCTGCGTATCACAGCCAATTCAGAGATGAGTAGTGAGCAAACCAAAAAATTCTGCGCGGTAGATGGTAAAACCAAAGAATTATTGCAGCAGGCAGTTACACATTTCCAACTTTCGGCGCGCGCCTATTATCGTATTCTCAAGCTTTCTCGCACGATTGCGGATTTGGCGAATGAGGAAAAAATTTCCACCAATCACATCGCAGAAGCGCTGCAATACCGCCCGAAGATTGGAGAAAACTAAATGAAATTTAACTGAAGCCTGAAAGAGTAAAGGATTGATTCAATTAAGGAAAAGGAGTGAAATAGTAATTGATGATTATTAAAAATAAAAAACCTAGGAAGTTTAATTATCGCTGGATTTTATTTATATTGCTGGTTTCAGCTTTGCTGTTTTGTCGATATGTTTGCTTTCAAACCCAGCCTTATTTTCTCGCAGCTGGGTTTCTAGAAAAGTTCCAATAAAATTCTCCAAGAAGCTGCAATGAAACATCCCAACGATTTATGTATCCAAGCTGCGCTACTTGATTTAGAATTTCATTAAAGCAAAACTCACTGATTCTCGCTAAAATACTTCCATGATTCTTCAGCGTGAATTTCGTTTCGAGGCGGCGCATCATCTCCCGAGTTATCATGGGAAGTGTGAGGCGGTGCATGGGCACAGCTATCGTTTGCGTGTGAGTATTTCGGGGCTACCAGATAGTGAGGGAATGATTCTGGATTTTGCGGAGGTGAAGAAAATCGTGACTGCTAAAGTTCTCGATAAGTTGGATCACAATGATTTAAATAAAATTATTCCCAATCCCACTGCGGAAAATATTGCTGCGTGGGTTTGGCGAGAATTAGCTGAGGCATTACCACTTCACGAAATCCAAATCTGGGAAACGGAAAACTGCAGCGCGATTTTTACAATAGAAGATACTAGGCGTTTAACTTAAGTTTGAGGTGAAAGTTTTATCCGCCTTCGCGAAAATCCTCGGGTGTAAACCCGAGGGATGTAGAGTATTTCGCTTCGGCGGACTTTCGTTCCTAAACGAAAGAGTTAAAAGAATCCCCGAGTGAAATCTATGGAGCTTCAGCAGCGGAAACTCGAATGGATTTCACCACGAGAAGTTTTGGGTGGATTTCAAAATACGCGCGGAGTGATTTTGTTGGAAAGTGTGAAAGGCGGGGAGTACTCCATACTCACCGCGCAGCCTCAAAGAATCGTAAAAAACTTCCAGAGTCTTCAGCGCGAGATTCAGAAACTTCCCAAACTAAAATCTCCTTTACCTTTCTCTGGAGGATTGCTCGGAATGTTGAGTTACGAATTTTCTCAGGAGTTGGAAAGCCGAGGGCTTCCCCTTAGGGGAAAGTTTCCCTTCCACTTAACAGAGAAAATTCCACGCGTGTGGTTTGGGATTTATTCCGCTGGTTTGATTTTCCATCATCCCACGCAAACCCTTCGTGCTTTCGGTTGGAATACAGCAGCTTTGCAGCAAGCAATCAGTTGGAGGAATTCGGCGCAACCGATTCAACTTTACACTGCGAAAGCTCCACGCATCGTTTCCAATTTCACAAAGGCGCGCTACCTCACTGCGATTCGCAAAATTCAAAATTACATTCGTGATGGTTTCACTTATCAAGTAAATCTCTCGCAGCGTTTCACTGCGAAGGTGGGGAAAATTTCTCCAAGGGAAATTTATGCGAAACTTTGTGAAACGAATCCGGCACCTTTTGCCGGCTTCCTCGATAGTGGTGATTTCCAAATCATTTCTTCTTCTCCGGAATTACTTTTCCGCGTGAAAGGAAATAAAATCGAAACTTGGCCAATCGCTGGCACAAAACCGCGTGGGAAAAATTCTCGAGAAGATTTGAAATTGGAAAAAGAGTTGCTCAACTCGCTGAAAGAAAAAGCGGAGCATCTTATGTTGGTAGATTTGTTGCGCAATGATATTGGGAAAGTTTGTGTATTCAATTCCGTAAAAGTGAGTGATCTCATGCGGGTAGAAAAATATGCGCGAGTGCAGCATTTCGTCTCCACTGTAGTTGGTAAGCTTCGTAGTGGTGTGGGTTTCGCAGAAATCATTCGCGCAGTTTTCCCGGGTGGCACCATTACTGGCTGCCCGAAAATCGAAACTATGAAAATCATCACGCAGTGTGAGAAATCTTCTCGTGGAATCTATACTGGCAGTCTCGGTTACATCTCCGCCAATGGAAACATGGATTTCAATATTTTGATTCGAAGTTTTTTTCTCCAGAATGGAAAACTGACTTTTCAAACTGGTGGGGGAATCGTGGCAGATAGCAATCCTTCGCGAGAGTATGAAGAAACCCTGCATAAGGCAGCTGCACTTTTCGAGGCAGTTTTGAGTTAAAATTCCTTCACTATGTTTGTATTCCTCAACGGCGAAATTCTTCCCGAGAAGTCAGCAATGATTTCTATCGATGATGAAGGTTTTCGTTTCGGTGGCGGTTTCTTCGAGACGGTTTTGCTCCGCGAAGGTAAACCACAAAATCTCCCAGCGCATCTCAGGCGTTTACGCGAAAGTGCGAAGATTCTTGATAGCAAGATTCCTTATGCAGTTGGCACGATTGAGGCGGCGGTTGCGAAGCTTGTCATGAAAAACAAAATCGGCAAAGGCATGCTGCGAATTACACTGACACCACAAACTTTCCTCATGGTGACTTTAAAATTTCCGAAGAGACCAAAAGAAGCTTCTGCGTGTTTTGTGAAAATGGAAAGATGCTTGCCACAACTCAAAACCCTGAATTATCTGCCAACAGTTTTAGCGCAACGCGAAGCAGCTGCGAAAGGTTTTGAAGAAGCTTTACTCGTAGATCGAAAAGGTTTCGTTACAGAAGGTGGCCGCACAAATCTCTTCTGGGTCAAGAATAAAAAAGTTTTCACTCCACCACTCGGAGATGCGCTGGCTGGCACCACTCGCGCGCGAGTGATTACTCTCATCCAAGAAGCGAATCTCAAATTCGCTGAAAGCAAAGTGAAGCCGGAGAAGTTGTTGCTGGCTGAGGAAGTTTTCCTCACGAATGCACCGATGGAAATCTGGCCGGTAACCAAAATCGAAAACAAGCATTTCCCACTAGGAGAAATTACCCAGCTACTACAAGAAGCTTACGCTGAGAAATATGAGTAAAGTTTTCCTCGCGCTAGGCTCGAATGTTGGCAGCCGGCAGGAGTTTCTTTTTCTTGCAAAAGAAGAATTGAAAAAAATCGGTGAGTTGCTTCTCCTCTCTTCAGTTTACGAAACACAGCCGCTAGGGGATTCTGAGAGTTGGTTTCTCAATCAAGTAGTTTTGCTCGAAACGAATTTAACTCCACTCGATTTACTTGCAGCACTAAAAGGAATTGAAAAGAAACTCGGAAGAATGGATTCTGGTAAGTGGGGAGATAGGGAAATGGATTTGGATATTTTATTTTACGAATCAGAGGTTATAGATTTACCGCAGCTTCAGATTCCGCATCGTGAGATTCCTAAAAGAAATTTCGTTTTAATTCCGCTAGTGGAGATTGCAGAAAATTTTTCTCATCCAACATTAGGTAAAACTATGCGCGAATTGCTAGAATCTTATCCCGATAATCTCAAAGTTACTTTATGGATTCCTCCAAGCTAGAAAAACTGATTCACGCATTACTCAAAGAGTTGGGAGAAAATCCCAAGCGTGAAGGTTTGCTCGATACTCCGAAGCGCGTAGCGAAAAGTTACGCAAAACTATTGGAAGGTTATTCCAAAAAACCAGCAGAGCTGAAAGCAGTTTTCGATAGCGAAGATTACGATGAGATGATTATCGCGAAGGAGATTGAGTTTTATAGTATGTGTGAGCATCATATGCTGCCTTTCTTCGGGAAGGTTTCTATCGGTTATCTTCCGAATAAAAAAATCATCGGTTTATCCAAGCTTCCGCGTTTGGTAGAAATCTTTGCGCGCCGCCTCCAAAACCAAGAGAGACTCACTCAGCAAATCGC
>JAQVAZ010000029.1 GCA_028690585.1 Candidatus Altimarinota bacterium
AGCACATAGAAAGCTTTTTTAGTAGATCCAATTTTAATAAGTTTGTTCTCTGAAACTAGCGCCGAAATCAAAAGAGACGCATACTGTCTAGATGTTTTAAACTGCTCTACCAAATCTCGAGAATGCAGCCTTACCTTTTCTTTAGCGATTTTTAATATCTGATCTTTAATTGTCATCGATTGTAAAGTAATCTACTTTCAATTGTAAAGTAATCTAAATTCGATTGTCAACCAATTGACAACCAAAAAGCAAAAATCTTCTTATGAAGCTTATAGTCTATTTTGGCTCGGGAGGCGCCCAGCCTTCGCTCTTCGAGCTACGGGCGGACTTCGGTGATAAATGTTTGGGCAAACCAAATCCTCCGTAGCCTGAGTGAAGCGAAGGCGAAGGATGGATGGCTCTCCTCACAGGATTTTTGTCGAAGGATTTTAAATAATTTTGAAGAAATCAAAATGATAGTGCAGCAAAGCAAGGAAATCTTCACAAAAAAAGATGTCGAACCAATACATTAGCGATAGGAAAGTTCTTACATAAGAGAAAAAGTCCGCAAATGAATTCTATAATTTGCCGACTAATCCTGCTTGGCTCGGGAGGCGGGGTTCGAACCCGCGACCCTTCGGTTAACAGCCGAATGCTCTACCACTGAGCTACTCCCGAGTGAGATGCGATGTAAAGGCTTTGCTGAAGCTGCTGGATTGTAATCTCTAGCAACCCACCCACTACCAAAATGAGCCGGGGTATTTTAGAGAAGTGAGGCTAGAATCGCAACTTGCATTTCCCTACGGATTCTCCGAGAATCAAAGCATGCTTCCGAAGTATGTTGTTACCACTCTCGTAGCATTAAATATCTTCATATTCGGAGCTTTGATGGTGGCAGCTTTTTCTCCAATTTACAATCTCTGGGAATACACTAACGCGCAACCCAAACTTTGCACTCAGCTACTCGAAGGCAAAACTGTTTTTGCTTTCTGCCCAAGTGAAGCAGTTAACGCTTCAGCGCAAATTTAATCAGCTTCTCCACTAGCTGGTCGAAACTCATACCTAATCCTTTTGCCATTTTTGGAATGAGAGAATTCCGAGTCAAGCCTGGAAGTGTATTCGTTTCGAGGAGGTAAATTTTTTCGCGTTGGATAATCATATCAGTGCGAGAGATATCGCGCAGCGATAAAGCGCGATGCGCTGCTATCGCCAGCTTCTGCGCTTCTTTTGTAAGTTTCGGAGAAATCCGCGCTGGCACAATCTCAGAAACGAAAGCAGGATCATATTTTGCTTTAAAATCGAAGAAAGCAGTTTTCGGCACAATCTCCACGATTGGTAGCGCAATGGAATCTTCCCCTTCTCCGATTACTCCCACGGTAATTTCCGTGCCCATCAATAATTCTTCCACTAGCGCATCTCCATATTTCCACGCTGCGCGCAGTGCTGGTAATAAATCTTTCAGTTCTTTTACAGGGCTACTTCCATAACTGCTACCTTCATTCACTGGTTTCACAAAACAAGGAATCCCCACAGCTTTGATTACTTCCGCTTCCGCAGTTTTGGAATTGCGTTTCACTACACAATCTTTCGCTACTGGTAGTTTCACTACGCAGTAAGCAGTTTTGGCTTTGGGTTTATCAAAAGCTTGCGCGCAAGAAAAAACATCACCACCTACATAAGGCAGCTTGAGCAATTCGAGTAAACCTTGGATTTTTCCATCTTCTCCACCTCTACCGTGTAATGCTGGGAAAACTACATCTATAGAATCCTTGAGTTGAATCAGCTTCACTAAATCTGTGGAGGGATCTAACTCAATCACTTTGTAACCGAGATTCCTACAAGCGGAAGCAACTGCTTCTCCACTTAGTAAAGAAATTTCCCTCTCCGCAGAATCACCTCCACGAAGAACTGCAACTGTAATTTGTTTTTTAGGCATGCGGAAATTTTAGCAGAAGTGAATCATCGCTACGAAAAAATCTTGTTGCCATTCCCTTGGCTACCCGCATCTAGTGGGAAAAGGGAATCCAGAAAAAAAATAGCAAAGCTTAAATATCTAGCGTAGAGACACCCCGGCGGGGTGTCTCTACCTCCAACTTCAAAAATTCAACAACTACCTACTCATCAACAAATTCATAAAATATTATTTTAAAAAACCTACACACTTCTCACTTGAGAAAAGTAAAACGCCCCATTGGGGCGTTTCTGTATTATGCCTTATTTTATATTCTTTATTCCTGATTATTTCTTGCGATTCTCCCACAACACCAGCAGCGGTGCAGCTACGAAGATAGAAGAATAAGTTCCCACAATCATTCCGATGAGTAATGCGAAAACAAACCAGTGAATCGATTCTGCGCCGAGGAGGAATAAAACAAACATCACAATCACCGCAGAAGCCGAAGTATTGATACTGCGCGCAAGAGTTTGGTTGAGAGATTTATCCACTACTTGAGTGAGAGTTTCATTTGCAGTTTGGAATTTGCGATTCTCACGCAAACGATCGAAAACCACAATCGTATCATGCACCGAGAAACCCATGATAGTTAGCATCGCAGTCAGCGTGAGTGAATCTACCTCTACATGCATGAAGTAACCGAGAATTGCGAAAGCACCCAGCATAATCGTCAAATCATGTAGCAACGCAATAATCGCGCAAACACCATACTTGAGACTTGCGCTGTGTTGGCGAATTTCGTAAGTGAGGAAAACGAGGAAAATCGCCGTAGTGATGAAGAAGGTAATCCACTTCATAGAGTTAGCAGTCACCATCGTTTCTCCGATGATAGTGGAGAAAGCCAGCAAGCTACCGACAGCAACATATTTGGTGAGAGAATCTCTGCGGGTATTGCGGAAGGTTGCAGCGAGATACATCACGATAGCGATGGAGGCATACACAATCACGCGGATAGCCCTCTCGCGTAAACTCGCACCAAGTGTCGGGCCAGTCGCGGTGAATTTTTGCATTTCGAATTTTCCGATATTTTTACTCAACTCATCTGTGAGTTGTTCTTGCTCTGCTTCGTCTTCGAGATAACGGAAGCGCAAAACATACTCCCCTGCTTCTCCGGCTGGAGTCACTACCGGAGTGCCAAGTTTCAATTCACTCGCAGTGAGAGTTTCGGTAACTTTCTCAATCGCAACTGGCGCTTCGAATTTTACTTCTAGCAAACTGCCTCCAGTAAAATCAATTCCGAAATGAAAACCGAAAAAGATGATTGCCAGCAAACTTATTCCCAGCATCACTCCGGAAATCGCTAACCAAAGATTGGTGTGGCGGATAAAAGAAAAAGATTTCATGAAAGAAGCTAATTAAAAATTAACGGTTAGAGATTCCATACAACCAAAGATTTTTGACACCATGCACGATTGCGCGCATGAAAGTGCGAGAGACTGTAATCGCAGTAAACATGGAGATGGCGATACCGACCCCGAGAGTAAGTGCGAAACCTTGAATCATACTGCTACCAAACCAGAAGAGAATTGCGCAGGTGATGAGTGAGGAAGCGTTGGAATCACGAATGGAAGTCCAAGCGCGATTGAATCCATCTTCCACACCACGAGATAAAGTCTTACCTAACTTCAACTCTTCCTTCATTCTTTCGAAGATGAGGATATTCGCATCCACCGCCATACCGATAGAGAGAATCACACCAGCGATACCAGCGAGAGTCAGCACCACTCCAAGGAATTGCAAAACTGCAACAAGCAATACTCCGTATATTACCAAAGCAAAGGAAGCAATCACACCAGGGAGACGGTAAAAGAAAATCATGAAAATCATCACAAGAATCAACCCCAAAATACCTGCTTGGAGAGATTGAGTAAGCGCTGTTGCACCGAGAGTTGCGCCAACTGTATATTGCCCAGAGAGTTTCACTGGCGCAGGAATCGCACCTGTATTGAGATTGTTTACTAGACTCTTTGCTTGCTCATAACTACTGAGACCAGAAATTACCGCTTGGCCATTGGTAATCGCTGATTGAACCACAGGCGCATAGGCTGGATCCATCTCGTTAATCACTCCATCACCATTGGTATCGATGATAGGTAAACCATCGAGAAAAATTGCAATCGGTTTTTGGAGATTGCGCTGAGTTAATTCTGCAAAAAGTTGCACTCCCGCTTTATCAGTCTCAGCGGTAGTATCCCTTCCTTCATCTGTAGTAGCAGTTTCAGTGGTGGAAGCTGCCTCGACGGAAGCTTTCTCCGCAGCAATCTGGCTGTTGATAATAGAGATTCCATAAATCGCTGCCGCGAGAATCACAGTAGAAAGTGCCAAAATAATTTTGTCGCGCTTGAGAGATTTATTTTTATCACCGATGAAAAGTCCCAGAGCAGAAGAGATGAAAGCGATACCAGCAGCTAGCGCTACGATGTAGCCGATGAGTTGCCACCAGTTGATAGATTTCTCAGAGACTGCTGTCTGCGTGAAATAAATATTTACAATCGGGCGCATCGTAGTCGGATCGCTTCCTACATCAGCGCGGCGGAAATGCTGGCCAGTGAGGCCAGTCGCTTTCCAGCCATCTGGCGCAGTCGAGAAGAAAGCTTTTGCCATCTTCACGCGTGTTTCCTTTTTCTTTTCAGTGGAAGCCACTTTGATTTCTTCGAGTTTTATAATGTGATAACCGAAATCAGTTTTGACAACTTCTGGAAGCAAACCAACTTTCGCAGTAGCGCCAAAAGCTGCTTCGGAGAATTCCTTCACCATCGCATCTTTCTTGAAGAAACCTAACTCTCCAGAGTTACTTGCTGCGCTGGCATCATCCGAGTTTTCTTTGGCGAGAGTAGCGAAATCCGCATCCTTCGCAGAAGCTAGCTTGAGAATTTCATTTGCGCGCTTCTCTGCTTCCTCTTTGCTGCGAGTGATTTTTGCATCTGCACTTTGCGCGCCAGAGTAAGCAATGAGGATATGAGAAGCTTTTCTCTCTTCTGCATTATCAATCACTCTCTCCACATTTTCTTCCTTCGCAAGCAGCTGCACTATGTAAGCGCCTTGCTTCGCAGCGAGGCTGCCAGAGGAATCTACATAGTAATCACCTTGCTGAGGTTGAATGAGAGATGAGAAAACCTCTCCCGCCTGCAGCGCGATAGCTGGTTTAAATCCATCACTTACATCACTTTCCCAAACCCAATCGGTATCTTCCTCCATAGTAATCTTCGGTTTCTCTTCGAAATCCGAGAAAACATCTTTGAAGGTAGTTTTACCATCTTTGGTTTTGAGAGTAATTGCTGCGAGGAAATCGGCAGCTTTCTTTTCTACGCGAGTTTTTTCATTTGGATCAATTTGAGTATTTTGCTCTTTGAATTCAAGCTGGATGGTTTTACCCACGATGGCTTTCGCTTGCTCGATATCCTTGATACCTGCGAGCTCAACTACGATATGCCTCTCGTCTCCTACGCGTGATTCGAAGATGTTTGGCTCTGCTACTCCGAGTTTATTTACTCTTCTCTCAATCACCTCTCTCACACCCGCTACCACCTTATCTACATCCGCAGTTGGAATTTTGCTGGTATCCACACGGTAATCCAAATGAGTGCCACCTTGTAAATCCAAACCAAGATTGATTTTATAATTCGCCAGTGTTTCCCCTACGAGTGGAACTTGTTTGAGGAATACCTTATCTTCACGAGGTAAATCAATTACCGCAAAAATCCCCACTACTATGAGGATTGCGAGGATTTGAAGCCAGATTCTTTTTTGCATCAATATAGCGTTAAAGCCGGAGGAGTTTAGCTCCACACAACGGTTTTGCCAAGAATCCTATAGCTAACGCTGCTTTTGCTGCGCTAATTTTTTATCCAGTTTTTCGTTATTCCCGCTGCCCTGCCTGCCGTAATCATCAGAAAGTTTCACCACATCGGTGAGATGTGGGGTAGAAACCTCGAAAACATGCGAAACCTCGGCGATTCCCTCGAGGCGATGAATCAATCCTGGTGGAATATGAAAAGAATCTCCTTGTTTCAGAATCTTAGATTTCAGTTTCTTCGGGTGTTTCCCGTGGATTAGTTTCACTTTCCCTGAGAAGAGAAACTGCGTTTCTTCTTTCGCAACATGAAACTGAAGAGATAACCTCTCGCCTTTTTTCACCTCGAGAATCTTCCCAGCATAATGCTCGGTTTGCGCCCACCAGATTTCTCTTCCCCACGGTTTTAGTTTGATGGTTGGTTTCATGGAATCATTTTAGCAAACACCGTTTTACGCTAAACTGCTCTACGCTTAAATTATAAACATTTTTGAAATGAGTGAAGACAATCAGATTCCAGGTAATCCTCCAGCTGAGGAAGATACAGCCTTAGAAGAAGCGCAGTTGAAGATTGCCGAATTGGAGAATAATTGGAAACGCTGCGCAGCGGAGCTAGAGAATTATCGCAAGCAAGTAGAAAGAGAGAGATTGGATTTCGCGCAGTATGCGAATGCGAAAGCGCTGATTGCGTTACTGCCTGTGTTGGATAATTTCCAGCGGGCGAATGCGCATCTCCCAGCAGAATTGGAAAAAAATGAATGGGTAAAAGGCATCGCAGGAGTAGAAGCGCAACTAGAAGAAACTCTCACAAGTTTGGGTTTACAAAAAATCCCAGTGAAAGCTGGTGATAGCCTTGATCCGAATAAGCATGAAGCAATTGCGATGGGAGAAGGTGAAAGCGGCAAGATTATCGATATCCTCGAAGATGGTTATGAGTTACATGGAAAAATCCTCCGCGCCGCCAAAGTGAGAGTGGGGAAATAATTTAGAAAAATTTATTATGTAGGGAACAAAAATTTTTGTTCCTTTTAAAATCCTTCCTTATTCTGAAATTCTCCTGGCCAACCACGGGAAACGAAAACCGCCTCCTCGAGTTGGAAGCAGATTTGCTGAGTGGGAAACTGAATCACGCTTATCTTTTTGCTGGGCCGCCAGAAGTTGGGAAACTTACCGCTGCGAAATTTTTTGCGCAATTGATTCTCTGTGAGAATGAAGCGTGTGGTGAATGTGAAAACTGCAAACGCATTCGCACAAATTCCCATCCGAATCTCACCACTGTAGATACACTCTGGATTGAAGATGTAAATGAAGATTGGGAATTGATTTCTCGAAAATCTAATTTCAACCAACTCCACAGAAGTAAATCACCGAAAGCGAAAACCGATTCTCTTGGGGTAGATGATTTGCGTGAAATCCTCGCGCGAATTCACAACACCCATGAAGGTTGGCAAATTTTTGTGATTCACAATGTAGAGAGATTCACGCGTGAAGCGGTAAATAGTTTCTTGAAAATTCTCGAAGAGCCACCCGCGAAAACTATCTTCCTGCTTACTACAAGTAATCTCCCTTTGCTGCTGCCTACGATTGTTTCGCGCTGTGGAGTTTTGCAATTTGGCAATGTGAATTCCTCCGCGATTGAAAAAATGCTGCAAGCAAAATTTCCCAAACTGAGTGGTGAGGAATTGAAACGCGTGGTGAATTTTTCGATGGGAAAACCGATTCGCGCGATTCGCCTCGCGGAGAATCCCGATACCTTCCGCGAGTTTAGTGAGTATTTCCGGAAGCTAAAGAATCTCGTAGAAAAACCCGATACCGCTGCAAAGATGCAATTTGCTGAAGCAGTAAGTGTGGATTACGCGGAAACACAGAAGTTTCTCGAAGCTTTCACTTACTTCCTCCGCAGCTTCCTCCTAACCCGCGCGAAGCAACCCGAAGCGAATTCGCGCTATACTCCCAAAAAACTTGTAAACTTACTCCATGCTACCGAAGCAACTCGCGAATCCATCGAGAGAAATGTGAATCCTCGGTTAGCGCTTGAAAATCTTTTACTTCAAATCTGATGAATATTGGAATCAAAAGTTCTTACGATGATGCTATCTTCGTTTACTCTGGTGATACTGAGGCGAAACTATCGCTTGGTGATTTTGTAATCTTCTCTCACGGAGATCACAAAGAAGCCATCGGCAAAGTAGAATTCCTCGATAGGAAGAAACTTGATGCGGATGAAATCCTGCTAGATGGCAAAGTAAAACGCAAAGCGAATGCGAAAGATCTCGAGAAACTCGCAGCGCAAAAGAAGTTAGCAGCCGAAGCACTCGAGAAAGCGCGTGAGAAAGTTGCGCATCTGAAACTTCCGATGCAAATCGTCGATGCGCGCATTGCTTTCGATGAGACTGAAGTGAATTTCCTCTTCACTTCTGAGGAAAGAGTGGATTTCAAAGAAATCGTGCCAATCCTCGCTGGTGTGATGAAGAAACGCATTCACCTCACGCAGTTTGGGATGCGCGATAGGGCGAAGGCTTGTTGTGGTTTCGGCATCTGCGGCAGGAAGCAATGCTGCTGCAGTGGAGTTTTACCAAAGTTTAAAAGTGTCACGATGGATGCGGTGAAGAAACAAGAATTAGCGATGAAAGGCAGCGATAAGCTTTCGGGTAACTGCGGGAAATTGCTTTGCTGCCTCAATTATGAGTTGGAAGAATACGAGAGATTGCGCAAATCCATGCCAGATTGGGGTAGCTTCATCATGACCGAAAAAGGTGAAGGTAAAGTAATCGCACTGGATATTTTGAATCAACGCGTGAAGGTTTATCTCACCAAAGGTGGAGTAGCTTTCTTCGATGCGAAAGATGTAAAAACTGAAAAGAAGAAGTAAAATATCAATCCATGATTCAACCTTATCTCATTCTCGTCGGTGGCCTTGCGATTACTGGAGTTTTGCAACGCAGGAAGAAACTCAACCTCAAAGTGAAGCAAGTGCAAAGGCAGTTTGAAAGAGAGCAACAGAAGATGAATGATACTTCTCGCTCCGAGAATCTGCTGCGCGCTAGAATTTCGCTAGAAGAAAAATCTCACAAGATTCAAGAAAGCATCGTGCAAATCAATATTTTGATGCGCAAAGCGGAAACACAATTTGCGCGCGAAGAGTGGGCAAAAGCTGAGAAGAATTTGGTGCAAGTGCTTTCCTTCGATGAGCACAATCTCAAAGCGCATCGCCTCCTCGGCCTCACCTATCTACATCGCGGAGAATGGAAGAAAGCAGAATTGATCTACAAGAATCTTTTTGATTTGGAGCCAAGAGAAGCTTCACATTATGGGAATCTCGGTTTGGCTTTTTACCATCAAGCGAAATATCCATTCGCGCGTGAAGCTTATAAAAATGCGCTGCGCATCGATGACAAAAAAGCTTCTCGCTGGGTTAGCCTCGGGCAAGTGTATTTGAAACTAAAAGATTTCACTTCTGCGCAAGATGCGTTTGCGCATGCAGTGAAACTCGAAGCGCGCAATCTCGAATATCTTTTCGCTTTAGCGGAAGCTTGCGAATTGGGTGCGAATATCAAATACGCGCGCAAAACTTACGAGAGAATTTTGGAGCTTTCTCCATACAGTGAAGAAGCAAAAGAAAAACTCGCGAAGCTAGAAGAGAAGCTTTAATAGCTGGTAGTGAGTAGATGATAGTTGGTAGATTTTTTGGCAAATAAAAATATCTAAGCTAACATTCCCCACTTGTATTTAATCAGCAAATTTATGAGTAATGAAACAATACAATGGGGAGATCCTATAGTTGTTGAAGGGTATTCATGCATTGTCGGAACAGCTTTAGTAGAAAAACTAGCATCAATCCCCGATGCGCTTCCTATCAAAGTTAATAGCCTAAGTGAAAATCAATGCGCTATAACGGTGAGATCAGGAGTTAGGGTAGAAGCGAAAAATATTCTCAAATCATCAGGCTGCACTGTATTACCAGATGAGAAAAAAGTAGAGTAAAAAACCTAACGCAGGTCGGGGTTTGTAACCCCGACTGAAAGTTTTTTGATTAACACTTATTCTTTTAGATTGTAAGCAGTTTATTTTTCGAAACAATTTAGAACAAAGCGAAGCTTTTTTTATTTCCCCACCAACCGTAAAAACTCATCGCGTGTTTTTGGATCCTTTTTGAAGTGGCCAGTCAGCGCAGAAGTTACCATCATTACTTTTTCTTTCTCCACTCCGCGCATACGAGTGCAAAGGTGGCTAGCTTCTACGATTACACCTACTCCACGCGGCTTGAGTAAATCTTGCAAAGCGTTTGCGATTTGCTGAGTGAGTCTCTCTTGGTTTTGGAGGCGGCGCGCAAAGATTTCTACCAAACGCGGAAGCTTGGATAAACCGATGATTTTTTTATTCGGAAGATAACCGATAGAAACCTTCCCGAAGA
>JAQVAZ010000005.1 GCA_028690585.1 Candidatus Altimarinota bacterium
ACCGTATGAAGTGCCAAGCCCGATGCGACAACTATAAGCATCGTTGATAAAAACTCTCTCAAAGATCGGGCTGATGTAATTGAAAATGAGATGATGAATAATCCTATCGCGAAAATCACCTGCAAAAATTTCGCGCTTCACTGGTTTGAAAGAGATGAAGCAAATACTGCGGGAAATCTGATATTTACGTTGGAGAATATCTTCATACAACCGAAAAAGCCGCGATTCAAAATTCAATTCAAACCGAAGCGCGTTGATGGTTTTGCGTTTATTTTTGCGCGCGCAATAATATGCGCGAAAAAGATCAGTCAGCAGCTGATTAGCATCTAGCATACAAGCAGGCTACATCATCTCCATGAAAGCAATGTGAATCTACTTCGGTAAACAACTACTCGCGGGAAAGTATAATCAGTCCTAATGAGGCAGCGAATAGAAAAGCCGTTGGCCTTGGCGTTTGGGTTGCGGTTTACCGTAGTGTTGCTGGAATTCAGGTTGCGATTCCAAGCTGTAGATGCATCAGCCTGAGTAGAAGACCAATAGTTCGTGTTTGTGCCACGATTGTTGTAAGTGCTATCAGTATTTCGGTTGCCAGTGAGAATGCTGCAACAATAATCATTGAGCTATTTGCAAAGTGCTAAAGCACACAATGCAAACGAGAGAAAATTCTCTCAATACCTCATGAAAAATCATGAGAAGATTATGGGACTAATTGTGGCTCACTCGCTTCTACCTTAGCAAATCGCGATTCTGGCCAATGCGTAATGTCAAGTATGCATATACGATTTTTTTTGCCACGCGAGTAGTTGTTTGCTGACAGATTCAATTTTTAGATTGAGAAACGCAAACTTTTCTAAACTGATTTGTCTCAAATCACGCAATAGCCTGAGAAAAAGCCGAATCACTTCGATATTTTCACGGGCAGTTTGAAGCAATACCCGACGATTACTTACATTGCTATTGGCTTTGTAGATATTGGTAATCATCTCGACAACTTCCTTTTTGATACTTTCACCAAGCGTGTATTTGTATTCACGCGAAAAATCTTTGGTAAAGCGGAATAATTCGAGAAGTAGTTGGTAGCTTTCGTAATAAACGGGAAGATTATCGTAGGTTGCCATTTTGTTTTGAGATTAGCAAAAGCCTGTTTTCACGGGGAAAGAGTCGAAGTGTCAAAGAGACGAATTTTTAGTCCATGAGGCAGCGAATAGAAAAGCCGTAGGCCTTGGCGTGTGGGTAGCGGCGTACCGTAGTGGTGCTGGAACCCAGGTTGCGAGTCCAAGCTGTAGATGCATCAGCCTGAGTAGAAGACCAATAGTTCGTGTAGGTGCCACGATTGTAGTAAGTGCTACCAGTATTCCGGTAGCCAGTGAGAATGCCTTCGAAACCAGAAGTGCCACCGACTTTTAGTTTCGTGCCTGCGGGATCACAATCCCAAGCATTGCTACGATTTGCATCACAAGTGCCAGTCGCGAGATAACTATCGAGAGTGTGTTGCTGCGCATCAGTCGGGATATGCCAACCTGTCGGGCAGATACCTTGGCTGCCTGCGGTGGTGGAGTAACCCATCGCTTCATCCCAAGTATAGAGTCCACCTTCGGAGTCGCAAGTTGCGGAGGTATTGTCGTAGCACCATTTCTCGACTGTGGAGTTATTGGTTGGCATGGTAGCAGCGCTGGCTAGCATGCTGCCTTTCTTGATATTTTGTTTTAGCCAGCATTGAGTGCCGATTTGCACTGTGTTGTAAGTGTAGCCACCATCGGTGACTGTATCAGTGCCACAAGTGAAAGGCGCGATACTCGCGATGAGTTTCCAAGTTGTGCCATTGCAACCTTCGTAAATTTTGGTTGTAGTGTTGTAGCGAATCAAACCGTCTTGGCTGCTACCGCAAGTTGTCGAGTAGGCTGGTTTTACACTACTGATGTTTGTGAGCTGACTTCCATCTACTGCAGGCAGTTTTGCATTGGCATCTAGCTGGATTACATTGGTAGCAGCAGTGCCGACATTCTTGGTAGCAGCAGTGCCGAAAGTTCCAAGATAAGTAACTAAATCATTCCAGTCTGAGGCTAGAATCATATCTCCAGTAGCTTTGGTGGTATTCCACGCAGCGAAAACGCTGGTGATAGCTACAGTCAAGACTATTCCTAGCGCAACCCAAAAAGCTTTCCTCGGGATATCGAGAAGAAAGTGAAGGAAGCGTTTGAGAAGAAGTAAAAGTTTTTGCTGCATACGGAAAGAATTAGGAGATTATTGGGAAGTGAGATTTGGAAAAATGGCAGAAGAAAAAACCCTGATAGGCAGAGTTAGAGTATTTATGAGGTTTGAGGTTTCTAGCTTTTAGTTGTTTCTGCAAATCACCCCACAGCCGAGAGAGAGAGAGAGAGAGAGAGAGAGAGAGAATTCTCACAGCGACTCGGGAAGCAAATGGCAGCAACACGCAGCTAGTTTAGCAAAGGAAGTTAGCTTTGGTAAAACTTTTTTGTTTGAGTGAAGCGAAAATCCCCTCTTTGGAAAAGAGGGGTTGGGGAGATTTTATAAACAGTTTTAGCAAGAAAGATTTTTTATAAGCAAAGTTGGAATAGCTTAAAAAATTCCTGCAACAAATCCCCCTAATTCCGCCTTGCGGAATTCTCCCCCTTTATCAAAGGGGGAATAATAATTCCTTTTTATAATTTCATTCTCTTGAGTTGGAAGATTAAAAAAAATTACAAAGAAAAGACGCCCCATCGGGGCGTCTCTACAATATTTTTTAAAACCTTATTCTTTGTTCCATTATTCTTCTTAGTATTTTGCCAAATGCGCGAAGGCTTTGTTGGCAGCTGCCATCTTGTGCACATCTTCTTTTTTCTTGACTGCAGCACCTTCACCTTTGAATGAATCAAGAATGATATCAGCGAGACGCAACGCCATCTTCTTACCCTTAGCTTTGCGAGCTGCTTCGAGAATCCAGCGCATAGAGAGAATGCGTTGGCGGTTTGGAGAAACTTCGGTTGGCACTTGATAGACACCACCACCCACGCGTTTTGGTTTTACTTCGATACTTGGCGCAGCATTTTCGAGTGCAGTTTTGAAAGTAATCATTGGATCTTTTTCTCCGCGTTTGACTAATTCTGCCAACATCTCAGCAAAAATATTGCGGGCTACAGATTTCTTACCACCCAGCATGATGGAGTTGATGAATTTTTCTTGGAGCGGATCAGCGCCTGAAAGCAGCTGAGCTTTGAAAGGAATACCGTTGTGATAAGTGCGTTTCATTGAGTAAAAATTAGGTGGTTAAAATTCAGAAACTCCAGCCGAAACTCTGCCGAAAATTCTTACTGTTTGGTTTTTTACTTCTTAGTTTTTGGTTTTTTGGCACCGTATTTGCTACGAGATTGTTTGCGATTGGCAACACCCTGAGTATCTAATACTCCACGGAGAATGTGGTATCTGACACCCGGAAGATCCTTCACTCTGCCACCACGAATCATCACAACACTATGCTCTTGGAGGTTGTGGCCTTCGCCAGGGATATAAGCAATTACTTCTTCTCCATTGGTAAGTCTCACACGCGCAACTTTTCGCACCGCGGAGTTAGGTTTCTTTGGAGTGGTGGTATAAACCCTCACGCAGACTCCGCGCTTCTGTGGGCAACCTGCTGGCAAATCACGCTTGGTGGTTTTGATAGAGTTGCTGATAGATTGCAAAGCCGGAGATTTGGATTTCCGAGCCGGAGTGCGGCGAGGTTTGCGGATGAGTTGGTTGATTGTTGGCACGATAGGTTTTTAAATTAAGAGTTGAATTTCAGGTTGCGAGAGTTTAGCAACCTTACTGTAATTTTCCAAGTGTTAAAGCGTTAGCGCTTCTGGATGCATCTTCTGGTAAGTTTTGCCTGCTGGAATCAACTTACCGATAATCACATTTTCCTTCAAGCCACGGAGATTATCGACCTTCTTGGTGGTGGAAGCTTCTACCAATACGCGAATTGTTTCTTGGAAGGAAGCAGCCGAGAGCCAGCTATCAGTGTGGAGAGAAACACGCGTAAGACCGAGAAGCATTTGCTCAGCGGAGGCTTCTACTTTGGAGGTTTCACGCAATGCTTTATTGAGGCGGCGGAGTCTCACGATATCTACTACTTCACCTGGGAGTAAATCTGTATCTCCTGGGTCTAATACACGCGCTTTGCTAAACATCTGTCTTACGATTACTTCTACATGCTTATCGTTAATTGATTGGCCTTGGGCGGTATAAATCGATTGCACTTCTTTTACGATATAGCGTTGGACATTTGTCACATCAGTCAGCTCCATGAGATGACGAAGATTGAGATGGCCGTAAGTGAGTTGATCGCCAGAAGAAACTAAATCACCTGTCTTTACACGCAGAGCTGCGCGCGCTGGGATTTCGTATTCTTTCTCATTTCCTTTGGAATGCGCGATAATAATCTCTTTGCTAGTAATTCTATCCACGATTCCTTCGTTTGGAGATTTGATCGTGAGGCGACTATCAAGCGCGCGGGCAATAATCTGTTTGGCTTTTACATGTTGACCTTCTTTCACTGCTGGCTCATAACCAGTAAGGTAATGCCTATCTTTACTTTCTCCATTCGCAATCACAGTAACGATAGTCTTATTGTCACGCTTGTGGACTTTAGCTTTGCCAGAAATCTCAGAAACAACTGATTGCGCTTTTGGAGTGCGCGCTTCAAATAATTCTTCAACTCTAGTCAAACCTTGAGTGATATCACTTTCGCCGGCTACACCTCCCATGTGGAAAGTTCTCATAGTCAACTGGGTGCCTGGCTCTCCGATGGATTGCGCAGCGATGATGCCGACTGCCGTGCCAACCTCCACTGTGATATCTCTGCCCAAATCTCTACCATAGCAACGTTGGCAAACTCCGTTTTCGGTTTGGCAAGTGAGGATGGAGCGAATCGCAATGTTATCGATTTTCAATTCATTAATCTTCGCGACAAGAGGCCTGTCGATTTCTGTGCCAGTATCTGCAAGTAATTCTCCCGTCTTTGGATCAGCGAGAGGCGCAGCCAAAGTTCTACCGAAAACCACGCGTTGGAACTCTTCTCCAATCTTCTCTACTTCTGCGCGATTTACGATTACGGAATCTTTACTGCCACAGTCAGCTTCTCTCACGATGATATCTTGCACCGCATCTACCAACCTACGAGTGAGGTAACCCGCTTCCGCAGTCTTCAGCGCAGTATCGGATTTACCCTTTCTTCCTCCATGAGTAGCAATGAAGTATTCGAGAATGGTGAAGCCTTCTTTGAGTGAGGATTTCACTGGCAACTCGATAGTTTTACCAGCTGGATTTGCCACCAAACCTTTCATACCAGCTAGCTGAGTCACCTGCCCCCAGTTACCACGCGCGCCAGAGTCAATCATCACGTAGATATCATTATCGACTGGAGTAGCCGCTTGGATTGTTTTGGAAATCTTTTGCTTTGCCTCACTCCAAACCTTGATAGTGTGATGGTATCTCTCATCATCAGTGATGAGACCTTTCCAGAATTGGTTGTTGATTTCTTTGATGACTTCATCTCCATCAGCAACGATTTTGAATTTTTCATTTGGCACAACCACATCTGACATAGAAATCGTCAGACCAGATTTGGTAGCGAATTTGAAACCGATGCGTTTCAAATCATCACACATTCTGACTGCGCGATCTTGCCCACATTTTTCAGCAGCTTCGGAAACAGCATGTTTCAAAGCATTTTTACCCATGATTTTATTTTGATAACCAATCGCGCTAGGCAAGAATGAGTTGAGAATCAATCTGCCAATCGTAGTGTGTTGGATACCATGCTTTGGAGTTTTTGCTGCAATCTTCGCATGGAGAGTAACGAAACCACTGCGATAAGCATTCACTGCCTCAGAGATATCTGCGAAAGCCATACCTTCACCTTTCTCCCCTGCTTTTTCTAAAGTAAGGTAGTAGCAACCGAGCACCATATCCTGAGTCGGAGCAATCGTTGGATCTCCAGTCGCTGGCTTCAACATATTTTGCGTAGCAGCAATCAATTCACGCGCTTCCTTCTGACCTGCTGTGGAAAGTGGTAAATGCACCGCCATCTGATCTCCATCGAAATCCGCGTTGAAAGCTGGACAAACGAGTGGATGCACTTGAATCGCTTTACCTTCAATCAATACTGGCTGGAAAGCTTGGATACCGAGGCGATGGAGAGTAGGCGCGCGGTTTAGCATCACATATCTACCAGCGATAACTTCTTCCAAAGCATCCCAAACTTCACGGCGATTTTCTTCGATAAGTTTCTCTGCTGATTTCACATTGTAAGCGAGATCTTTCTTCACGAGATTACCGATTACGAATGGTTTGAAGAGCTTCAAAGCCATCTCTTTTGGCAAACCACATTCGCTGAGTTTCAATTTTGGGCCAACCACGATCACACTTCTACCAGAGTAATCCACGCGTTTCCCGAGTAAGTTTTGGCGGAATCTTCCTTGCTTGCCTTTCAGCATATCGGAAAGTGAGCGAAGCTTGCGTTTATCTCCTACGGAGAAAACCGCTTTTGCGCTACGCGCAGAATTGTGAAGAAGTGTATCTACTGCCTCCTGCATCATGCGTTTTTCATTGCGGCAGATAACCTCAGGCGCGCCGATTTCCATCAATCTCTTCAGACGATTGTTGCGGTTGATAACTCTGCGATACAAATCGTTGAGATCGCTTGCTGCGAATCTACCACCATCGAGATGCACCATCGGGCGCAAATCTGGTGGGATCACAGGCAGCGCTGTCAGCACCATCCACTCTGGGCGGATACCAGCTTTTTTGAATGAAGAAGCGAGCTTGAGGCGTTTGATAGTTTTCTTGTATTTCTGGCCAGTAGCTTTCTTGAGTTCTGCTTCGCGCTCTTCGATAAATTTATCGAGATCGATTGCAGCGATGATATCTTGCACCGCTTCGGCACCGATACCAGCCTGAAACACATGGCCAAATTTCATGGATAAATCACGGTAGCTGATTTCGCTGATTACTTTTCCAACTTCCAAGCCTTCCAAATCATCTTTGCTGGAATGATATTGCTCAGCAATCTCTTCTACAGTAGCAATTGCTTCATCTTCGAGCGCAGCGATTTCTTTAGCCGCAACATCCTTTGGAGTGCCAGCGGCTTTGTGTTTCGCTTTCAATTCGTTTGATTTTTCGCGGTATTCTTCCTTCGCAGAATTCTGTTGCTTCTTGTGCTCCTCTTCAAGATCCTTGAGCGCTGTTTCTCTCTCTGCTTCGTTTAAGCTTTTTACGATGTAAGCAGCGAAATAAATCACTTGCTCGAGAGTCTTGATTGGAAGATTGAGAAGCAAACCAATACGGCTTGGAGTGCTGCGAAGAAACCAGATATGAGTGACAGGCACTGCGAGTTTGATGTGGCCAATCCTCTCTCTGCGCACCACACTACGAGTAACTTCCACTCCGCATTTTTCACAAACCACACCCTTGTATCTCACGCGTTTATATTTTCCGCAGTAGCATTCCCAGTTTTTGCTTGGGCCGAAAATCTTTTCGCAGAATAATCCATCTCTTTCCGGTTTTTGAGTGCGGTAGTTGATGGTTTCTGGTTTGGTAACTTCACCGTGACTCCAACCGAGGATTTGCTCGGGAGAAGCGATTGCTAGTGTAATCGCATCAAAATTTTGGAGTCTATCGCGGTCGAGAGTTGCATCGTTTGGCATTTTGGGAGGAAAAATTAGGGAGAAAAATCAGTTTTAAAAGTGGAGATTAGACTTCATCATCTTCTGTTTCGAGACTTTCTTTCATCTCTTCGATAGCAGAAAGCTCCTCTGGATCGGCATCTAAATCTTCGGAATCTTCTTCTTGTAATTCAGAGATTTGATCTTCTTCTGGGATGATTGCGCCACCTGCTGGGATTTTGGAGACTGCTACACTGAGACCTTCATCTTCATCCGCAGCTACCAGCATTTCTTCTTCACTCATCTCATTTCTACCTTCGAGATTTAATAATTCCACATTGAGACAAAGCGCTTGCAACTCTTTCACCAACACATTGAAGGATTCTGGAGTGCGAGGTCGGCGAATTTCTTCACCTTTGACGATGGCTTCGTAGGCTTTGCTTCTGCCGTAAACATCATCGGATTTGATTGTAAGAATTTCTTGTAACACATTCGCAGCTCCGTAAGCTTCGAGTGCCCACACTTCCATTTCTCCGAAACGCTGACCACCATGTTGCGCTTTTCCTCCGAGTGGTTGCTGAGTCACGAGAGAGTAAGGGCCAACGCTTCTCGCATGAATCTTGTCTTCCGCAAGATGGTTGAGTTTCAACATATAAGCCACACCCACGGTAGTTTTGCGGTCGAAAGGCTCACCAGTGAGGCCATCGAAAAGTTGAATCTTGCCGTCTTCTGGTAAATCATGCTCTTTTAGCAATTTAGTAATTGTTTCAGTGTAGATACCGTTGAGAGCTGGAGTCGCGAATTTCATACCAGTCTTCTTCGCTACCCAACCAAGATGCGTCTCGAGAATCTGACCGATATTCATACGAGATGTCACACCGAGTGGATTGAGAATGATATCGACTGGAGTGCCATCTGGCAGGAATGGCATGTTTTCGATTGGCACAATGGTGGAAATCACACCCTTATTTCCGTGGCGACCTGCCATCTTGTCACCTACTTGCAGTTGGCGGCGTTGCGCAACGTGAACATGAATCTGTCTCACTACTCCGATTGGTAATTCCACTCCATCTTCACGCGTGAAAAGTCTCACGTCGATAACTTTTCCTCCAGTGCCTCCAGGCATACGGAGAGAAGTATCTTTCATATCGCGCGCTTTTTCTCCGAAGATTGCGCGAAGTAATCTCTCTTCTGCGGTAAGTTCGGTTTCACCTTTTGGAGTAATTTTTCCAGCGAGGATATCACCTTCTTTTACATAACTTCCCACTTGGATAATTCCATCTTCATTGAGGTTTTTCAATCTTTCCTCAGAAACATTTGGAATATCACGCGTAACTTCTTCCATACCGAGTTTGGTTTCTCTCACATCCACTACATAATCTTCAATATGCACAGAATCGTAATAACCTTGCTGCGCAATGCGATCGGAAATAATTACCGCATCTTCGAAGTTGCAACCGTGCCAACTCATATAAGCTACGAAGAGATTTTGACCAAGCGCTAATTCACCTTCATCAGTTGCCGCGCCTTCGATGAGGATATCGCCTTTCTTCACTTTTTGACCGCTATCCACTACTGGGCGCTGAGAGATACAAGTGCCTTGGTTACTACGCGCATAAGTTTGGATTCCGTAGGTTTGGCGTTTGCCACTCTTATAAACAACAGTAACAGCAGAAGCATCGAGGCTAGTGACTTCTCCATCTTCCTCCGCGATTACTACTTGGTCGGAGTTTTGCGCGACAATCGCTTCAGTGCCAGTGCCGACGAGTGGTGTGTGAGGTCTCACAAGATTCACTGCTTGGCGTTGCATGTTGGTTCCCATCGAAGCACGAGTGTTGTCGTTGTGCTCGAGGAATGGAATCAGCGCAGTTTCCATAGAGAAAATCTGCTGCGGAGTGACATCAATATGAGTCAAATCATTCACATGCGCCAGCATCGGCTCACTACCTGCGCGGGCTGAGATACGAGTATTGAGGAAGTTTCCGTTTTCATCTACTTCAGAATTCGCTTGCGCTACTTTGAAAGCCTCCTCTTCTTCGGCATCGTAATATTCAAACTCATGAGTGGCGTAGGCTCTGACTGGCACTTTATCTTTCTTCTCGCCTTTTGAAATTTCAATCAAACGCTTAGCGCCTTCTTTGGTAATCATCTCCCCTTCTTTCACGAGAATCTTGTTACCTTCTTTGATATCAGTCTTCGCGCGGCGCTTGATGATTTCCTCTATTTTTATAGGCGCATCTTGAATAACTTTGTAATAAGGAGTTTCGATGAAGCCGTGTTTGTTGATGCGCGCATAAGCAGCGAGATGCACTACGAGACCGATGTTTGGACCTTCAGGAGTGGCAATCGGACAGATTCTGCCGTAATGGGAAGTATGCACATCTCTCACGTCAAACCCAGCTCTTTCACGGGAAAGACCTCCTGGGCCCATCGCAGAAAGTCTGCGTTTATGTGCCAACTCAGCGAGTGGATTCGTTTGATCCATGAATTGAGAAAGCTGCGATGAAGCATAAAACTCACGGAGTGCAGCTGTAATCGGGCGCGCATTGATAAGTTGTTGAGGCGCAGCTGTCTCGAGATCCATCACAGTCATTCTGTCTCTGACGATACGATCAACACGAAGCAAACCTACGCGGAATTTGTTTTGAACTAATTCACCTACCGCGCGGATGCGGCGATTGGAAAGATGATCGATATCATCTACTTTTCCGATTCCGTTGTTGAGATTGATGAGATGCTTGATGATAAGCATGAGATCATCCACCTGGAAAACACGGTGTTTTTTATCAGTAGGAGTTTCGAGATTGAAGCGTTTGTTGAGTTTGTATCTACCGACTGGCCCCATATCATAGCGGCGGTAATCGAAGAAAAGCTGCTCGATAAGTGCTTTTGCATTATCTGGAGTTGCGAGATCTCCTGGGCGAATCTTTTGGTAAATAAGTTGCGCAGCTTCATCGACAGTTTTGGCTGGATCTTTTTCCAGAGTAGTTGCGATGAAAGGCAAATTGCCGGCGCGATCTACATCTTTGAAATTGTTGAGAATCTTCTCATCATCCCAACCAGTGAAAGCGCGAATAAGGGCGGTAACTGGGATTTTGCGTTTGCGGTCAATCTTCACAGAAATGATTCCGCGTTTATCAGTTTCCAATTCTAACCAAGCGCCACGCTTTGGAATAATTTTCGCAGCAGCGTAGCTTGGATAGATTGGATTTGGAGAAAAGAAAACACCAGGGCTTCTGACTAATTGAGAGACTACAACTCTTTCGATACCATTCACGATGAAAGTGCCTTTCTCTGTCATCAGAGGCACTCCACCGAAGAAAACTTCTTGCTCTTTGATTTCACCAGTTACCTTGTTTACAAGTCTCACCTGCACTTTGAGAGTGCCTTCGTAAGTGCCGCTTTTTTCTTTCGCTTCCTTCGGAGTCAGCTTCGGTTCTTCGATTGCATGCTTGAGAATATGTAGTTCCAATTTCTTTCCGCTGGAATCAGAGATAGGAGAAATCTCATCAAACAATTCTTCGAGGCCTTCAGTGAGAAACCAGTTATAACTATTCAGCTGAGTTTCGATGAGATTTGGCAGTGGCACGTGAGTGCGACTTTCAGAATAATATTTGCGTGGATTCTTCGCGCGCGCCACCAAAGCATTTGGCAAAACCACTGGCAATTTGTAAGGCTTGGTTTTGACAGTGCTTTCGATGATAGATTTCTTCTTGCGTGAAGAAGAAGCAGGTTTCTTAGGAGCTGCAGCTTTCTTAGGTGTAGGTTTCTTAGCCATGAAGTAGGGGTAGTGAAAAAATACTGGGAAACTAATCCTTTTCTCACTACTCACTCATCACTGGAAAATTAGCTGCGAAATTATACGCGATGAATTTAACCCCTGCAAACCGTTACAGAAATCACCTTTACAAATTAAAATTATATTGTAGGGATAATTTACGCTATCCAGCTAGCAGGAGAATCCTTAGCGTCATTCGGCTCATCCCATATAGAATCTTGAATGCATTTGTAACTTATAGAGGCAGGATCATAAACCATCCTCTGGATACCAGTATTATCTTTGAAATCTGGGTATATTCTTGCGAATAACTCGCGCGCTTCCTGCTTACTCCATTTCTTTCCAGCATCAAAATCTTTACCATCCATGATATAAGGTTTCACTATCCTAGTAAAAAGTTCCTTTTCAAGATATGCAATATCGCACATCAAAAAATCTCCATCAATTTGAACTCCACAAATTTCTACTGCCTCTATCTCTTTCCTAATCGCACCAATAAATCGTGCAACAATCTCAGTAGAAATCATACTCCCAATTAGCCATGCAATGGAGTCAAACGATCTCTCAATACCTTCTAATATTTCCATTTTATCGAGAGGTTCTGAATCCTCACTCGGTGGATCCAATTCAGATTCAGGTTCAGGTGCTTCAGGCATGGTGATATTGTTTAAAGGAGATTGATTTTATATACTAAAAGACCCAATGCAAAAACTGCGCTGAATAGAATTTTTATTCTTAAATTTTTCTCCACACTTCCAACGCCTGCTTCGTCTCCGCCACATCGTGAATCCGAAAAATCCTCACACCACTAGCATACCCTGCTAAAACCGCAGCGATACTTCCGCCCAATCTCTCCCCCACTTTCGATCCATCAATTTTTCCGATGAAGCTTTTGCGTGAGGCTGCGAGACAGACTGGCGCAATCTTTTCGAATTCCCCTATTCGCGCAATCAATTCCAAATTCTGAGCTAAGGTTTTTCCGAAACCAATTCCCACATCAATGATAATTTGTGATTTTTTTATTCCGGATTTTTCACACTCACGGATGCGTTGCTGGAAAAACTTCTTCAAATCCCCCACTACGTTTTTCGTCTTCATCGTGTGGGAAGGATTCACTGGTAAATCCAAAGCATGCATCAGGATTACTTTTTTTTTGCAAGAAGCTACCAGCTTCCGCATTTCGGGATTTTCTAAACCACTCACATCATTAATCCAATCGATATAAGGCAAACATTTTTCCGCTACTTCTGGCTTGCGCGAATCGAGTGATATTTTGAAACCTTTTGCTCTCAACTTTTTCACCACAGGAAAAACGCGTTTCAATTCTTCGGAAACACTTACAGAAACTCCTCCTGGCCGCGTAGATTCTCCACCGATATCTAGAATATCTGCGCCAGCCTCACGCATTAGCGCAGCTTGTTTCAAGGCTTTTGCGGTTGTATCGAATTTACCACCATCGGAAAAAGAATCTGGTGTGAGATTGAGAATCCCGAGAAGAATGAAATCTTTTTTCAACGCAAAGAGTTTACCTTTTTGTCATTCCAGCGAAAGCTGGAATCCAGAAATTCCCCTCTTTCGTAAATCGAAGACTCGCCTTTGGAGAGGAGGAGTTAGGGGAGATTTAAATTGCGCCAAGCGCAACCAGCAGATTTAGGATTACAAACCTCAAGCAAATTTCAAACGCTGGTCGGGGTTTGTAACCCCGATCGAAACGTTTTTAAATTAGCACCGATTAGAAAATCTAATTCGCTTACACAGATTTGAATCTGCAAAGATTACAGGATAAGGCTTTTAGCAAGCTACCATTATTCTTTATTCCTTATTCCCTCTACGCAACCTTGAGCAACTCTGGGTGGAAAATCAAAAGATAACCAAGCAGCAGCATAATCACTCCTCCCAGCAGATTTGTATATTTAGAATACTTCTGTGTAATTCCGATATATTCCATTCCCACCAATGCAATTCCAAATACGATGAGATCATCCACCACGTAAAACAAAGTGTATAGGAGAATCAAACCTTGCTGCGCGATGGTAGGTAGCGCATTGATTTGGAGAATCTTCGTGAAAGCCTGTGGAATACCGATGCTGCAAGCGAATTCGATAATATTCACACTAAAAGCTAAACCCAAAACTCCCGCTGCAGTAATCCAAGTCAGAGGCTGCGCCACCAAATCTTTTATGCGAGTATGAATCTTTTGGCGCTGCTGGAGATTGGTAACCTTGCAAGTGCCATCAGTGGTGATTCCCTCATAGAGGAAGAAGATTCCTCCACCGATTGCGATGATACCGACAAGCGGAGTGATGTATTTATCTAAGCCGACGAAATCCCAAGTGGTAAACCACACATTGAGAATCGCGTAATACATGATGGTTTCTGCGAGAATAAATAATCCTGCAATCTGAAACATTTTTTTCTTATCTCCGATTTGTAGCAACACGATGAGGAAAGTAACTAAAACCCACATCGCGCAAGGATTGAATCCATCGACAAAACCCAAAACCGCAGCAATCGTTGGGAGTGAATATTTCGCGATATCGATTACTCCGTAAAAAGGAATATCGACGAGGAAACGCTTATCAGGAGAAGCTACGCATTGCTGCGCAGTATCCTCACAAATCTCATCTTTATAAGAATTCACTTTCCCTTGACTGCCACCTGCAGCGATAAACTCCTCGAAGCCAAGCGTGGTTTTACCTTTACTCGCATCGAGTAGTTCGGTAATAGTGATTCCCGTTGTTTGCGCTGAGCCAAACCCTTGGATAATCGTATTACCTACAAGCGTAATCGGAGTCGCTTTGGGAAGTTTCTCGAGAGTAGTGAGTGTATCGAAATGTGTGTAATGCGTAGCATCTCCGATATCGTGGTAAAAAACTTCGAAATCGCTGCGTGTTTTTACCAGCTTCGCGAGGAATTCCTCTTCATCCGCGCAGTGACTACAACCTTCTCTGACGAAAACATTGATGGGGGTTTTGATTTCCTCTGCGGAAACGAAAGCAAACGAAACCAAAGGGATAAGTAATCCCAGCAACATCAAAGTGAATTTTTTCAGCATAATTTTTGGTAAAACAAACGCAAGGATTTTAGCATGAAGCGAAGCGAAATCCGCCGAAGTTCGCCTCGGCGAACGAAGGCGAATAAAATACAATTATGAAAGCTTCTCCTGATTTCAGCAGCGCAGATGTAAAATCTTTTTTTCCTAAGCGCGGTAAAAATTCTCACAAAGGTAAAAATGGCGAAGTGGTAATCGTAGGAGGAAGTAGAAATTATGTTGGAGCTGCAAGTTTTGCGGCGGGAGGCGCAATCGCAGCTGGTTGTGATTTGGTTTACCTTTTCACACCAGAGGTGAATTTCGCCGTGGCGCGGAAATTCTCTCCGAATGTTTTGGTGAGAAGTTTCGCTGGAGATAAAGAGAAGCTTACGAAACCAGCAGTGAAAGCAATCGTAGAATTTGCGAAGAAACGCAACGCAACTTTAGTGGTTGGTTGTGGTTTGGATTTTGAGGAAGCAGCTTTATTTGAATTGTTGAGAATAAATAAACAACCGATTGTGCTAGATGCTGCTGCGCTAGTAAAAAACCTACCGCTGCCTTTCAAAAATTCTCATACAATTCTCACTCCACATGCGCGAGAGTTTGCGAGAATCGCGGGGAAACTTTCTCCTGAGAAATTCGCAATGGAAGCAAAAGCTACGCTACTTATCAAAAAACCTGTAGATATCATCGTAAGTAAGCGTGGAGAAATTCGCTACAACAGAAGTGGAAATCCAATCCTCACCGTAGGTGGCAGCGGAGATACACTCGCTGGCTTAGTCGGAGGATTAGTTGCGCGAGGTATGGATGAAGTAAATGCCTGTGGCATAGGAAGTTTCCTCCTCGGGAAAGCAGGAGAAATTCTCGCAGAAAAAATGGAAAGTGTAACTCCACAACTCCTCGCCAAAGAAATTCCGAAGCTGATTCGAAAGTTAGTGGGGTAAATTTTTTCAATTCCCACTTTCCTTTTGTCACCCCACCTCCTACTGTCATCCCCGCGAAGGCGGGGATCCAAACAAAAAACTATTCAAATAATTCGCTATATAAATCTTTCCAACTAGGGTTTTTCTCGTGAATCAATCTGATTTTCCATTCCCGCTTCCATTTCTTCAAACGCTTTTCTCGCTGAATCGCTTCATCCGCTTCTCCAAACTCTTCGTAATAAACCAGCTGATTCACTTTGTATTTCTGAGTGAAACCTTTTATTTTCCCCTCTTTATGCTCAAGTATTCTTCTTTGCAAATCATTCGTGACTCCAATATACAGAGTGGAATTAATTCCACTCGCTAGGATATAAACAAAATAGATTTTTTCTTCACGCATGCTTTGATTTTAGCGGTTTGTTTTTTCGGCAAGGATATTCTCATCTTTAGATTTCAGAAATTTTTCATTTCCGATGATTCTACATAATATTCACATTACCTTTACGGTTTTGGATCCCCGCCTTCGCGGGGAAGACAACGGAAACTTTTTCTTAATCCTTAATCCTGCTTCCTTAATCCTTATAATAAAAGCCTCCTTGCGGAAGCTTTTATCACCCCTTGCGTAACGAATCGTTTATTATTCTTGAGCCTCGTTGGCTTCGTTTCCTTTATCATGTTTTGGGCCGTGGCCGCCTCCCATCATTCCCATTCCTTCGCCACCACCCATTCCCATACCTTCTCCTCTACCTTCGATTCCTAAAGTCTTCGCGATAGCTTGAGCTTTTTCACGATAACCATACATCTCTTTATATTGTGAGAAGTTATCAGCGGTAATCTTAGTTAGGAGTGGAGATTTTGGATTCTCTTTAGTTACTTCCGCTTTCCAAGTTTCATAGTTACCAGCTGTGATAGCAGTTTCTACCGCTGCGCGATGCGCTTCCATTTCAGCGCGTTTGGTTTCCATTTCTTTATGCTTTGCGATCATCTCCTGAAATTTTGCTTCGGTTACTTTGCTTTGCATTTGTGTCGGTAACAAAGATTTCCAAGTAGCATAATCATTAGCATCCATCGCTTTTTCGATTGCAGTCATTGTAGCTGCGTCTGGGCGATTTCCTTTTTCAGTCGTATCGCTACCTGCGAAAACAAATGAAGCAGGAATGAAAGCTAAAGCGAGTGTAGAAGCTGTTACTTTAGCCCAGAATTTGTGAGTCTTTTGCATAGTATTGAATTTATGAGATTAAATTTCGGCTAGCGCGCTTGCATCAGTTGATACGCAGAAGAATTTAAATTTCTTTCAGAATTATCTGATGTATCACCCTGAGAAAACATCATCATATGCATCATGTGTATTGGTTTACCTGGAATAATCATTTCCGCCTCAAAAGAGTTATCGCCTGTTTTCTTTCCTAATGCGCGAATCTCTTCTCCGACTTGCAGCTTCACCATCGGAGCAATATCTGCATCACTAATTCCTACCCGCCAAATTGTGTTATCAAAAGCGTCGAGTATCAGAATAGTAGCTTGCGCTTCCTGAATATCACCGATGAGAAAACCCGCATCAGGATTGAGCCAAGGAGTTTCATCAAAAGCTGGAATCCCCAACTGCTTCTCACGGAAATCATGCATCCCTTGCGGCACGCCAGTTGGCATGAGTGAAGAAGCTAAAACCAAACTCGTAACAAGCAACACTCCTCCCACTGCAAAAACTCCATAGCGGTAACCATGTTTTGTTTGGCGGAAAAATACATAACTAATCGCAAAAGCGGAGAGAATTCCTCCCAGCCAGATAAAAGAAACCGCTTCGCAGAGAAAATGAAGACTGCCACCTGGATAACGCGCAGCGATATTCCACTCTGCTTCGAGTAACTCGCGAATCAACGCTGCGAATAAAATTCCCGCGAGAATAATCGCCAAAACTGCCAATCCCCACACCAACGCATTCTTGGTTTGAAACCAAGCTTTGGCGCGTGGAGTAATTTTCTTTTGCTCGATAGCAGCGAGAATGGATTTGGTGAGCTTACTCATGAATGAGAAATTTAGAGAGGTTAGCTTTTTGAATTTCCTCTTGGAGTTGTTTCTTTCCGCGCGCAATCAGAGTAGCTACACTGCCAGCTGGCTTACGGAGAATATCGCCAATCGTTTCATAATCTTTATCTTCGATGAAACGCAAAATTAAAACTTCACGATATTTTTCTGGTAACTTCGCGAGAATGCGATTTACTTCTTTCGCAAGAATCTTGCTATCCATCTCACTTTCGATATCGAAAGTAGACTGAAAGAAATGTGTCGCATCTGCCTCATCGATACCAATCGATTCCACGCGCGCTTTGCGCTTGCGCCACTTACTGATTACTTCATTGTGAGTGATGCGGTAAATCCAGCTAGAGAATTTTAGGGAAGTATCGTAATCGTTGAGATTTTGGTAAGCCTTGAGAAATACTTCTTGGAGAATATCTTCTGCTTCCTCTCTGGAAACATTCGAAATGCGCAAAACATAACGCAGCAAAGGCTTTTCATATTTAGCTACGATTTCAGAATACGCATTGGGGTTCTTGATTGCTTTCGCAACCAAAAGAGCATCTTCTTGCATCTGCCGTATTATACGCGTGGAAGATGGATTTCCTTTCAAAGAAAAATCTACTACTAGCTTTAACTAAGCAGCAGATCCCTTCTGTTTAGCAGCGGCTAAAGCAATCGCTTGCTGCGTAGGTCGAATTACATAGTTAATCCGAGTTTTTTCTCTACCCATAAAATCAGCAAACCTCTCTTTACCTCTAGTGTCTTTCCCTAGTGATTCACCATTCATAAAAGGAGTTTCTACTACACCCATCGCACCACTAGAGTGAATAATTTTCAGCGGGAAACCCGTGGCATCAACTTCAGTCACCCTACCGATGTGTCTACTACCATCTCCAATAGTAGTAGTGATTGCATCACCAACTTGGCAATGTAGCTTATCTCTCCATGTGATTTCCTTGCCTCTTGAAAAATCTTGATTCACAGGAATCATAACTAACTGACTTGGATTCTCTTTAATGGTTTTTTCAAGATTACTAACTCTACGCAGACTGAAAGCATCCCCTAGTTTAAGGTTATCGAAACAAGTAATTCCAGCTGCCCGAAATCCTTGCATCGTAAGATCAGTGCAAGTAAGTGGCTCTTTTCTAGAAGAGAATATCTCCCCTGTAAGATTATTTCTTAATTTAAAATTACCACCACGTTGTTTCCCTTCAATCGAAGCTAAACCATCTCTCCCGTTTGGATCTGTGTCGTATGGATTACCCAAATAAGCTCTTTCTGCTTGAATCGCAAGCTGCGCATAAATATCACGCTGCGATTCTGGCTGAATTGATTGAATTTTTTCAGCAGACTTAGTTTCTTTTTGGGGAGTTTTTTTAGTAGCAACTTTCGCTGGATTTTCACCGATAGCTTGATTTAAAACTAAACCATTTTTTACTTTTTCTAAGAGAAAATTATTCAGCAAAATATTTTGCTGTGCAGAAAAATCATACTTAGCGTCTATTGGTAAGCCTAATTCTGCCTTCAATGAATCGAAAAGCTTCTCTCTCCCTTTTCGGGAAGCATCCATCTGAAGAGATTTGAGTGTGTCTACAATACTCACTTTACTTCCCTTTTCAAGGGAAGAGTTTTGCTGTGATTTTTGTTTTTGTAATTCTAGACTCATTTTGTTTTGTTTAAACACTGATATTATAGCAAAAAAACCGCGTTTTAACAACAACACAGAAGGGATTTAGATTTCCTAAAAAGATTAGTAAAAAGCTAGATATCCAGATTCACCACATTCTTCGCATGGGTTTGGATGAATTTCTTGCGAGGAGCTACTTCACTTCCCATGAGAGTATCGAAAACCTGATTCGCTTTCTCTGCATCATTCACAGTTACACGCAGCTGAGTTCTTTTCGCTGGATCCATCGTAGTTTCCCAGAGTTGCTCAGGATTCATTTCTCCGAGACCTTTGTAGCGTTGAATCTTCACATTGCTGGAAGTTTTCTTTTTCGCAGTCTCCTCTTCCTCCTCCTCTTCGATTTCTTCTTCACTTTCTACTACTGGAGTATCAGCAGTCTCAGCAATAAGTTTATTTTCTTTGAGAATCTGCATTTTTTCTTCCTCGGTATATGCATACCAAGTTTGCTTGCCTTTCGCGATTTTGTAGAGTGGTGGCACAGCGATATACACATAACCGGCATCAATCAGTGGGCGGAAATGCCTAAAAAATAGAGTCAGAAGCAAAGTGCGGATATGAGATCCATCCACATCGGCATCGGTCATGATTACGATGCGATGGTAACGCAGCTTGGTGATATCGAAACTCTCTCCGATGGAAGTACCAAAAGCGAGAATCAAGTTCTTCACTTCATTGTTTCCAAGCATACGATCCAAGCGCGCTTGCTCCACGTTGAGAATTTTTCCACGGAGCGGCAGGATTGCCTGAGTGAAACGATCTCTCCCCTGCTTCGCACTGCCTCCCGCTGAATCTCCCTCAACTATGTAAAGCTCAGAATCTTCTGGTTTGCGTGAGGAGCAATCCGCGAGTTTACCTGGGAGATTGCTGCCTTCGAGCGCACCTTTGCGGAGCACAGTATCACGCGCTGCACGAGCTGCTAATCTCGCCCTCGCAGCCAAAGCGCATTTCCCTACGATTGCTTTTGCATCCGCTGGATGCTCTTCGAGATAAGTGGCGAAAGTTTCTCCAAATACAGTATTTACAGCGCTTTGCACTTCAGCGTTACCGAGCTTGCCTTTGGTTTGGCCTTCGAATTGTGGATCTCTTACCTTCACAGAAATAATCGCAGTCAAACCTTCTCTCACATCTTCTGCGGTGAGATTCGTTTCATTCTCTTTGAGAAGATTTTGTTTGCGCGCGTAGGAGTTGATTTCACGAGTAAGCGCAGTGCGGAAACCCGTGAGATGAGTGCCGCCGTCAATCGTATTGATGTTGTTGGCGAAAGAGAAAACTTCTTCGTTGTAAGCGTTGGTATATTGCAGCGCTACTTCTACATAAGCATCAGGAGTTTCTTTCTCGGCATAAATCACATCGGTAAGTCTCTCGCGGTTTTGATTGAGATGCGCCACATAAGATTTGATACCACCTTCGAAATAGAAGCGATATTTCTCACCATTTCTTTCGTCGAGGACTGCCACTGCTACACCTTTGGTGAGGTAAGCCTGCTGACGAATACGCTTCAAAACAGTGTCAAAATCAAACTTGGTAGTGTGTTTAAAAATTTCTGCATCCGGATAAAAAGTAATCTTCGTGCCAGTGGCATTGGATTTGCCAACCTCCTTGATGCTGCCGATTGGCTTACCACCATCTTGGAATTCCAAGCGATAGTGTTTGCCATCACGGAAAACTTCCGCAATCACACGCGTGGAAAGCGCATTCACCACACTCACACCTACTCCATGCAAACCGCCAGAAACTTTGTAGCCACTCTCATCGCCTCCGAATTTTCCACCCGCATGCAAAACCGTCATCACAGTTTCTAGCGCAGAAACACCCGTAACTTTGTGTTTCTCGATTGGAATTCCTCTACCATTGTCGAGGACTGAGCAACCGCCATCTTTTTGCAATGTAACGATAATCTCATTGCAATAGCCTCCCATCGCTTCGTCGATAGAGTTGTCGACAACTTCCCAGATAAGGTGATGTAAACCTCTCTCATCCGTGGAGCCGATATACATTCCCGGGCGTTTGCGCACTGGTGCCAAGCCTTCGAGAACTTGGATTTGCTCTGCACTATATTCTGATTTTGCCATCAAATGTGTTTAATTCCGCGAGATTCTAGCAAAAAGAAAACAACACGGAAAGTGTAGAAATGTATTCAACTATTCTTGGAATAACTATTCCATTTGTAAAGCATGGCGATTTAAGGCGACAAGGAAACCTCCTCTCTCACTATTAGCAGCAATTCTTTCCTGCGCAGAGGCAATCTCATTAGATAATTCCCTGATAAGATCTCTTGTTAGCTGCACCAAAACAACACCTAATTCATTATCGCTTTGTGCTAAACGCAGAGCTTCTGCATATTTGGCTTGTAATGCTTCTTCGGGAGATAAGTTTTCAGGTTTTTCTAACATAGCGCTTAAAATTTGACGGCAGTTATTCTAGCAGCTTTTTTTATTTTGTAAATATCAACTATGAAGCTCCGCTAGCTTACGCAGGCGGTTTCAAAATCTTTCACAAGCTTGAAGCTGGTGTTTTGATATTCAAGCGAGAGGCGAAATCCGCCGAAGCAAAATTTCTAAGCAAAATAATTTCCGCATTCATCCCCCAGCTTGCGCAGGAGAGTTTTCTGCGAAGGCGGATAAAAATCTAGGCGAATCCCAAAAGAAACTCTCAAGCGCGCTGCTGAGTTTTAACTAACTATTACCTTCAACCTCTCTTGGTAATACAAACTTTTAGCTTTCACTTCTTGGTAAGTTTTGCCAGCAAGAAGAATCACCGCCACTGGCTCGAAGTTTTCTCGAGCCAGCCCTACAATTTTTTTAGGCTCAGCTTTAATCTTGGAATAGCGCAGCGCGGAATCTTTTTGGATTTCTTCCCAGTTTTCGATACGCTTGAATTTCCCTTGTTTAGTTGGGAAAAGCTCGAGGAGTGAAACATACTGTTGCGCTTTTTTGCGTAGCTTCACCCGCCTGCCAGTCACTGCGCGAATCAGTAAATCTGGGAGATAAATTCCGTAAGCGTGGTTATACATCAGCGGGCGGTAACCACCCATGCGGCTGGCGATTTCGATAATACGAGCTTTGCCTTTTTTATCAAGAATTAATTCGGTGAAAGTAGCGCAGTTGCGCAACCCCAACACTTTGATTGCGGTTTCGGTTACCTGCTTCGCTTCCTTCCAGAGTTTGCGCGGTTGCGCAGAAGGCAGGATACGGAAAGCCAGGAAAGAATCATCTCTCCCGATATCCGCAGCGGTATAGATATCGCAAACACTTGGCGCATGCCACACACGATGAGAATCCACGAGAGAAGAAACTGTAACTTGCTTTCCGGTAATCGCTTTCTCGATTAAAACTGTTTCGCGAGGATTGGGATAATCGAAACGGAAATCGAGATAATGAAAATCATTGTAAAGCTCCTCATCAAGATTCGCTTTGAGTTGCGTGAATTCTTTCCAAGCGCGGCGCAAGGCAGTGGGAGTTTTCACATGGAAAACACAGCGGGATTTGATCCCAGCAATAGATTTGAGAAATACATCACCTCCCAATTTCTTCTGCGCTTTCAGCGCTTCAGGCAGAGTTTGCGCTACGGAAAATTCGATGTTTTCTGGCATGATAGCCAGCGCTTTTCGCATCAGCACTTTGTTGCGAGTGCAACAAGCTGTGTAAGTAGTGGTAGCTGCCACACCTAGCTTTTCCGCAAGATAGCTGCGTTGCACTACGAAGTGGTCGTAGTTACTTACAACTGCTTTTACATTGTATTTAGCCGAGAGAGTTTTCGCGAGTGCATCCCACACTTCGCGCTTGTTTAAATCCTCTTCGTAAATCTCATCAAAAACTTCCGCAGCACCTTTGCGGGTTTTGCGCGTAACTAAAACTGCTGCGAAACCAGCGCGCTTCGCGGATTCCACGCTTTCTAGTTTGTGGAGATACTCGGTAAAAACAATCGCTTTCTTTCTACGCATGAAGATATTCGGCGAGAGTTTATACTGATTTATTCTAGAAAAATAGGAATTCCCAAATAAGCGCTGAGAGGCTAAACTCCAGCCAACTTTTTACTTCCAAATTAATTACTTCAATGAAACTCGTAATCATCAACGATGAGCATAATCCAGAATGCGAAATCCTCTTTGTAAAAGCAGCCAAGAAACGCAAAATCCCACTAGAAATCACCAACTCCAAAATCCGGATGGAGAATGTTTCCCCTGTTAAGAAAGAAAAAGGATTACTGGTTTACCGTATTGCCACCAACGCATCAGAAGAATTATTGGAAACGATTCTGCTGGCAAAAGGTGCTACTTCTCTGCGTGAACCAAAGCAACTGCTTGGTAAAGAAGGCAACGAGTTATTTATGATGCGCAAAGGAAAACTCCGCATGAATCTCATTCTTGAGAAAGGTGGAGTAGTGATTCCAAAAACTATTTTCTCAAATGCTGATGATGAGAAAAGCATGAAGGTAATCGTGAAGAAGCTTGGATTACCACTGCTAATTAAAACGCTTGGAAGCAGTAAAGGTAAGGGTGTGATTTTGATTGATTCTTTCTTTGGTTTGAGATCTTCTGCAGAAGCGCTGCTGGAAAAAAATATTCCTTTTTTCTATCAGGAATTTGTGAAAGAAGCGGCTGGTAGCCACATCCGCGCAATCGTCTTGGATGGCAAACTCATTTGCGCTTATCGGAAATGGGTTTCGAAAAAATCAGATTTTCGCTCGAATTCCTCCGGAGGTTTATCTACAAACAAGCTCGTGAAGCTGAATCCTGCTACGGAAAAAATGGCTATCGAAGCAACCCGCGCTTCTGGATTAGCGCTGGGCGGAGTAGATCTGATCAAGCTTGGGAAAAATACTTACTCGGTGGCAGAGGTGAATTTCCCTTTCAATTTTGCGCGCAGCGAAGAGCTTGGCAAATTCGATGTTGCTGGAAAAATCATTGATTACCTCGTGAAAAAAGCGCAACAGAAAAGCTAACTAAGTATTGCTTACTTGCATAAACAGAGTTTTATGCTAAAGTAACAATGTGAGTTTAGAGGTTTCTCCATCACTTCCCGCTGCTTCCGAATGCTTGGATGTAAGGTGGTTTTCGGAATTCAAAGAAATTGGCGGATTCCAATCCCACTCTCTTTTGGAGGTAAGTAGCAAAGCAAGAGAATCTCAGAAAGCTGCTTTCCTAGCAGGTGAAATTCTGAATCCTAGTTTTAGCTACGAAAAATTAGATGCTGGTGAATTAGCAGTAAGCGAAAAAGCTTTGCTGGATTTGAAACAGAGAATCAAAACCGAAGAAGAAAATCCTACGGTGAAACACCTCTATCTCTGGAAAATCAATGAAAAAATCGCGGAAGCGCGCATGCTGCAAGCAACTCTAGGTGGAGATATGCGCAACTTTGCGCGCTACAACCGCTTCATTTATGGGAATCCCGATAAAGCAGTTTTTACACATACACTCACCTCTCTCACTAAAAAACTTGGAGAAGCAAAGCAATCTCCTGATGTAGATTCGCAACAAGCTGCGGAAGAATTGGAAGCGGTTTTACCAAAAGTAGATTTAGCAGAAAACGAAAATGAGATTACTCCCCCACCCGAGAATGTTTTTCTCGCTTTACGCGAAAGTGTAAGAGTAAATTTTGAAGGTTTATTGGGATTAACTGATGCAGAAAAAAAGAAATATTCTTCTAAGGATTTGAAGCAAATCTTTGAGGAAGCTTTGCGCGAAATTGGAATCGAGGAAGGTTGGGAAGTAATGGTGGATTTGGATAAAGCTGTAATTAGCGTTAATTCCGCTGAAAACCAAATCGGAATCCCTCCAGAGAAAAACTATCTGCTGCGTAGGGTAAAAAATCTCTTAGTGCATGAGATCGGAATCCATGTGAAGAGAAATCTAGAAGGTGGTAAATCTAAACTGAAATTACTCTCACTAGGATTGGATCGATACACACGCGGAGAAGAAGGAATCGCAACTCTCGCAGGAAAACTCGCGGAAAATCCTAAAGCGTTTGAAGAATATGAAATGCTAGATCGGCAGTTTGCGATTGGATTGGAAGTAGGAATAGATGGGAAGAAACGCGATTTCCGCGGAGTATTTGAAATCATGCAGAAATACTATTTCTTCGAAGAAATGCAAAGCTGCGCAAAACTGAAAGATCCAGAGAAGCAAGCTGCGCGCAAAGCAAAAGCTTTTGCTAAATCCTGTGATAAAGCGTGGTTGCGTTGCTATCGCAGCTTCCGTGGCAGCGATTGCAAAACTCCTGGAGTTTGCTTCGCGAAAGATATTGCTTACGCGGAAGGTAATATCGCTACCTGGTATCTCCTCGGAAAAAACCAAGAGCTACTGGGGAAACTCACACTCGGAAAATTCGATCAAACGAATCCCCGCCACTTGAAAGCTTTGTTTGCTTTACAGATTGGAGGAATCACGGAAGCAGATTTAGCTGCGTTGGGAAAATAATTACTTTTCTCTCAAAGCTGCTTGCGCAGCTGCAAGTCTGGCAACTGGCACTCGGAATGGTGAGCAACTCACGTAATTCATTCCCACGCGGTGGCAAAACTCTACAGAGGCTGGATCTCCACCATGCTCTCCACAGATTCCACACTTCAGATCCTTGCGATCTTTGCGGCCTTTTTCGATTCCCATTTTTATCAAAGCGCCGACTCCACGCTGGTCGAGAGTAGAGAAAGGATCGGATTCGAGAATTCCTCTTTCGATATAGGTTGGCACAAACTTCGGCGCATCATCGCGCGAGAATCCGAAAGTCAGTTGAGTGAGATCATTCGTGCCGAAGCTAAAGAATTCTGCTTTGCGCGCAATTTTCCTCGCGCGAATACAAGCGCGTGGAATCTCAATCATCGTGCCAACCGCGTATTTCAGCTGCACTCCAGACTTCTGGATGATTTCGCCTGCAACCTTTCTAACAATTTCTGCCAAGAAATAATATTCTTCCATAAAACCGATAAGCGGAATCATTACCTCTGGAATCACATCTACCTTTTCTTTCTTGAGCTTCACTGCTGCTTCGAAGATCGCGCGCGCTTGCATCTCTACGATCTCTGGATAAGTCACCATCAACCGCGCACCACGGAGCCCCATCATTGGATTTACTTCATGCAGCATTGCCATCCGACTGCGTAACTTTTCTTCGGTAATATTCAAATCTTTCGCTAGTGCTTTGATTTCTTTCTCTTCGCTTGGGAGGAATTCGTGTAGTGGTGGATCGAGCAAACGCACTGTAACTGGTAACCCTTTCATCGCTTTGAAAATAGCGTAGAAATCATCACGCTGATATGGCAGCAATTTAGCCAGCGCTTTGCGACGCGCTTCTTCTGTCTCGGCCACAATCATTTCTCTCACCGCCATGATGCGTTTCGGCTGGAAAAACATATGCTCGGTGCGAGTAAGCCCGATTCCCTCTGCGCCGAAACTCCTAGCGAAAGCTGCATCGTGTGGAGTATCCGCATTCGCTCTGACTTTGAGTTTGCGATACTTATCCGCCCACTTCATCAACTGTGCAAAATCTTTATCAAGCTTTGGTTCAATCGTAGCAATCTTCCCGAGGATCACCTCTCCAGTGCCACCATCGAGTGTGATTACTTCTCCCTCACGGATAATCTTCGTGCCAATCTTCATCTGTTTCTTCTGGCTATCCACTTGAATCATCTCCGCGCCAGCCACGCAGCATTTACCCATACCTCTAGCCACCACCGCAGCGTGTGAAGTCATACCTCCGCGCGCAGTGAGAATTCCTTTCGCTTGATTCATACCATGGATATCTTCTGGAGAAGTTTCCTTCCTCACGAGAATCACGGATTTGCCAGCTTTACCTTGCTTCTCCGCTTCATCCGCTGTGAAAACTACCGTGCCACAAGCAGCACCAGGAGATGCTGGTAAACCTTTTGCGATTACAACTTTCTTTGCTTTCGGATCGAGAGTTGGGTGGAGAAGTTGGTCCAAAGCGTAAGCATCGATGCGCAGCACCGCTTCTTTTTCGCTGATCATTTTTTCTTTCACGAGTTCAACTGCGATTCGAACCGCTGCTTTCGCGGTGCGTTTTCCGTTGCGCGTTTGGAGAAGGAAAAGTTTCCCACCTTCGATGGTAAATTCCATATCTTGCATATCAGCATAGTGCTTCTCCACTCGTTTATAAATCGCTTCTAACTCTGAGTAAACACGGGGATTTTCTTTCTTGAGATGCGAGATGGTGAGTGGTGTGCGGATACCAGCTACCACATCTTCACCTTGGGCATTCATCAGGTATTCACCGAAGAAACGCTTCTCACCAGTGCCTGGATCGCGTGTAAAAGCTACTCCTGTGCCACTATCATTTCCGAGATTGCCGAATACCATCGCTTGCACATTTACTGCGGTGCCAAGCATCCCCTTGAGTTTATTCATCTGGCGATAGTAAATCGCGCGTGGATTATTCCAGCTCTCGAAAACTGCTTTGATAGCAAGCTCTAACTGCTGCAAAGGATTCTGAGGGAAATCTCTGCCGATAGTTTTTCGCACCACTTTTTTGAAATTCATTACCAACTCTTTCAAGTCTTCTGCATCTAGATCCACATCATTTTTCACATTGCGAGTATGTTTCATTTTCTCTATTTCCGCTTCGAATTCATCATGGGAAACACCCAAAACCACATTACCAAACATTTGGATAAACCGGCGGTAAACATCGTAAGCAAATCTCTCGTTGCCACTCGCAGCGATTAAGCCTAATACGCTTTCATCATTCATGCCAAGGTTTAAAACTGTATCCATCATCCCTGGCATACTAGAAGCTGCACCGCTTCTCACGCTTACAAGCAAAGGATTATCTGCATCACCAAGCTTCTTTCCCATCTCTTTCTCGAGGCGCTTGAGAAATTTCTCTACCTCCTCAAGTAATCCTGCTGGAAGTTTCTTATCCTGCGCATAAGCCGCGCATGCTTCAGTGGTGATAGTAAATCCTGGTGGCACTGGAATCCCGAGATTCGTCATCTCAGCGAGATTCGCACCTTTACCTCCGAGTAAATCTTTCATCTTCGCATTTCCCTCTGAGAATGCGTAAACGCGTTTGGGCATGAAATTGTAATTAGAAATAAAAAAACACTCAGCGTAAGGGAATGAATCCTCGCGATGAGTGAAGTTGATGTTGCATCGGGCGAAAGGATTTTAGCGATGCGAAGCAGATGCAGCAACCCTTAGCTGCGCAACTTGGAATTTCCCGTTTATTTTTTCACCAGCTTTTCTTCGAGAAATCTTCACGCTGGTCGGGGTTTATAACCCCGATCGAAACGTTTTTAAATTAGCATTGATTTGAAAATCTCATTCGCTTACGTATGAAATTTTCAAGTTTAGCTAAATTTAAGAAACATGTGATTCAAGTTAAAAACTTGAACCTGCAATAAAATATTGGAAACCATATTCCATATTCCATATTCCTTATTCCATATTCCTTATTCCTTCTTCTTGCTTGGTTTTTTTACAACCTTTGGCTTGGTAGTCGCAGCTTTTTTACCTGGAGTTACATCGAGAGCCCAAGCCCGATACCAATCATCCGCAATATTCACATTTTTATCGCTTAACTCTTTCAGGAGTTTATCTACATGGAAGTGGTATTCATCGGGAGAATACTGTTTATTGAAGATGTGATACTTCTTGAATTCCAAACCCACGCAACCGAAACAGTATTCGCAATCTGCACAGTAATTGCAGAAATAACTGAAATGAGTGCGAGAGCAATCAATCATGAAAGCCGATTCGGAAACACTATCACCAGCCACAAATTCATAGCAGGTTTGTGTTTGCATAGTAAGCACACCATCAACCGTATTTTTGCACCTCAATCCTTCGAAGAGATAAGCACAATCTTCATTTTCTTTACTCCATAGAAGATCGTAACAGCGCGTATTGAGGAAGGAATAAACCATCAACTTACTATCTACATTTTCGTATTCGATTAGATCTACCATCGGAATCTTTTCACGCAGCTTATCGAGATAAACATCTACCTCATTAGGGGAAAGCTTATGCAACTCCGCTAAATGCTTTCGATATTCCGCTTCAGTGTATTGCTTATTAAATATACAAAACTTTTTATTCTCCAACTCCACACAACCAAAACAATCAATGCAGTTGAAACAAGTATGGCAAAAGTGTGTGCGAAAACAACCCGAGCAATTCACACAGTAAGTGCATTCGTGGCATTTTTCGGAATTACCACTACATTCGTAGCAAAGATTCATATCTGTGCTGTTGCTACAATCCGCACATTCATTGCCACGCAACAGATATTCACAAAAAACCGATTGAAATAATTCCGCGCAAGTGAAACACATGTGGCAATCACTCGAAACTCCCATCTCATCACAGTAAGGGCAATTCACATTTTCAGAACCTTTGAAAACGCGAAAATTACTCGCAAGATAAGGAGTTTTATCGCGTAGCTCTTTGATTTTATCGAAAAATGGATGAGAGAATTTCATTGCTGCGAATTGCAATCGCCAAAATTACAAATCTAGAAAAATCTTATCGGCTTCTCCAGAGCCTTTGAAGGTGAGATAACAATCTTTGCAGTAAATCAGTAAACCAGTCTCTGGATCGCAAGTAGTGTGAATCTCTTTACCACATTTAGCGCATTTCACTTTGTAAAAGCAACCGCGCATTCTCACACGATGTCGGCGCTTTTTACGGCAAAACGGGCAAGATTTTGGATCTGGCAATTTCAACTTCTCGAGAATCTTTTTCTCAAGCGGAATGATTGCGAATTGCTGACCGCAGTCAACGCATTCTTTTAGGGTTTCAGGCATATTTTTAATTTGAAAAACCTACCGTGCGATTTCCGCTTTTTTTACCACACAGTAAGTTTTTTAAATTAGGGTTTTAGACTAATGAGGATGTGGTCCGTTGATTGAAGACATAGGATTAAATTAGGTGACTAAAGCTTTAGAATTTTACATATTTCCAAAATTTTTTCAAAAAGTTAAAAACTACTAGAAAATAGCTCGGAGTGGAATCGGAGGATTGAAATCAAAAAGTGAAGTATCTTTATCACCAAAAAGCTCTGCTTCCACCTCTCTGCGAGAAGTTGCGTATTCTTCTCGAGAATTAGCAATTATATCAGCGAGGTAATTTTCTTTAGGCACTTTCACAGTGAGAGTGCGGGCTGAGAATGGAGTGGAAGTTTTACCACCCACCGAAAGCTTGAGGTAGATATCACGGATGGAAAGATTCACCACATCTTCTGGTGTGAAAGTTGGAGTGAATTCCGTAGCCATCGCAATCGCATCATCTGGCCCAGCGCGGAAAGCAATAATTGAACCCACATTACCAAAAGCTGCATCATGCACCTCGGGAGTAAGTTGTGAGAGATACTGATGCGCGATGATGAGATTGAGGCGGAATTTACGTGCTTCCGACAGAATCACGATGAAAGCGTTGCTAGCGAAGTTTTGGAATTCATCGATGTAGAGATAAAAATCTCTCCTCTCTTCTTCGGGGGTTTTGATACGCGCCATCGCTACTTCTTGGATTTTGGTAATCAACATCGAGCCAAGCAGCGCGCAGTTATTCTCCCCAATCTTGCCTTTCGCGAGATTGATAATGAGGATTTTGCCTTCATTGAGAATCTCATCGAAGTTGATATTGCATTTCTTCTGACCGACGATGCGCTGAATCAGTGGGTTCAAAGTAAATTCTCCGAGCTTATTGATGAGTGGAGTTACAGTTTTGTGGCCTTGTTTCTCTTGCAACTGGAGAAACTCATTCGCCCAGAAGTTACGGATTGATGGCTCTTTGATAACGCTAATCATATCCTGACGGAAACTCTTGTCAGTTAGCATCTTTTGCACATCATTGATGGTTGGCTCCGGCAAATCCAAAACAGCGAGAAGCGCATAACGCAACACATGCTCCATACCAGGCAACCACAGTGAGGAGAAAAGTTTTTGGAAAATGGAAATGAAACCGTGAATGATGATGTGTTTGTTTTCTGGAGTAATTCCCGCTAGCGGATTGAAAGCAATCGGGAAATCATCATCCTGAATATTGAAATACAAAACATCCTTCACTCTTTCCTTCGGCACGAATTTCAGCACTTCTTCAGCCAAGTCGCCATGCGGATCAATCACCGCCAAGCCATTGCTATGCTTCATATCAGAGGCAATCATCAACTCAAGCAGCTTGGATTTTCCGCTACCAGATTTACCGATTACGTAAGTGTGGCGGCGCCTATCATCGATGCTGAAACCGAAATCAATGTGGCGCTGGCGGAAGTTGGTATGCGCAAAAGGCTCAGTATCCATCTCAGCGCCAGTCGAGAGATGATGCGGAGCTTCCGCTTTGCGCGAGTGAATACAGCTGAGATTCGCGAGTGAAATTCCCGCTGGCGGGAAATGATAAAACATGGAAATCTCATCGGTAGCCAGCACCATCTTCTTCCCAACCGCGCGCTGGAAGAGTAATTTTTGAAGTGTTTCCCTGTCTTGAATTCTTTTTACTGTGAGATCATTGAGGAATTGCACTCTGCAAGCTTTGATATTGGTAGCAAACATCTCGAGAGCTCTCTCCGCTTTGCCTGGCACACTGCTTTCGAAATAAACCATCATATGCACATAACCGCGATTGCGTTGAATCCGAGCCATCGCTCTTTCCCAGAGATTTTTATTGAAAGCTTTTCCATAAACATGCCTTTTTACATTACTCATAATCGCTGACTTGGCGCGCAGCGAATATCTGCGTTGTTCCCAAATATCTACATCGATTGGGAAAATCACCAACTGCAACATTCCAAAATCTTCGAGGGAAAGTAAGCTGAAAGCAGAAACTACTGGCAGCAAAGAATTGCCCGCGAAGTCGCGGTAGTTTTTGATTGGAAAATAATGCGAATGGCTGGTGACGATTTCTCCTCCAGCGAATTCTGTATCTTCTCCGAGGTGTGGTGGGAAATGCTCGGCAGGTGAAATCTCCGCTGCTGGGAAAAATGCGTAAATCACCGCTTGGAATTTCTCCGCAAACTCTTTTACACAAGTGAAATAAAAACCAGTTTTCTGATGAATAGTAGCAATCTCGAGTGAGAGAAAAGTATTTTTCTTACCCGCCTGGCGGAATAATTCGTTTAAGCATTTTTCAAAAGTCTCCACGTCAAAAGGAGAATGATGCGGGCCTTCTACGATATAGGTGCCGAGATTTTCTGGCACGAAAGCTGCTGCAGGATGATGGTGCCCGTGGCCACCATGGGAATCACCATGCGCGGAATGCGCAGCTTCTCCATGTGGAGCCGCATGAGAATCGTGATTATTTTGAGCTTCTGGTTGATTCATAAGGAGATTCACTCAGCTGCCTGAAATTTTCAGAATGCTATTCTGACACTTAATTTGAAATTTTTCAAGTATTTGCAAACCGCATTCAGATTAGCAAAAACCACCTCAAATCTAAAGTCAGTGATTCTAAAATCACGCTTTTCTAATCAAGGTTAAGCTTTTCTCACATGCTAAAATCCCATTAATGCGCATCTCTTTCTGGCAAATTTCGAATTTTGTTTGGAAACACTGCCAGCAACACTGGGGTTGGGTTTTAGTTTTAATAATACTTTTGATTCTGCAGTCGGCTTCAGAAGTTGTGATGCCTTATCTGGTTGGAATCTTCACCGATTATCTTGCGAATAATATCAACACAGAATCCGCTATGGCTTTCCGTGGGACTTTTTTACCACTTGGACTCATCACAGCTGTAGGAATTATTTATTGGATATTACGAGTAGGTGGCTCACTACTCTTCGATAGATTTCAAGTTCCACTGATGCGCGATGTAGCCGTGGAAGCCTTTTCCAAAGTGCAGCGCTTCTCGACTGAGTGGCATGTGAATTCTTTTGCTGGTGCAACGGTGCGAAAAATCACACGTGGTATGTGGGCTTTCAATCTGTTTTTGGATCAGTTTTATTTTGGTTTTATACCGCTTTTTTTCCTACTTATTGGAGTAATCGTTTCTATGGTTTTGCGCTGGCAGCTGATGGGAATTCTCGTTGCAGTCGGCTGCATCATCTATACCTTTGTGAGTATTTTGCTAGTGAAGATTTTTATTATTCCAGTAGCGAGAGAATCAGCAGCTGCCGATACGAAACTCGGAGCTACCCTCGCCGATAGTGTTACCTGCAACGCTACGGTAAAAATGTTTGGCAGAGAAGAAGCCGAAGATCAACTCCTCACTCGTGTAGCAGAAAACTGGCGCAAAAAAACTTGGAGAACTTGGGTGCGCCACAGCAGTGTAAATCTGGCGCAAGCTGGGATGATGACGGTGGTGAAACTCGCAATGCTAACTCTGGCAGCTTGGCTTTGGGCTTATAAACAAGCGAGTGTGGGTGATGCTGCGTTTGTGATTGCGAGTTACAACCTCATCAGTAGCCACCTCCGAAATATCGGTGAAAAAATCCGTGAGGTGCAAAAAGCTTCCACCGATTTATCAGATGCTGTGGAATTCTCTCTTCTACCGCTGGAAGTTATGGATGTAGTAAATGCAAAAACACTTCTCGCGAAGCGCGGTGAAATTATTTTTGAGAAAGTGAAATTCCGCTATGCGAATCAAACTAAAGCAGTGTATCAAAATCTCTCAGTAGAGATTCAGCCTGGAGAAAAAATCGCGCTAGTCGGCCACTCTGGTGGTGGCAAATCTACTTTCGTGAAATTGATTCAGCGGCTTTATGATTTGAATAGCGGAGCGATAAAAATCGATGGGCAAAACATCGCGGAAGTTACGCAGGAAAGTTTACGCCGCGCGATTGGAGTAGTGCCACAAGAGCCGATTCTCTTTCATCGTAGCCTTGCGGAAAATATTGCTTATGGGAAACCAGAAGCCACATTCGAAGAAATCAAACGCGCAGCGAAGCTAGCAAACGCGAGTGAATTCATCGAGAAACTGCCACTGAAATACGAAACTCTCGTGGGAGAAAGAGGAATTAAGTTGAGTGGCGGAGAGAGGCAGCGTGGGGCGATTGCGCGCGCGATGCTGTCAGATACTCCGATTCTGATTCTCGATGAAGCTACTAGCAGCCTTGATTCCGAATCTGAGAAGCTGATTCAAGATGCGCTGAAGAAACTGATGCGTGGCCGCACCACTATCGTAATTGCGCATCGCCTCAGCACAATCAAATCAGTGAATCGCATTCTCGTATTTGAGAATGGGAAAATCGTAGAAAGCGGCCACCACGCTACTCTCGTAAGAAAGAAAAGTGGAATCTACCGCAAACTTTATGAACTGCAGGCTGGCGGCTTCATCGCTGAGTAGACAGCAGCCGGTAGATGGTAGATTTTTCTTTTGTAATTCCTGCCCCACTGTCATCCCCGCGAAGGCGGGGATCCAGAAAATAAAAACTTTTTTCTTCGAGTGAAGCGAAGCAAAATCGAGAAGTTTTTTCTCACCAAGTTCTCGACAAGCTCGAACAAAAAAAGCTAGTTCACTTCGAATAAAAACTACCTTATTCCATATTCCTTATTCTTTAATCCTTTCTAGCTACCCACCCAGCTTCGCGGTATTTCTCTGCTTCCGCTACAGGGTTTTCCGCGCCGGTAATTCCCCTACCGACGATAATCACATCCGCGCCAAGGCCAATCGCTTTCTCAGGAGTATTGTAAGTTTGCCCCAAATCATCTCCACCTGAGGAAAGCTGAATCCCTGGAGTGAGGATTAGTAAATCCTCCCCTGCTTCCGCGCGAATTTTTGCGAGAGCCTCTGGCCTATCGGAGCTGCCGATGAATCCCACCACAAAATCTGGATAAGCTTTGGCCATCTCCACAGTTTTCAGCGCATAACTTTCGGAAAAAAGATTTCCTTTCGGAGTCATCTGCGCGAGAAGTATCAAACCACTCTTCTTATTTACTTTTTGTAAGCCTTGGATAATTCCTTCGCCAACAATCGTATGCGCATTAATGAAATCTGCCCATTCGGCAATCTTATAAATTCCTTCCGAGAATTGGAGAGAAACAGTATTACCGATATCCGCAAACTTCCTGTCTTCGAAGATGAGGAAATTTTTTCTTCGCGCGATTTCGCTAAGCTTCTCCGTAAATTCTGGAGTGAAATCTCGCAAGATATCCACGTGAGTTTTGAAGATACAAATCTTCTCACCAAGCATTTCTGCTAATTCCAAAACCTCCTCTGCCAAAACCACATCTGCTGCGATGCACAGATTGGTTTGCTTTTCTTCCATGATTTTCCGAAGTTTCTTTATCGTAGGATGCATAGGAGTTGATAACTTTAAGCTAGAGAGCTTAATTATTATAAATCAATAAGTGCAATTATAATTTTTGTTTTTGAGAAAAAATATCTCTACCTTCTAAAACTCTCAATGAAAAATCAATTAAAATTCCCACAAAAAATACAAAAGATCCTAGAAAAAACAATCTCGTTTTAATTACTGAAGCAAACAATTTCCTAGCTTCCGATTCTTCTAGCCTTGGCCTTAATTCCGCCCCACATCCCCCTGGTGGCTCTGGCTCAGTTTGTAAAACAATCGGATCTCCACTGTGAGAAAATAGCGCGCAATTATCATTATAAGCGATAAGCTGAAAATTATTTCCTGCCTTTTTAATATTTTGATTAAAAGATTGATACATTACGCTCCTAGCTATCACAACAACCGATTTTTTATCTTTTAAGTCTGGCCAACTTTTTACTAATACATCAAAACCCTCATTTTTAGGGAGTAAGATAAATCGACTATTCAAAGAAATATAATCCAAGGCATCTAATGCCTTCACACAATTTTGACAAACCAGTCTATTTAAAAATTTAAAATGTTCAGACTCATCAACAAACCATCCAAAAATAATCAAAATTATTCCTATGACACCGAAATAAAACTTCGCTTTTTTAAATTTATTAACCATATTTTTTCTTTCTAGTAACTGCTTTCCCCTTCTTTGTAATTGCATTCAGCTTCCGTGGCTTGCTGAGACTCGGCTTCGCGCGGAATTTCGGCTTGAATACAGGGAGATTTACGATATATGGATTCTCACTTTTTCTCTCACGGAATTCTAATTTAATCGGAGTGCCACCGAAACCATACTGCTCACGCAAACGATTTTCCACATAGCGCTTGTAACTGAAGTGAAAAGCGCGAGGGCGATTCACAAAAAATATAAATTTCGGTGGAGTTTCTTTTACCTGAGTTGCGTAATAAATCTTCGGTGGAGATCTCCCCAAATCCCTTTGGCCTGGGGCATTTTCCGCTACAATCTTCCGAATGAAACGATTCAACTCTGGAGTGCGAATGCGTTTATTTCGCGCTTCCATCACCTCTAGCACTCGTGGAAACACGTGGTTGATATTCGCACCACTCTTCGCAGAAATCATCACCACAGGTGCCCAGCGTGCGAAAGCAAACTTCTGATGGAGAGTATCCAACCACTTCTCTTGTGCTTCTTCATAATCTGCCCAAGCATCTACTTTGTTTACCACCACAATCATACCCACTCCTGCATCGATAATCTTCTCGGCTACATGGAGATCTTGCGCTACCAAACCTTCACTTCCATCAACAAGCAACAAAGCTACATCTGCTTCCGATAAAGCATTGAGAGTTCTGCCAGTTGCGAATCTATCAATGCCTGTGCCGATCTTCCCACTTCTGCGCATTCCGGCTGTATCGAGTAAACGGAAATTATTACCTTCATGCATAAGTAAAACATCGTTGGTATCACGCGTAGTGAGAGGAATCTCACTCACCACCACTCTTTCCTTTCCAAGTAATTTATTCACGAGTGAGGATTTCCCTACATTTGGCCTCCCCATGATTGCTACATTCGCATCTACTCTCACCAGAGAATCAATCTCCTCTCTCTCCGCTGCGGCTTCTTTCTGATTTTTTTTCGCGAGGCGCAGCTGCTTGGTAACAGATTTAAATAATTCATCCAAACCACTACGATGCACCGCAGAAGCTCCCACTGGGACTCCGAGACCCAGCGAAGCAAAGTTCATGAGATCAGCAATATTTCCGGATTCGTATTTATTCGCTACGAAAACAACAGGTTTATTCGTTTTGCGCAGCATCTCCGCTACCGCAATATCATCTGTAGTAATCTCCGCTTTCGCATCCACCAAAAAAAGCAAAACATCGGCTTCGTCGATTGCGTATCTCACCTGCGCTTGAACATTGCTATCGAGATCATTTCCCTGTGTGGTTTCGATTCCACCCACATCTGTCAGCAGGAATTTCAAGCGGTTTACGATAACTTCACGCTCAATCCTATCGCGCGTGGTGCCAGCTTCCATCGCAGTGATTGCTAGATGTTTACCAACCACACGGTTAAAGAGTGTAGATTTACCTACATTTGGGCGACCGATAAGCGCAACTCGTAGCAAAGTAAGTTAGTTTAAGATACCATTATAGCCTAATTTTACCTGTTGAATGCTCTATCTGCTAATCCATTGTCATTCCCGCCCCCAATCAAGTTGAGGGTAAACTCCAGCGGGAATCCAGAAAAAAACAAAAACAGAAAATAGCTATAACCTTAACTTTATAGATTGCAAAATCTTTCCCAAAATCTCGCAGACTTCGAAGCGCAATTAGCGGAAATTTGTGAAAATTGTAACAGAAATAGAAATGAAATCACTTTGGTTGGTGTAATAAAAAATCACACCGCGGATGAAGCAAACCAGTTACTACAAGCAGGATTGCGCGTAATCGGAGAAAATCGCATTCAAGAAGCGCTGGGTAAATTTCCTGAATTATTACCTTGTGAGAAGCACCTCATCGGGCATCTGCAAACGAATAAAGTGAAAGAAGCGGTAATGAATTTCGATTGCATCGAGAGTGTAGATAGCCTGAGATTAGCTGAGAAGCTCAATGCGGAAGCAAAAAGCCAAGGCAAGATTCTGCCTATTTTTATAGAAGTAAACATCGCTGGAGAAACTCAGAAGTTTGGATTTCAAGCTGCGGAATTAGAAGAAGCGATTGGGAAAATTCGCGTAATGAAAAATCTAAAACTCGAAGGTTTGATGGTGATGGGAGTGGAAGGAGATGAGAAAAAAACTGAGGAAGTTTTCCAGCAAGGTTGGCAGCTGTGTGAGAAATTTGGAATGCAGAAATACTCTGCTGGAATGAGTGGAGACTTCGAAATCGCAGTGAGAAACCACTCAACTCATTTACGAGTTGGAAGCTTGCTGTTTAGATAAGGTTACTTCTTCCAAAGCTTTCTTGGAATCAAAGTCTGTTTGGTAAAAGTAAGCATTTCTCTAGCAGAGAAAGATTTCTTACCCATATCAACTTCTGTATAGGCCCCGTTTTCTTTCTTCAATAAACATTTATGATCTCCCCCACCTTTTTTCTTAATTTCTACAAATCCTTGTCTCAACAAAAAAGCCACAACTTCGCGTGGCTTCCAATTTTTTAAGGAAGAGTTATTCATTTCACGCTACATAGCAATTATCTTCTTTTATAATATCTTCTATTTTTTCCTGATACCTCTGGAAGCTATTAAGGTTTTTAGTTATTTTTACAAATTGAGCAAACTCATCTTTTATTTCCTTCGGTAGGCTTTGATTAAGAAGATGCTCACCCAATTTATTCTCGATAACATTACAGAGATAAGATTTTGCGTTAGCTAAAATTTTAAGCCTTGCTAATTCAGAATCTTTTTCTTCTACAAGCAAACATAACTCTTCGCAAGCAGCTATAGAATTTCCTTCACTTGTTTTATATGAAAGAAAAGTAAGTAATCCTTGGCGATAAGTATTCTTTTTCTTAAGCATAATATTTGATTTGGAGCACCTGATTTTAGCATTCATCAACCCCTAAATCAATGCCATCCTATAATGAAACTATCTCTAAAATCAAACTAGGGATTAATCCCATTTTAATCATTAACTTTCTCCGCAAATCTCTCGGAAAGCGCAGCGGCTACAAAACCACTCATCTCCGAATCGGAAGTTTGCTGTTTAGATAAAAAGGTTTTAGAATGCGCTACTTAACTTTTTTACTATGGAATCAAATCGCACTGATATCACAGACTTCAAATCTAACGATGTAGTTAGAGATGCCTTAGAAGCTGTTACTTTTGAAGATATTTCAAAAATGGTTAGAGATTATTGTGGAGAAAATGCTGATGCTGCTTTTAAACGAGAAGGAAAAGGTAAACACAGAATGACTCAGCTCTTCGATCGCCCGGTAGATCCAGAAGATCCTGATGAAAAAGTTCTATTACATCCTCGAGCAAAATTACAACAAGTATTATGGAAGGCTTGGTGTGATGATTCCATTAGTGGAATAGACTTAAATATCTCAGAAGTCCTCATGAATCTAGAAGAAAGATTATGGGAAAATTCAGAATTAAACCTACGCAATAAACCATCCATAGATGAAGCAGAATTTAGAAAATTCCCAACACTAAACGGACTTTTGGTTTGCGCCAGAAAGGCAGTTGCGCAAGCTATTTTGGATGACAGAAACGCAGCTTAATTTTCTCCGCAAATCTCTCGGAAAGCGCAGCGACTGCAATCAGATTTTTCTTCGCAGCAAGGAAACTCCAGATTCTGAATCTTGGTGAAGTTTTCTCTGATAACTTTTTTCAGATCCTCCACTTCCTCTTCTCGCGGTGAGAAAAATTCATCGTGAAATTCTCCTTGGTGATCTGGGCGGATGAAAGATAAGCCCACTGTTTTTGCCCTGAAAATAAAGCGATTATCGAGCTGCGCGAGTAGGAGATAGAAGAGAAGCTGGCGGTAAGCATCACCGGTGGAGTTGGCAGTTTCTCCACGGATTTGCGCTGAGGTGAGTGGCTTCATCGATTTGTAATCGATAAAACTCACTTCATCACGCGTCTCGGGGATCAAATCAATCCTATCGATTTTTCCAGTGAGTGGAATTTCTTCGAGGTGAATATCGTGTTTGCTGAAATCGTATTCTACTTCCACTGGCGGAGTGAATTTCTCGCGGTGGAATTTCAAATATTTTTCCAAGGCTGGAATCGCATCTCTCTCGATAAGTTTGCGTTGGTTGGAGGTAAGGGGTTCTCGATCCAAACTTCTGTGTAATCCTACTAGCGCAATCTCTTCGCTTGGAAGCTTCCCACTGCGTTTAAATTCTCGGAAATAATCCTCGAAAGCACTATGCATCGCGCTACCAAAAATCATACCCATCCTATCCTCCACTGTTTGGAAAGTTGGCAGATGCAGCAAATTCTCGAAGAGGAATCGCTTCGGGCAACTGAGATAATTATTCAGCGAAGTTGGAGAAAGCCGAAACTCTGCGAGGATACCGCTGAGGAATTTGCGCGATTCTGGATCTAATTCATGCGTGGCGGCCGTCGGCAGCGCTGAGAAAGCACTCGGTGGAATTGCGATTTTCTGTAAGTGTTTTGGAGAAATCTCCGCGATGAATCTACTCGGAGAAACTTCCCGGAAGCTGTAGGAAGCCGCGATAGAAATCGTGAGATGCGATCTCGCGCGAGTCAGCGCTACGAAAAATAATCTCCTCTCATCCTCCACACGCTTTTCTTTCTCATCATCTACCTCCGCAATCTCAGCAGTCAGTGGTGGCAGCTTCAGCATCTCGCGCTTCCCTTTTCCACTCCACGCATTATCTTCCGCGCGAATAATGAAAACGTGTTTCCATTCCAAACCCTTCGCGCGATGCGCTGTGGTAAGTGTAATCGCTTCCGTAGCGCGAATCGGGAGAGGGAGCGAGATGTTTTGTGATTGCATCGCTGCGATATCCGCGAGGAAATTGCGGAGAGTGGGCTCTTCACGATTGATGGCAAAGTTGCGGGTGAAACTGAGGAAAGCAGTCAGCGCTTCCGCAGCTTCGTATTCTTTTTTCTCAGAAATCTGGTGGGTTAATCCACTCACCGCTGCGATGTTTTCGGTTAATTCAAGCAGATTCAATTCTGCTTTATTTTTTTGGAAGCCTACGAGTTTCTCACCCAGCTCTCGCGCAACTCCGGAAGCTTCCTCGCTTAGCATCACATCGAGGAGTGAATCTCTGCGTGAAGCTGCTTTCGCGAGTTTATAAACTTCCACTGGAGGCAGCGTGGTGAAATCCGCAAACAAAACACTAAGTAAAGCTACGGAATCTGCGGGGTTTTCTACCGACTTCAACAATGCGAGTAATTGCTTCACACGCGGATTAAGCAAAGCATTTTGCCCATCAGCGCGATGAATCGGAATCCCTTCTCTTGCGAGGAAATCCGCGAGTAAATCTCCATGGAAACGATTGCGATAAATCACCACAATCTCACTCGGATTTTCTTTTTGCTTCAGCAACTCACGAATTTCATTCACGATGAAACTCGCTTCATCCGCTTCACTCCCCGCCTCCGCGAGAGTAATCAGTGGTGAATCTTTGAGAGAATTTTCTGCTACTAAATCTTTACTGATGCCAGGAATTTTATTTACCAACCTCTCAGTGTTGTTGCGAATCACCGCCGAAGAAGCATCGAGAATCGTTTGAGTGCTGCGGTAATTTTTCGTGAGAGTTACGATTTTGGTTTCTGGATAATTCGCAGTGAATTCCAGAATATTCGCGAGTGAAGCACCTTGGAAACGGTAAATGGATTGATCATCGTCACCCACCACACAAAGATTGGGTTTACTATCGTAGCTTCCCCACGCTTGCAGCAAAGCGTTTTGCGCACCATTCGTATCTTGGAATTCATCCACCACAATGTAGAGATAATTCTCCTGGAGGTAAGCGAGGAGGAATTCATCATCTTTGCGGTTTAATTTTTCTACTACGGAAAGAATCAAATCATCGTAATCTGTGAAACCTTTTTCCTCTAATTCGGCTTGGTAGGAAGCATAAAAATCCGAGAGCTCCAGATTCTTCGCAATGCGTTTCTCAGCCTCGAGAATTCTACCGAGTGGCTTCTTGGTGCGTGGATTAATTCTTTCTTGCGTAGCGAGCTCTGCTTTTTCTCCTTCTGTAATTTCGAGTAATCTAGCTGGTGAAATTCCTTCGCGCTTCAGATTGGAAATTGCGGAAGCAATATCGCGGAGGTAAAGATCCGCAGCGCGCAAAGGCCGCAGTAGTGGAAAATTTCCTTTCGCCAGAATCTCACGGAAAAGCTGCTGCTGGAGTAACTCATCGATTTGGATTCGCTCGCGCGTGGTAGCAAATTCCGCTGGAAAGATGGAATGCAACCGCGCGCAAAATGAATGAAAAGTAGTAGCGGTGATTCCGTAAGCATCGCTACCAATGATGCTGGCTAAGCGTTTTTTCAACGCAATCGCGCCACTCTCAGTGAAAGTCAGCGCGAGTAAGTTGTGTGGTTTCGCTTGAGTTTTTTTCAGAATATTCGCAAGGCGCAGCGCGAGAGTTTGCGTTTTTCCGCTGCCTGGCCCAGCTACAATCAAGACTGGGCCTTCGATAGCTTCCGCAGCTTCCCGCTGCGCTGGATTGAGCCGGCTAAATTCCTCGAGAAATTTCTCTTGATTCGCTTGCATAGCTGAGTGATTTTAACACTGGAAGTAAGAAGAAAGTTTGAGAATAAAACCTATCTGTATTACCATTTTGCTCAGAGAATAAATAACCAATCCAAAATGAAACTAAAAAAGTTTTTCCGAGGATTATCTACCAAACCTAATCCTTATTTCTTAGAAAGATTGATAACTGCGGTTGCTATCGTGATGGTGTGGCGAGGAATGTGGAATCTACTGGATACTTACTTCTTCCCCCAACACAAAATCCTCAGCGATATCTTAAGTGTAGTGATTGGCTTGATTCTTCTCTATCTACCAGATGATGGAGAAATCAAAGATTTGGTTTAGTTTTTTTATAGAGAAAAATCTTCCCACCGCGCAGAGGAAACTCGGCAACTTTGTAAGGCTTGAATCCTGGCAGCTGAAAAGAAGCGGAAATAATCCTCGCGCCAGGCTTCAGCTCTTTGCGAAATTTTGGAGAAAGCTGCTGCATCACCTCTGGCAATAGATAACAAAACACCACATCCGCTTTACGGAGATTTGCTTTGAAAAGGTTTTGGCGGTGGATAGTAACTTTGCTACGGTGGATGAAGCGGTTGATTTGCGCGAGACACCACACCAGTAGTGAAATCTCGTAACCTTCTGCGATTGCCTTATATTCCTTCTCTGCGCGAATCAAAATCCGCGCATCTCCACAACCCAAATCAACTAATTTTTCTCCTGGTTTAATTTTTGCTAACTTCAGCATCTCCTCAATCACTTTGCGCTTACTTGGCACAAATGGGCTGCGGAAAAAGCCTGCGACAAAAACCACAGTAAAAACTGTCAAGAGAAACAAACCAATTAACGCAGCGAGATTCACCTCGAGAGTTTGCATCCCTATTAGTTTACGCTAAAAGAAAGAATTGGAGTTTTCGCGATAGCCGATTAAACTATTCCTCGCTTATTTTTAACAAACCTACTTTGCTGAATACAATCGAAGAAGCTATCGCGGAAGTGAAGGCTGGTCGGCCAATCATCGTAGTAGATGATGAAAATCGTGAAAACGAAGGTGATTTGCTAGTAGCTGCGGAAAAAGTAACTCCTGAGATTATCAATTTCATGGCAACTCATGGGAAGGGTTTGATTTGCACACCAGTAAGTTTGGAGATTGCTGAGAGATTAGATTTTGCTCCGATGAATCCAAAAGTTTGCGAAGGTGAGCAATGCAACTTCGCTATCACAGTAGATCTAAAAGATGGAATCACTAGTGGAATCTCCGCGGCAGATAGAAGCAAAACAATTCAAGCGATTATAAATCCCAAAAGTAAAGCTGGTGATTTCAATCGCCCAGGCCACGTATTTCCGCTGCGCGCGAGGAATGGTGGAGTGCTTGTAAGAGCTGGACACACAGAGGCAGCAGTGGATCTTGCGAAGCTTGCAGGATTACAACCAGCTGGCACGATTTGTGAAATCATGAAGGATGACGGCCACATGGCGCGACTACCAGATTTGGAAAAATTTGCAGAAAAGCATGGAGTCAAAATCGTTTCGATTGTGGATCTGATTGCTTATCGTAGAGAGAAAGAAAGATTGGTAGAAAAAATGGCAGAAGCAGATTTACCTACAGAATACGGAGATTTTCGTATCATGGTTTATCGTAACAAACTCAATCCAAGTGAAGAGCATGTTGCGCTGGTAAAAGGTGAAGTAGCTGGTAAGAAAGATGTATTGGTGAGAGTGCATAGTGAATGCCTCACGAGTGATGCTTTCGGCAGTTTGCGTTGCGATTGCAAAGAGCAAAAAGATGAATCGATGAAGCAAATCGAAAAAGCTGGCTGCGGAGTTTTGCTATACATGAGACAGGAAGGTAGAGGTATCGGCTTGTGTAACAAAATCCGCGCTTACGAATTACAAGATAGTGGCCTTGATACTGTGGAGGCGAATGAAAAGCTCGGATTTGTAGCGGATTCACGCGAGTATGGAATTGGCGCGCAAATCCTTGCAGACCTCGGCCTCACTTCGATTAAACTACTGACGAATAATCCACGCAAACTTGCTGGTATCGAAGGTTACGGATTGAAAGTAACTGAGCTGCTACCACTAGAAACGAAACCGCATGCGCAAAATCAGAAATATCTCGCAGCAAAAAAAGCGAAGCTTGGCCACAAGCTCAAGAATGTTTAAAGGAATAGTGGAATAAAGAATAAAGGATAGGGCTTTAAAAATAGCGTAGAAACGCCCCATCGGGGCGTTTTATTTTTGGAAATTTTTTGTCGTGGTGAGCTTGTCGAACCATAAAAAAAATTTTATCCTCCTAGAAATAAAACCCCTCGACAGGCTCGGGGTGACAAAAGGTAAACTTGCAATCGCTAACCAATACCTATTAAAATTTCTCATTCCTCTTCACGCAAAAATCTAACTGAAAACGCTTATATGCTGCGCGCGATTGCGCTAGCAAAAAAAGCAATTAATCCTTCCCCGAATCCTCGGGTTGGTTGTGTGATTGTGAAGCATAATAAAGTTATTGCGGAAGGCTTTCACCACGAAGCTGGGAAACCACACGCGGAAATCGAAGCGCTGCGTAAGGCTGGAAAACAAGCGCAAAACGCTACACTTTTTGTGAATCTCGAACCGTGCAATCACCACGGAAAAACTCCTCCGTGTAGTAAAGCGATACTGAAAGCTGGAATCAAAAAAGTAGTAATCGGAATGCGAGATAAATCAAAAGCAAAAGGTGGAATGGATTTTTTACGTAAAAATAGTGTGGAAGTGGTTGCAGGAATTTGTGAAAAAAAATGCAAAGAATTGAATCAGGTTTGGCTGAAGAATACAGAGAAGCAACTCCCTTACCTCACACTAAAACTCGCGCTAGATGAAAATGGAAATACGATTCCAGCCAAAGGCAAGAAATGGATTACCGGAGAAAAAGCGCGCAAAGAAGTAATGCGAATGCGAAGAAAACATGATGCGATTCTGGTGGGAGTAAATACAATCATCATCGATAATCCGCACCTCACCGTGAGAGGAATTAAATCAAAACAGCAACCCGTGAGAATTATTCTGAATCCACAGCAGCGCGATATCAGCAAAGCAAAAATCTGGAGAGAAAGCGGTAAAACACTAGAAATTACGCAAAAAGATTTCCCTCGCTACAATCTCAAAAGTATTCTCCAGAAACTTTATCATCAAGGCATCACAAGTATTCTCGTGGAAGGTGGAAGATTCACTGCTGAGAAACTTCTCGCAGCTGGTTTAGTTGATAAATTAGAGATTTTCCAGCATAATAATGAAGGCTCACCTCCTCAACTATTTGGGAAGAAATTTCCGCTAGAGTGGAAGTGCAACTTCGAGAAAGATTCCCTCTTCTCTGGATTTCTAAATCACTACTGATGAGTATCATCGAAGAAATTTCCGCGGAAAAAGCTGCGAAACTAATCGCAGAGAAACCAGCTTTGGAGATTCTTGATATTCGCACAGAGATGGAATTCGATGCCGGTAGAATCAAACATGCGCAGCTGATTGATGTTTATGAGCCTGATTTTATCGAGAGAATCAAAAATCTTCCGCGCGAAAAAGAGTATCTATTGTATTGCAGAAGCGGAGTGAGAACCGCAAACGCATTACCTATTTTTGAGAAACTGGGGTTTCAGAAAATCTATCATCTCACCTACGGAATTCTCGATTGGCAGCAAGAGAGATTGCCACTGGAAAAATAGATAT
>JAQVAZ010000006.1 GCA_028690585.1 Candidatus Altimarinota bacterium
AAACCGCTGTTTTCCCAGGCTTTCCGACAGATTTACAAGCACCCTTTGGAGTTTTACTGACGCAAGCTGCTGGCAAATCACGGATTTTTGAAACACTGTTTGAGGGAAGGTTGAATTATCTTTTTGAGTTGGAGAAGATGGGGGCCAAAGTGGAAGTTTTCAATCCACATCAAGCGGTAATCTTCGGAGGGAATAGATTGAAAGGCGCGAATGTAACCAGCTGCGATTTGCGCGCTGGCGCTGCGATGGTTTTGGCTGCGCTAAATGCCTGTGGCAAAAGCGAGATTACGAATATCGGCTACATCGATAGAGGTTATGAAAACTTTGAAGAGAAGTTGCAGAATCTCGGGGCAGATATCACTCGTGTGAAATAAATTCAAAGGAATGAAAATTTTGGTAGCCCTTTCCGGTGGAGTAGATAGCGCAGTTGCTGCGCAGCTTTTGCAAAAAGCGAAACACCAACTGATTGGGATTCATCTACAAATGCAGGGAAAAAGTCTCGAGGAAGATTCTGCGCGAGAAGTAGCAACGAAGCTACGCATCCCCTTCTATGTTTTGAATTTTGAGAAAGTTTTTCAGCGTGAGGTGATTGATCACTTTTTGAAATCTTACGCGAAAGGAATCACTCCCAATCCTTGCGTGATTTGTAATCCGAAGATTAAGTTTGGAGAGTTACTAAAAAAAATGCGTGAATTGAAATGCAGGAAAATCGCTACCGGCCACTATGCGAGAGTAAAGAATGGAAAACTTTTGCGCGGAGTAGATAAGGAGAAAGATCAAAGCTACTTCCTCTCCCGATTAACTTCCGAGAAACTAAAGCAAATCACTTTTCCGCTGGGAGATTTGCAGAAAAGTGAAGTGAAAAAACTCGCTAAGAAATTTGGCTTCACCCAGCAAGCGAAAAAGAAAGAAAGCGCTAGCGCTTGTTTTCTCGGGGGAAAAGATGTGAGGGAATTCCTCATGGAGAATCTTCCGCAGAAAGCGCTGAAGCCTGGGGAAATCAAAACGCTAGAAGGAAAAGTAGTGGGGAAACATCTCGGTTTACCTCTCTACACTATCGGCCAGCGGCGTGGCGTAGATTTGGGTGGAATGAGTAATCCCAACTATGTAGTGGGATTTAAGAAGAAGAAAAATGTTTTGCTGGTGGGTGAAGATAAGGAATTATTTGGCAAGAAACTCCGCGCCAAAAATCTGAGTTGGGTAGGTAAACCTCCGCGCGATGGAGAAAAAATCCTCGCGCAAATCCGCTATCGCAGCGCAGCCACTCCAGCCAGAATCAAACTCGGAAAAACTTTTGTCGCAGTGGAATTCGAAACTCCGCAACGCGCCATCACTCCAGGCCAAACTATCGCCTTTTACCGTGGAGAAATTTGCTTAGGCAGCGGGTTTATCAGCTAGTGTTATTTCTATAGTGAGATATTCATCTTCATTTTTATCTTCATCTCCTACCACCACTTGCCGAATTTTTAGAACGCCAGCAAATTTTTCTCTTAGTGATTTTAAGAATTTAGCAGCAGCATCCTCAAACCAAGCGATATCTCTCAAATCATACTTACCATCCTCGCCTTCATGAGGCTTCAAAGTGATTTTATCTCCCTTTTCTACATTAAGCTTCAAAAACATCCTAACTACCTCACGCGCAAACAATTTTCTTTCTTCATTTTCATGGGTTTTAAAACCTTCTAAGAATTCGAGGATTTCCCCATGATATTTTTCGATACCTGAATTCGAATCCAAAATTTCCACTACTTCTGATTCTTCCATTTGAAGAGATGTTAAAAAAATAAAATATCGAGTTGAAGATATTATCCAAGCGGAAGCTGATTTACAAGTGAAAAATCTTTTCTTGCTACTCATCCACCGAAATGGCAAAATCTGTATACAATTTTTACTCTTGCTTAAGAAACTGATTAAAAACTTTCACCGTAAAAAAGGTTTCCACTTCTTGGGTATTTTGGTTGCGCTACTCATCACTGAATCTGCTTATTTTGAGCTAAAAAATGAACTTAGTAATCGCCTGCCTTTTTGGTTGCGTGTCGCGAATGCAGAATACGGTTTGCTTCCTACCACTGAAGCAATCGAGAAAATCAAAGCGGAAGCGCAAACTTATCTCCAGCAACCACTACATTTTTCTATAGCAGGAAAAGATTTGGAAATTATTCCTAATCAAATCGGTTTACAAATTGAAGTGAAAAATGCGCTAACTGCAGTGAGTGGAGATATTTTTACCGTAGGTGAATTACAACTCCCTGTGAAGCTAGATAAAAACCAACTCAAAAAATTATTGTTGCTTTCTCACCCTGAGTTAGAGATTCCCGCCACCGATGCGAAAGTTATTTTTGAAGAAGGTAAGTTGAAGATTTTACCTGAAAAAATAGGTAAATCCGTTGCTTGGGAAAAACTCACAAAAGCCATTGAAACGAATGTTGGATTACTTTCCACCACTCCGATAACAATCGAAACGGTGGAAGTTACTCCTCGCTTGGTAGCTGCAGACTTGGAGCCTTTTCAGAAACAGCTGGAGATTACACTCGCTACCCCAATCACTTTCAAAGAAACCGAATACAACACTTTCCAAATCAATCTCACAGAGAGATTACCTTGGTTTGATTTTGCTACGCGTTATCACATCGCAGATAAAGAATTCACGATTCCTGGGAGAAATCTCCTCTACTCCCCTGATAGCGAAACTGTAGTAATGCTAAATAAAGCAGCGTTTGCTGATTTCGTGAAAAGCGAATTGGCGCCTCTCGTGGATAAACTTCCAACCGCTGTAAAAATAGCGAAAACCACTGATGGAAAGATTATTTTTGAAGGTATCGCAATGGATGGCAGAGAAGTAGATATCGATAAACTTTATGAAGCAGCGAATGCAGCACTGAGTGAAGGCAGCCGCGAAATCCAAATTCCGTTTAAAAAATTACCCGCGCCAGTAACCGTAGATGCTGCGCTAGAGAAACTCGGTATCACGGAATTGGTTGGTGGAAGCATCACAAATTACACTGGCAGCCCAGAAAATCGGAAATATAACATCCAGGTGGCTGCCAATAAACTGAATGGTTATATCATTCCACCTGATGGAGAATTTAGTTTTGTAGATATCCTCGGGCCAGTCACGCAAAACACTGGTTACATCAATGGATTGGTAATCAAGAAAGGTGAAATCGAACCTGAGATAGGTGGTGGTGTTTGCCAAGTCAGCACCACAGTTTTCCGCACTGCGCTGGATGCAGGTTTGCCGATTACTCAGCAAACTCCGCATTCGATGAAAGTAACTTATTACGATCCACCTGGATTGGATGCAACTATCTATCCTGGCCAGCATGATTTGCGATTCAAAAACGATACGGGAAATAACCTTCTTATCCAAACTTACATCCAAGATGCTACTCTCCGCATCAATCTCTACGGAAAAAATGATGGAAGAGAAGCAGAAATGGTTGGGCCCTTTTACCCTAATGGAAATCCTGTGAGAGATTTAAATAAAGCTGGATTACGCATGTATTGGTTACGGAATAACGTAGCAGCAAATGGAGAAAAAACTACAGAGAAATATTCTGCTTCTTATAAGCTGATGCCAAAACACTAGCAGCTTACTAATGAAAAACCCCTACCGAATTGGCAGGGGTTTTCAGTTTTTAAAACTTTGAGCTAAAGACTAGTTAAGCATATCTTTAGTTGTTTTGTTTGGGCGGAATTTGAGCTGAGTCTCTTTGGATTTAGCTTTGAACATCATCTCTTCGCCAGTGAAAGGGTTTACACCTTTGCGAGCTGGTCTAGCTGGTTTTACTTTCTTGGAGAAGATTCCGAGTGGAGTAGCTACTTTATCGTTTTTGACAGCTGCCTTTTGGAGAGCCTCAAAAACTGCCTTAGCTTCCTTCTTGGAGATGCCAGCTGCTTCTGCAACTGTAGCGATTGTTTGTGCCTGTGTGAGAGCTTTAGCCATATGATATGGGGTTAAGTGAATAAGCTTGGCTTTGATGCTAAGCATCTTTCGGTTTGGAAGCAATAGAAAAACCCCCTATTTTACAAGCTTCAGGAAAAATAGAGAAGCCTCAGCCTACAAAAATAGGCTTTTTAAAGGGCTTTTCTGAAACACCGTAAAAATAGTATTTTCGCTTGACGCGAAAACTTTGTGATTTCGTAGCGCGCTTTATTTGCAGTGTTTCAACTGTTTTGCATAAAAACTTTATCCCGCAAATTTTGACCGCTTCCCCACTCCCCGCTAAACTCCTGCCGACCCTTTACAAAACCAATGGCCAAAAAAAAAGATCTCGGTGATATGCTGCCGATGAAAGTAATCGTCGGCCTCAGCCTCCAACTTGGATTCGCTGTAGCTACCACCGCAATTCTCTTCGTCTATGGCGGCCACTGGCTAGATGAAAAATACGAAACTAAATATTTCTTCTGGATTGGTTTGATACTTGGTTTGGTGGCTTCCTTCTACCTCGTGTGGAAAATCGTGAAACCACTCCAAGCCCGAGCCAACATGGGTAACCTCCAAGATTAATTTCGCTTAAGTAATGCATGTTTCTCTCACTGCCGAAAAACTTTTTGACCTCGGGCCTCTGCCAGTTACAAATTCGCTGATGACAACTTGGTTAGTAATCTTACTAATCACTTTGTTTGCGATTGTGTTTCGTTTGAGATTGAAGAAGAATCCAAAAGGCGCGCAAAATGTAGTGGAGGCAATGATGGAAGCTTTCCGTGGTGCGATAGATGGGGTGACCAATAGTGAAAAGCAAACTCGAAAATTCTTTCCTGTTATCGTTACCATTTTTCTTTTTGTGCTGCTAAATAACTGGGCAGGCCTCATTCCTGGAGTTGGCTCGATTGGAATTTTTCATAACTCCACTGCCACACATGAAGCTGCTGCGGAAGTAGCAACTCCAACCTCAGCTACTTTATTACCAAAAGTAGAAGCGAGTGATTTGCCAGTGACTACCAGCGAAGCAACTACAACAACCGAAGTAAAAGAAAATGATGCGCAAGAGAATACTGAAGCCGATGCAGTGATCACACACGAAGCACAGGCTGGCACAGAAGTAGCGGAAGCTAGTGAGGCTGGAAAACATGCAGTTCCTTTCACTCCAATCTTCCGCCCAGGCACTGCGGATCTCAGCTTCACACTCGCGCTCGCTTTTTGCGCAGTATTACTCACACAGATAATGGGAGTGATGAGTTTGGGTGGTTGGGGTTATTTTTCGCGCTTTTTAAATTTCCACAATCCGATTCATTTCTTTGTAGGTTTACTCGAAATCGTGAGTGAATTCTCCAAAATGGTAAGTTTCTCTTTCCGGTTGTTTGGAAATATCTTCGCAGGAGAAGTGTTGCTTACAGTGATTATTTCACTCGTGCCTTATGTTGTGCCGATGCCTTTTTACGCTTTGGAAATCTTCGTAGGTGCTGTGCAAGCGCTAGTTTTTGCGGCTCTTACTCTCGTATTCTTCAAAGGCGCAGCAACAGAAGCTCACTAAAATTATTCAGCTGAAATTGACTGAAACGAAACTTCAGCTAAAATCCTTCGGAATTAAATTTTTAACCCCCCTCACAATGGATGCAGAATCGATCAAGTTCCTCTCAGTAGCAGCCACCATCGCAATTGGTGCAGCTCTCCCAGCTCTCGCTATTGGTATGATTGGTAGCAAAGGTGTAGAAGCTATCGGTCGCAATCCAGAAGCCGCTGGTAAAGTACAAGCTGCTATGATTCTCGCGATTGCGTTTGCTGAAGCGGTAGCGATCTACGCACTCGTTGTAGCTTTGATCCTCAAATTCGTTTAATCCAACTCGGATTAAATTTCTTTAAAACCCCTCGTAATGGAGATTTTGGCGCAGCTCGGAATCGATCCAGCAGTGATGCTGGCGCAGGCAGTGAATTTCTTTTTCCTGCTAGCGATTCTCACCTTCTTGGTTTACAAGCCAGTTTTGAAATTACTCGATGAAAGAAAAAATCGCATCGCCGATGCTGAGAAAAATGCGAAACTGATTGATGAGAAACTCGCCAAGACTGAAGCGCTGACGGCTGCGGAAATGCAAAAAGCGCAAGCGGCTGCCAGTAAAATCATGTTAGCGGCGCAGGAGAATGCGAAAGCGCAAGAAGAGAAAATGGTGAATGCTGCGAAAGAAAAAGTTGGAAAAATCGTAGAAGAAGGCCGAAGTGTGATTGCAAAAGAGAGAGATGAAGCTGCGAAGAAAATCCAAGGTGAAGTAAGCAAGATTGTGATTCTCGCGACGGAGAAACTCCTCAGCCGCGAAGTAAAAGAAAAAGATCAAGATAAATTCGTAGCTGAAGCACTCAAAGAAATCGCTTCTCTCAAATAATGAGTAAAATCTCCCTCCGCTATTCTCGCGCTTTATTTACCGCCTTAGGAAGTAATGCGAAAACTTTGCAATCCGCTGCGGAAGAATTAGATTTGGCAGCTGAAGTTATCGGCAGCAGCGAAGCGCAAGATTTCTTTGCGAATCCTCGCGTGGAAGAAGCGAAGAAAATCAAAGCCCTCGAAAAAACTTTTGGTGATGCAAAGAAAGAAATCCTAAATACTTTAAAACTCCTCGCGCAAAACGGAAAGATGAGTGAAGTAAAAGCAGTGGCAGAGAGTTTCCAGAGGGTAATCGCTGAAGCAGGTGTAGTAAGCGCTAAGATAGAAAGCGCAGTGAAGCTAGATAAAACTCAGCTAGAAAAAATCACCGCTGCACTAAAGAAAATGACTGGCAAAGAAATCACCGTGGAAACCAGCGAGAATCCTGCTTTGATTGGAGGTATCCGCATCTCTCTCGGTGATGAAGTGATTGATTTATCCACTGCTGGGAAACTCAGCAAACTCGCGCAAACTCTGAGCTAAGCAGCTAGTTAGTAGATTTCTTGATTGAGGATTTCTCTTTTATTGACGAAAGAGATGTTTATAAGTAATATTGCAAACCATTCTTTGAAATCTCGGAACTGTTGAGGTCCTTCGGGAATCGTGCTTCGCTTCACGGTCAAAAAAGTTACCAATTAGGTAACCAACTTTCGACCAAAACCGTTGTGGCTAGCCGATTGATTCCCGTGGCCGCCTCAACAAAAAAAAAGGGGGGGGAACTATGCAAGTTCCGAGATTCTGCAGCAAGATGGTTTACCCAATCAGAAAGGTAGAAGAAGGCCATTGTCGCGATGATCGCTTGGCTGAGGCCATTGAGACCTACCTCAATGCGGTTACTGGGTCGTTTAGAATCATCTCCATCACCCCGATAACCGATAGCACCAACACCAACCCCCCGCAAACCTACACCCAGGGGGTTATCGTCACCATCGAATACCTTTTGGAATGAAGCGGCCAAATTTCCGGCGCGGTTTCTGGATCAACATCATGTTTATCCTACCGCGCCTTTTCTCTTTGCAGTTTTTTTGAGATAAAAACTCACTCCAAAATTATCAATATCGTTATTCTCTCTTCCCTATTTCTGCAACACTTTTTTTATTCATAACCAGATTGATTTCTCCCCTACCCACCGCTAAAATCTCTCGGAACATTTTTTAAGCCCAAAAAGCTATGAAACTCAACGCCAGCGAAATCAGCTCACTTCTCAGTAAGCAAATCAAAGATTTCAAACCAACTGCAGAGAAATCTAATACCGGTGTCGTTACCGAGGTAGGTGATGGTATCGTGAAGATTCACGGTTTATCTGATGCAGCGATGGGAGAAATGGTGGAATTCCCAGGTGGCAAGCTTGGAAGTGTCTTGAATCTTGAGGAAGATAGCGTAGGTGTGATGCTTCTCGATGAATGCCCAGAGCTGCGCGAAGGTGATGAAGTAAAAACTACTGGCAGAATCATGGAAGTGCCAGTCGGAGATGCGATGATTGGCAGAGTGGTAAATACTCTTGGCCAACCAATCGATGGTAAAGGCAAGATTGCTACGAAGAAGTCTAGAAGAATTGAAGTGGTGGCGCCTGGTATCATCCAACGCCAAGGAGTAGCTACTCCACTCCAGACTGGTATCAAAGCGATTGACTCCATGATTCCAGTCGGTAGAGGCCAGCGTGAGTTGATTATCGGAGATAGGCAGACTGGCAAGACTGCGATTGCTATCGATACCATTATCAACCAAAAAGGCCAAAACTGTCTTTGTGTTTATGTAGCTATCGGTCAGAAAGCTTCTACAGTTGTGAAAACTGTGGCGAAACTGGAGGAATACGGCGCAATGGAATACACCACTATCGTCTCTGCGACTGCTGCTGACCCAGCCGCGTTGCAATTCCTCGCGCCTTACGCAGGTGTCACTATCGCAGAAGAATGGATGTGGGCTGGCAAAGATGTTTTGATTGTTTACGATGATTTGAGTAAACAAGCTGCGGCTTACAGACAAATCTCTCTCCTTCTCCGCAGACCACCAGGAAGAGAAGCTTATCCTGGAGATATTTTCTACCTCCATTCCCGCTTGCTAGAAAGAGCTGCGAGACTTAGTGAAGAGTTGGGAGGAGGTAGCATCACTGCTTTGCCAGTCATTGAGACTCAGGCGAATGATGTATCTGCTTATATCCCTACTAATGTAATCTCCATCACTGATGGCCAGATTTATCTCGAAAGTGATTTGTTTTACAAAGGTATTCGCCCAGCAGTAAACGCCGGCTTATCCGTTTCTCGTGTGGGAGGCGCTGCGCAGACTAAAGCGATGAAGAGTATCTCAGGCAATATCCGCCTTTCTCTCGCGCAATTCCGCGAGTTGGAAGCTTTCGCGCAGATTGGAAGTGATTTGGATGAAGCAACCAAACGCCAGATTGAAAGAGGGAAACGCATCGTGGAAATGCTGAAGCAACCACAATATTCTCCACTCCCAGTAGTGAATCAAGTGGAAATTATTTACGCAATGAATAAGGGTTATCTCGATGATGTAAAAGTAGAAGATATCCAACGCTTCGAAAAAGATTTGCATGATTTCATGCATGCGAATTACGCGAAGCTAGAGAAAGAATTAACTGCTTCTGGAAAACTCGAAGAGAAAACCGAGAAGGAATTGGCGAAAGCGATTGAGGATTTCAAGAAAGGCTGGAAGTAGAAAGCTGGTAGATTTTAGTTAGTAGATGGTAGAAAGTGAAAAATAAAAAAGAATTCCAAAAACAATTAGAACAATTTGAACATTTACAACAACTACAACAATATTGTCCCTGCTTGATCTCCGCCGCCGTCTGAAATCTATCCGCAATACGCAGAAAATTACCAAAGCGATGCAGATGGTTTCCGCTAGCAAGATGAAGAAAGCGCAGGATGCAGCGCTTGCTGGCCGGCCTTATGCAGTGGAGCTAGAGAAGCTGATTCGCAATCTCGTAAGAAGCAATAAGGTAGGTTTGCAGAATCGTTTTTTCGAAAGAAGAGGTGGCAGCCGTGGCAAGAAAGATACTAAGAAAATTCTTTTCCTTTTTTTCACGGCAGATAGAGGATTATGCGGAGCTTTCAATTCCAATATCATTCGCTATCTCTACCGTAGAGAGATGCAACCGAATCAAGAGAAAGCAATTGCTTGCATTGGAAGGAAGGGAATGCAGTTTTTCAAACACATGGGAGGCAGCGTAGTAGCGGAATTCGAAGGCCTCGGAGATAAACCAAGCTATCTCGCGACAGCTCCGATTACGAAGCTGGCAACCGATGGATTCCTCAAAGGTGAATGGGATGAGGTGAGACTGGTTTACAACCACTTCGTAAATACGATGCAGCAGGAAATCACTGAGAAAATCCTACTGCCTTTCACTGCGGAAGTAGTGGAGGCTAAAGTAGATGCAGCGAAGAAGGAAAAAGAGAAAGAAGTAGAATACATTTTCGAGCCTAGCCCAAAAGCGGTTTTTGATCGGATTCTCCCCCGCTACCTCGAGACGATTGTGTATCAATCACTGCTTGAATCCAACGCAAGTGAGCAATCTGCGCGTATGGTGGCAATGAAATCGGCGACAGAAAACGCAGGAGAACTCATGGGTAGCCTCACACTAGAAATGAATAAAGCCCGCCAAGCTGGTATCACTACAGAAATCTTGGAAATCGTCGGTGGTGCAGAAGCATTGGCAGACTAATCAACAATCAAAAACTAATGAATGAAGCAGATAAAAATCTCGTTGTTATTTTGCATCCCGCTGAAGCGCGCGAAGTAATCATGGGCGTATTAACTCAAGGTCTTAACCCTATTCATGCAGAAATTGATAAACTGGGCGAAGGAATGAATAGATTTGGCGTAGCGATTGATAGAACCAGATCAATAATTCATGGTATTGGAAATATAGGTGATACTATGGCACGCAGCGCGAATGAATCACACGACCTAACGACATCAGTCAGAGGCTCAGTTATCCCTGGAAGATATGGAAAACATAATAGAACTTAGTAAAAATCGAGGACTAAGCCTAAAAAACTTCTCGATTCCGCTTCGCTTCACTTCACTCGAAGAAAAAGAGGAGTAAAAAGAACCCTATTCCTTATTCTATATTCTTTATTCCCAATTAAGCAGCGGAAGCTTCTTCTTTTGCCTCTGCTTTTGCTGCTACTGGTTTCTTTTTAGCAGTTGGTGCTTCCATGTATTCCTCTTGGAAGCGCGCAGCCTTACCGCGCAAAGTGCGAGTGTAATACAGTTTGGATTTGCAAATCTTAGCTTTCTTCACAATTTCAATCTTAGCAATCAATGGAGAAGCTACTGGGAAAACTTTCTCTACACCGATACCATCGATTACTCTCCTTACAGTGAAAGTATGGTTGATTCCGCGGCCAGCATTCACAGCAATCACGAGGCCTTCGAAATTCTGGAGGCGTTCTTTTTCACCTTCCTTGATTTTCTGCGCAACTCTTACAGTCATGCCAGTCTGAGGCGCGATATTTTCTGTGGTGAGATTGCGAGCACCAACGGCTTTTAGGATTGCTTGTTGATTCATGATAAAAGATTGGAAAGGCTCAAAAAAGAGCCGCGTTATTCTAGCAGCGTAACCCTAGGTTAGCAACTGCTAGAGAGGTAAATCTAGACTCGCGCTTTGGTGCGAGTTTCGATGTATTTCTGGAGATTATTTACTGAGATTACCTTCTCTTTGCTACTCAGCATATCCAAGACAAATTTATCTTTGCAGTCGAGGCGATAGAGGAAATCCGCGCGAGTCATCACTGTGAATTTCACTTTTTGGCTTGGCAACTCTGCCTCGAGATAAGCTTTGAGTTTAGTTTTATCGATAGCGCCAACTACAAACATATCTGCTGCGGCAGCGGTAGCGCCTACGAATTGCCCAGAAAATAGGAGAAAATCTATTTCACCCAATTCACTCACTGCTTTCGCAATATCATCTTGAGGATTCGCAACTTTTACAAAGATGTTTTTGAATTCATCGAGTAAAGCGAAATCATGGTTGATATAGTAATACTTCTTACGATTTTTGCTGTGAGTTTTTAGCATTCCCACCTTCTTGAGATTATTCAATTCCCTTCTTACTGAGTTAATTTGCTCCTTTAGTTTGCGAGTAATCTCACGAATAAAATATTCATTCTGCGGGTGTAACAAAAACAAACCCATGAGTTTCACGCGGGTGCGGGAGCCAAAAAACTGTTTGAGTAACATATGAGGGGAATTAAATTTGAGAGGCTGAGGTTGGGTTACCTAGGATAAAGAATTTATACAGAAATGCAAGTTTACTCTCCAGAATCTTTTATCCTTCGGAATGATTGGCTTGAAGAAGAGGTGAATTAAGGTTGACTAAAAAAGGTGTTCATTCTACAAAAAGATAAAAACGAATGCAAGTATTCGCTATTCCGTCAATCAACTACGCAAATCCCACACTCCCACCGCACAACCGATTCCACCTGGTGCTTCGTAGCTAAGGATTTGGTGCTTAGCTGGTTTTTCGTGCAATGCACCAATCAGCGTGCAAATTCCGCGATAACCGCACTCTGCGATCTCATCTCGCTCGAAAGAATCATAAAGCAAGATACTCGCGTAATCCCCCGCCTTGAGATCAGAAATAATTCGCGCATCCCATTCTTTTGCGAGCGGTGAGTAACCGTGTGGAGAAAATTTATTCAGCGTATGCGCAAGTTCGCTACTCGCAATAAACACAATATTCTTCTCGGCTTCATCAGCAACTTCGCGCAGAATTTTTCCCAGCTCGAAATGCGTGGTGGAAGAAGCCAGCGAAATTCCCAGACTCACTACCTGCGCCTGCGGGAAAGCAGCAGCGAAATAATACAGCGGCACAGAAACACCGAAATCTAACTTCTCTCCAGTGGTAGGTTGAATCTGCAAACCCTTGGAAGTAGCAGCCTCTACGATTTGCGCGGAAAGCAATCTGTCGCGTGTATAAGTTTTGATAACTTCTGACGCAGAGAATTCTGCGAAATCCGCAGTGAAGTTTTCGCTGTGTGGAATTTGAATCGTAAAACTATTCGCTTGAATTTCTCCATGCGGAGAAAGAATAATGAAAGTATCGGGAGGGTTTTCACGCAACCCCATCGCAGTCGAAAGCAAAGCATTCACCGTTTTCTCAAACCGCCGCAAATTTTCTTTTCCGACAGCAGGAATCAGCGCGGGTGGATGCGGAGAGAGAATTGCATGAGTAAGCATTGGAAAGATTCTAACAAAACTAATTTTTCTATTCCCGCTTCCCTTTTGTCATCCCCGCGAAGGCGGGGATCCAGAAAAATTATTCTATTGAGCGAATCACAGCTAATTTTTTTCTTCGAGTGAAGCGCAGCGAAATCGAGAAGCTTGAGCAGCAAAAGTTCTCGACAAGCTCGAACAAAAAAGTTTTGTGAAATTTTTCTGCTTTATTCCACTATTCCATATTCCTTATTCCAACTCTTGCTTCTACACCAATTTTGTGTAGAATACTTTTTGCCTCACAAAAAATTATGCAAATCTCTCGTGCCACCGAATACGCGCTTCTCGGATTGGGTTATCTCGCGAAAAAAAATGGAGTAGCTGCTAGCGCAGCAGAAATCGGTGAGAATGAAAAACTATCCGTGTATTTTCTCAGGAATGTTTTCCAAAAACTGCGCGATGCAAAACTCATCACTACGAAAACTGGTGAGGGTTATCTCCTCGCGAAGAAGCCACAGCAAATTTCTCTCAAAGATATTGTGGAAGCAGTGGAAGGCCCGATGAATATTCACGCATGTTTACAAAAGAAAAATACGAAATGTGTGCGCAGCGGTGGCTGCAAGATTCTGAAAACTTGGGGAGGAATCCAAGAAAAATTTCTCGCTGAGCTACAGAAAGTTCGCTTAACTGATTTAATTTAAATTATGCCAAAACCTGTAAAAAATTCCGCTTGGGTTTACTCCGATGTAGTGAAGAAACATTTTTTCAATCCGCAAAATGTTTTATTTGAAGAAGATGAAAAATGGTTGAAGGATGTGGATGGTGAAGGTGAAGTCGGCAGCCCAGCATGTGGTGATGTGATGCGCATCTGGATAAAAGTCGATCAAAAAAAAGATAGGATTAAAGATATGCGTTGGCAAACTTTTGGATGCGCGAGTGCGATTGGCTCCACTTCGATGTTGAGTGAGATGGTTTTGGAAAAAGGTGGAATGTCTATCGAGAAGGCGTTGAAGATTACTCCACAAGATATTTTGAAACGCTTACACGGATTACCGCAAAATAAAATCCACTGCTCTGTATTGGGAGATCAGGCTTTGCAAGCCGCGATTTTTGATTACTTTGCGAAATCTGGGCAGCAGGCAAGAATTACGAATTCTAAAAATACTGGAAATGAAATCGTATGTGAATGTTTCGGAGTGAGTAAGCGCGAGTTGGAGATGCTGGTGAAAAGCGGATTCGATACTTTTGAAAAAGTAAAAGCGAAAAGTGGCGCTGGTGGTGGTTGTGGAAACTGCGCAACCAATATCAAGAAACTAATTAAGGAAATGAAAAAAGCTTAACTCTTGCATCTGTGGCGACTAAACCAATCTATCTCGATCACTCTGCGACTACTCCGCTTGATCCGAAAGTTTTGAAAGCGATGCAGCCGTATCTCACTGAAGTATTTGGTAATCCCAGCTCGATTCATGCTTTCGGGCAGGCAGCGCGAAGCGCAGTAGATACAGTAAGAAAAACCGTTGCGGAAATTCTGGAATGCGAAGCGAATGAAATTATTTTTACGAGTGGTGGCACAGAGTCTGACAATCTTGCGCTGCGTGGTGTGATGCATAATTTCAAAGATGGGCATCTTATCACTACTGCCGTGGAGCACCACGCGATTCTCTACACTGCGGAAGCGCTACGGAAAGAAGGTTATGAAATTACGATTCTCCCAGTAGATGAATACGGCAGAGTAAGTGTCGCGCAAGTGGAAGCAGCTATCAAACCAAATACGAAACTGATTTCCATCATGCTGGCGAATAATGAAATCGGTAGCCTGTTACCAGTGAGAGAAATCGGAAAAATGCTGGAGAAAAAAAGAGAGAGAGGTGAAGTAACTCCCCTGCTACATACCGATGCAGTGCAAGGTGGCGGGATTTTGAATCTGGATGTGGGACACTTGAAAGTTGATTTACTCAGCTTATCTGCGCATAAATTTTACGGGCCAAAAGGTGTGGGGATTCTCTATGTGAAAAATGGTGTGAAACTACTACCAACGCAAACTGGTGGCGGCCAAGAAAAAGGTAAACGCGCTGGCACAGAAAATGTAGCAGGAATCGTAGGCGCTGCAGCAGCCTTGAAGCTTGCGAATAGTAAACGTGAGAAAGAAGCTGCGCGGTTAACGAAGTTACGCGAAGAATTGGTGAATAAAATTCTGAAAGAAATTCCGCGCAGTAAACTCACTGGCCACGCAACGGAAAGATTACCAGGCAGCGCGAGTTTTATTTTCTACGGAGTAGAAGGAGAAAGTATTTTACTGAGATTAGATTTCGAAGGCATCGCTGCTTCCACTGGTAGCGCTTGCAACAGCGCGAGTCTGCAACCCAGCCATGTTTTGACTGCGATGCAGATTCCACACGAATGGAAACACGGAAGCCTGCGTTTAACTTTGGGTAGAAGCACCACCTCCGCGCAAATTCAGCGTGTAGTAAAAGTTTTGAAAAAAATCGTGAGTGATTTACGCGCTATCTCTTCCGTGAAATGAAGCTCCACGCATCTAAGCGAAAAGCGGAATCCGCCGAAGCCCACCGTGGTAGGCGAAGGCGGATGAAAGTTATTCTCGCTTCCGCTTCTCCACGCCGCAAAGAGTTACTCGTAAAAATTATTCCTGATTTTGAAATTCGCGTGGTTCATCGCGAAGAAATTTTGGAGAAAGGAAAATCCGCTGCGGAAAACGCGCAGCGCCTCGCAGCCGAAAAAGCGAATGCAGCTTGGCTAGAAAATTCTGAAGAAATCGTAATCGGTTGCGACACTCTCGGAGAAGTAGCAGGAGAATTACTCGGGAAACCTGCGGATAAAACTGAAGCCGTGAAGATGCTACGGAAACTCAGTGGCACAACTCACACTATTGCTACAGGTTATTGTGTAAAAAGAGAAAAAGAAGAAATCTGTGGAGCAGCAATCGCTGAGGTAACTTTTCGGAAACTCAGTGATGCGGAAATTGAAAAATATGTGAGAGAAAATCCAGTGGAAGGTTTTGCTGGTAGCTACGCGATTCAAGAAATCGGGGATGCGTTTGTCGAAAAAATCTCTGGAGAGTTTGATGTGATTGTAGGTTTCCCTACGAAAAAGATTAGTGAAATCTTGAAGCAACTGCTGAGTTAATTTCAAAAATCTCCGTTGTCATTCCCGCGAAAGCGGGAATCCAAAAATCATTAGAATATGCAAAACGCCCCGCTGGGGCGTTTCTACACTATTTCTAAAAACTTAATCCTGAATTCCTTTACGCGGTTGCGCTACGCGCTGCCGCTTCGGCATCCATCAAATCAAACTTTTCGATATCATTCACTTTTTCATTTCGCGCAGTCAGTGGATTGTAGATATTGTAATAAAGCTTAATTAATTCGGGAGTTTTGAGTTTGCGTGTTTGTAATCCACAGTTTTCTAAACCGCCGATAACAGCATCGATTCTCTCAGTAAGCTTCTTAGAAACTTCATTGAATTCTCTTTGGCGTTTTTCGAAAGCACTAATAGAATCACCTGGGTGAATATAATTCCAGAAGCTTTGGAAAAGATTTGGATTGGCTGCGCGGTAAGTATCATAAGGAATCACAATGTAAAACTGCTTATCCATGATATCTGCAAATTCCACCAACCTTCTCACATATTCTCCGTATTCCACCACCTGATTCTTGAGTAACTCGTTGGTTTGTTTCTTGCCAACCTCTTTGAGTTTATCGAGATAACCAGAGATATCGAGCTTCTTACTTCTGACTACGATTTGAATTGGAAACTCGAGAGAGTTGAGGAAGTTCTGATAACCACGCGCTAGCGCGATTTGCTCTTCTTCGGATTTAAGATTTACATTGATACTACCAACTTCTAGCACTGCGCGAATCCCACCGTTTTTTAGCACTACGGTATCACTATGGATTTCCGCGATACGCATATACATCTGCGTAGAAGCAGCTGGATCTTTTTGCGCGGTAGCTTTTACAGAATCACTCATAGGAAAAGAAATTAGATTTTACCTTCATCAAGTATGTGAGAAAGTTTCTCTACATCTTTGACAGTAAGTTTTTGTTTAAGTTGTTGTTTAGATTTTGGTTTTTGTTTCGTTGGAGTATCTCCAGAAGGAAACTGTAAATCGCCTGCTGACTTCATCCAAATGCGTTTCTTCGCATTGAGATAACTTTCCAACCACAGCAACACATACTGCACAAAAGGAATTCCGTGAATCTGGAGGAAAGCGACAGCGAGAGTAATGCTACCAAGAATCGCTACTGGTGGAATCCACACTTCAGGAGTTTGGAATTGGAGAGAGATATAAACCATGTAAGTAATCCCACCACCGATACCACAAGTGATCAGCTGCCTCAGTGTCATAAAAGGCAGGATTTTATCCTCGATTTGCACGTTCTGTGGAACTTTGTATTGCAATTTAGTTTTAGTTTTTAGATTTAAATCGGGTTATTTTAGCATTTTTAAGCTATTCCAACAAGCTAAGAAGTGAAGCGAATAAACTCGCTGGTTGGAATTTCTTGCCTGCAGCAACGCGCAAACTCTTAGCATATTTCTCACGCAACGCAGCTGCCCACTCTACCACTTCTCCATAAGTAACCGTTTTACTTGGGCGGAAATAGCTATCACTATCATCAAGCAGACTATCAACATAAGCCACGCTGACAAAACGCGCATACCATGCATCTTTCGCTACATCAGCGAAAGGCTCCGTGGTGTAAACCGCAATCCTTGGATAAAGCGCAGAGATAATAATCTTCACAGCCTCTGCGCGATTCACTACATCATCAGGATGAAAAGCAAAATTGCTGCGAGGAGAAATCCAGTGGTATTTCACCGCGGTAGAGATATAAGCAGCATTTTTATCTTTGAGTTCTACATCGGTAAATTCCTGATAGCGAGGAGAAAGCACTTTTGCTTGTGTCACTTTCACTACCAACTCTGTCAACTCCCCACGCGTAATTAATTCCGTAGGATTCACCACATCAGTAAAAAGATTATTTTTTTTGAGGTAGGCAAAAGCTGCACTGCTTTTATCTACGGTAACATTTTGATAAAAATCCGAAGTTTCACCTGAAGCATTTTTGACAGTCAATCTCACACGATAGCTACCCACTGCCGTATAACGATGCGTAGTTTTCACACTGCTGATAAAGCTAGTATCGAAATTAATATCATTGTCACCATGCGCATCAAAATCCCAACGGTAAGAAAGTTGCCCACCACTTACAGAATAAGTTGTGCTGGCATCAAATTGGAAAGTAGTATCAAAAGTGCCGACACTTGGAGTCACTGTGAAACCAGCGAGTGGCGCAGAAGTTTGCGCTACGTTTAATTCAACATAAGCGCGGGAAAGCGCATTCGCGTGATCTCGCACTTCTACGATTGCAACTTTTTTACCAGCAGTGGAATAAGTGTGTGTTTCACTACGAGAAGATTTGAAAGTAGTTTCGAAATTTCCATCTCCATCGAAATCCCAACGATACTCGAGATTAGTTGTGCCAGTTTGATCATCTTTGGTTCCACTCGCATCGAAGCGAAAAGAAGTAAGGATGCTACCAGTAGCAGGAGTAACTATCAGCTTCGCGACTGGAGGAGTATTACCGACGATTTCGAGAGAAGCAGTGGCTTCGGCTAAACCACCTTTCTCATCGAGAATCTGTAATCCTGGTTTGTATTTTCCTGTTTCAGTGTAAGCGTGTTTCGCAGTTTTGGTTGTGGAGAAAGTGGTATCCCACTCACCATCACCTTCGAAATCCCAGCGCGCTTGGAGTTTGCCTACGCTTCCATCGGAATCTTTGCTACCACCTGCGCTGAAAGAAAATTCATCGAGTAAAACTCCGAGACTATTTCCCGCAGTGGAATTAGTTTGATTCCTCATTGTGAAAATTGCTTCTGGTAAAACATTACCAGCAGCGCCTACAGAAACCGTGCGAAAAGTGCGATCGGTTTTACCAGCAGCATTACGCGCTTCGAGAATCGTAGAGAAAACTCCGATGTTTTGGTAAACATGTTGGATGGTATTTGTTGGCGACCAAGCAGTATCAAAAGTCCCATCACCCGCGAAATCCCAACGATACTCGGTAGCATTGAGAGTTGCACTCGCATCAAGATGCACATTTGTGCCAGCAATGATACTCACTGGCCAAGTTTTAAAACTAGCGCGTGGTGCATCGGAAGCATTCACGAGAATTCTGCCAATCTTTTTTGTGCGAAGAGAATCATCCTCCTCTCCAATCATGTAATAGCCTTTTTCTGTGCCAATCAAACTATTGGTATCACGCGTTTGCACCCAAACCTCTTTGTATCCTGTGGTATCAAAAGTATGGTAAGCAGTGAGAGATTTACTCCAAGCAGTGTCGCATTTCGTATCTTTATCCCAATCCCAGCAAACCTCGAGGGAAGCAGTGGGAGTATTGATTTGAGAAAAAGCTTCTACGGTAAAAACGAAACTTGTAGAAGTATCACCCTCGTGTGGAGTAACGCTAATTTTGGAAACTGGCGCTTGGTTAATCGATTTAATACTAATTTTTATAGTAGTTTCATCTACAAAACCTTCACTATCTTTCACTTGCAAACGCACAGATTCTTCTTTGGAATCAGTGAATTTGTGGGTAGTGGTTGCGCTGCTACTCCAGATACTCCAGCTACCACCGCCGAAATCCCAACGATAACTAACGCTTTTGCTTCCTTTCGCATCGTGGCTACCAGTAGCATCAAAAGTAATCGATTCGTTTACCGGAGAACTCGTAGAGCTAGCAGTGAAACTCGCTGTCGGCCCGACATGGCTATCGGAAGCCAATTCCGCTGCATGCGCAGAAGCGAAAATCAGCGCAAACGCGAGGCTCAAAATCCCGACCTTTTTTAGTATTGACATCAGACCATTTTAGCAGAAAAACGCTGTTTTTTCAAGCTCTCAGAGAGAGAAAACAGCTTACTTTGGAGGAAAAACCTGCTGTCATTCCCGCCACTAAGTGGCCACCTTGTGGCGAATGTGGGAATCCAGAAATTAAAAACTTTTTTCTTCGAGTAAGCAAAGCGCATCGAGAAGTTTTATTTCTCTAAATTCTCGATTCGGCACTTAATGCCTCACTCGAATAAAAAGATTAGAAACTTAATCCTTAATCCTTATTTCTTAATTCTTAATCCTGACTAAATCTCCCCTGCTGGTTTTTCCCAACCACCGAGAAGATGGAGATGCAGATGAAAAATGATTTGCCCACCTTCTTTTCCTACATTGAAAATCAATTTGTAACCGGCTAAATGCCTTTGCTCAGCCAGTTTCTTCGCAACAAAAACCATATGCGAAACCAAATCTGCATCAGCTTCTTCTAAATCTGCTACTGAGGAAATATGCTTCTTGGGAATCACGAGAATATGCAGCGGCGCTTTGGGGTAAATATCTTGAAAAGCCACCACTCTCTCATCTTCGTATTCCACACTAGCGGGAGATCTGCCGGCTGCGATTTCGCAAAAGATGCATTCACTCATAGGGGTAGCGTTAGTTGAGCAAATTTTAGTGGCTTTTCGAGGAAAAGGAAAAAAGCTACACTCTTGAGGCTTTCTATTTAACTTTCCCCCAAAATGAAAATCGCTATCAACGGATTCGGAAGAATCGGCCGACAAACTCTCCGCGCAATTTTTGCCAAAGATTCCGCGCTGCTGGAAGTAGTTGCGATAAATGATTTAGTGCCAGCCGAAACTCTCGCGCATCTTTTTGAGTTTGATTCCGTATACGGCAGATTCGATGGAGTGGTAGGAGTAAAAGGAGATATGCTGATGGTAAATGGAAAAGCAATCAAAGTTTTGGCTGCAAAGAATCCAGCAGAGTTGCCTTGGAAAGATCTCGGAGTAGAAGTAGTAATCGAATCAACTGGATTTTTTACCGATAAAACAAGTGCTAGCGCGCATCTCACCGCTGGCGCAAAAGTGGTAATCATCTCCGCGCCAGGCAAAGAAATGGATGGCACTTTTGTGAGAGGTGTGAATTGCGATAGCTTCGATCCAAAAACCCAACACGTCATCAGCAACGCAAGTTGCACCACCAACTGCCTCGCGCCAGTCGCCAAAGTTTTGGAAGAAAATTTTGGAATTGTGAAGGGATTGATGACAACCACGCATGCTTACACTTCCGACCAGCGCTTGATTGATTCTCCACACAAAGATCCACGCCGAAGCCGCGCTGCTGCGCTGAATATCATCCCCACTTCCACTGGCGCTGCGAAAGCGGTGGGAGAAGTATTGCCAATGCTGAAAGGAAAACTCACTGGGATTTCTCTCCGAGTGCCAACTCCGACAGTTTCCGTGGTGGATTTCGTAGCGGAGCTTAAGAAAAATGTAACCGTGGAGGAAGTGAATGCTGCGCTGAAACTTGCTTCAGAAAGTCAGCTAAAAAATATTCTAGGATTTGAAACTCGCCCACTAGTTTCTTCTGATTATATTTCAGATGCGAGAAGTAGCATCGTCGATGCGCCAAATACAATGGTGGTGGGAGACAACATGGTGAAAGTCATCGCTTGGTATGACAACGAATGGGGCTACAGCAACCGCTTGATGGAAATGGCTGAATTGGCTGCTGCGCGATTGAATAAATAATCATCAGCCTTCTTCTCATCTAAAACTTTTTTCTTCAAGTAAGTGAATCTGATTCGAGAAGTTTGTGTTATTTAATTTTTGGATTCCCACCTTCACTCCAAAAACAGGCAGTCGCGGGAAAAACAACTAGAGAAATTCCTGCTTTATCCTTTATTCTTCTTTACTTCACTTCCTCTGGTGGAATCGCAAAGTAATTCTTCAGCAACTCTTCTGTCACCGCGCGGAAAATCACACCCGCTGTGGCTTCTCCCCACTCTGTGCCACGCGGTTTATCCACCTTACAAATCATGATGAATTTCGCATCAGTGGCTGGCGCATAACCTCCGAAAGTAGCAATCGTAGTTCCGATATCATTCAACGCGAAACCTGCTTTGGAATAAGTTTGGCTAGTGCCAGTTTTGCCACCAACGAAGTAGCCTGGAATATTCGCGCGAATCGCATAACCATTCCTTACTGAGGAAATCAGGATTTGAGAAATCTCCGCGGAAGTTTCCTCATCAATAACTCTGCGAATAGTTTTTGGCTCAGTTTTGATGATTTGCCCACTTGGAAGAATTTCTTTATCCACGATGTAAGGTTTCATAAGCAATCCTCCATTCGCCAGCGCGGAGTAAGCGGAAGCCATCTGGAAAAGATTCACTGTGATGCCTTGCCCGAAGCCTTTGGTGACAAGCTCGGATTCAGTCCACTTGGTGTAATTCGCGAAGTAACCCGGATCTTCTCCTTCGAATTCCACATCGGTTCTTTCGCCGAAACCAAACTTCTTGAGATAATCGTAGAAAGTTGCGCGGCCCAGCTTTTGCGCTACGAAAGTCATTCCGATATTCGAGCTATGCTCGATAATCTCAGTCATCGTTTCAAATCCCCAATATTTACCCAGCGCATTTTTGATTGTGATTGGCTTACCCCGCAGCATCTCATCCAGTTGCACCGGCCCGTTATATTTACCGCGCGAAGTAGGAGTTACTTCTCCCGCATCCAGTGCCATCGACATTACGATTGGCTTGAAAACGGAGCCAGGCTCATAAGGTGAAGTGCCAGCGCGCAGCGCGAAGACTCCTTCTCCAGTGCGATTCTTGAAAATCATCTTCTTGGTCGGCTGCTCAGCTTTATCGTATTCTGTATAAACTGGGAAATAGTAACCGTTTCGAATGATGTATTCGTAATCGTATTGGGTTACTGGTTTTTCACCCTCAGGAGTTTCCCAAGTAACCTCTTTTTCCTCTTGCACATTTCCCGCTGCATCTACCCATTTTTTGATATTTTCTTTTTTGATTAAATCTTCTCTCTCATAAACCGCGCTGTAATTATTTGGATCGAAGGTTGGATAATGCGCTAGCGCGAGAATCGCACCCGTGTGTGGATCCATCACAATCACCTGCCCGCTATCTGCGCGTTGATTATCTACCACTTGTTTCAAGCTGGTTTCCACCATCGTTTGAATCGCGCGATCGATAGTAAGCACCAAACTTTCTCCATCTTGCGCATTTTGAATAGTGATATCTCCTACAGTAATTTGGCGATTAAATGGATCGACTTGAGTGCGGCGCAAACCGTTTTTGCCAGCCAAAGCATCGTTGAATTTTCCTTCGATACCATACACACCTTTTTCATCGTGATCTAGAAATCCCACTACTTGCGCAGCCAAACTTCCCTCTGGATAAACTCTCCGATACTCAGGAATCGAACCCACTCCACGAATCGCCAGCTTCTCAATCTTATCGCGGATATCAGGTGAAACCTTATTGGCTAGCATCGCATAGCGCACTTTCTTCCTCACCATCAGCGGATAGATATCTTTGTAATCTTTTCCGAGAATTGTTGCGAGTTTTATAGCAGTATCATCAGGATTATCAATTAGCGTAGGATTGATAACTAGCATTCCACTCTCCACACTCACCCCAGGTAAAAAAGCTTCAGTAACTACCTTCAGCGCATCATCAGGAATATCGTGTAACTCTCTTCGCACCACATCTTTAGTTGTGAATTTTTGGATGAGGTAATTGCGATATGTTGCTTCATCACTAAGTATCGGAGTAGCAGCTGTGCTTTGGTTTTCTTCTCCTGTGTTGGTAGGCTGAGCTTCTGGAGTTGAGACTGCAGCATCAGCAGTTGCTACTTTCTCACCTTCTGCAGATACTACTTGTGTTGGTTTTGTAGGTGCTATTTTTTTTGCGGCTGTTTTATCATCTTCATCACTTTTATTCGCTTGCTGCTTCGCTTGCCATAGCATAGGGAAAAGCGTATCTAGCACTTTCGTTTCGCTACCATCAGCTAGCAGCATCGGATCAATAAAAATCGTGTAAGTAGTGGAATTTTGCGCAAGCGGAAAAAGCTCATCGGTGCGATAATCCCGCGCATAGATGTTTCCGCGCTTCGCTGGCAAAACCACACCACGCGAATTTTGCTCATCAGAGAGTTTGCGGTAATCATCCGCATGCATGATTTGGAGATAACCTAATCTCGCGCAAATCACAGCGAAAAACACAATCGCTGCATAAAACAAAACCTGAAACCGATCCATCGTGAAGCGTGACCGATTGCGAAAACTCTCCTGCATAGCGGAGGGAAGTGTAGCGAATTATTCCTCCCGCTTCAAAGTAGCTGCTGTTTCTCTCCTTTCTTTATCAAAGAGATTCCAAACATCAAGCTCTCTTGCTGCAAAACTAGCCTCAAATTCCTCACGAGCAGCTGCACTTATCCGCATTGATTCTTCAACTAAAGAATGAAATGAAGCTGACTCCAGAGGCGGTAAATCCAACTGCTGCCCAAGCTCATAGTTTAAGCATTTTTCTCTCAATCGAGAGAAAGTGTAATAGTGTATTGGATTGATACCGTTATGAGGTTTACGCTTCACGCAAAGCACAATCTCTCCATTAGTAACCCAAGCAAAAGTCACATCAATTATGCTAGGAAAAACTTGCATTGCAACTTTGCGAAGCGCAGCAATCATCTCAAACTCTTCTGGGAAAAGAGTAGTTTCTTTTATAATTCTCGGTGGTTGGAATTCGTTAACTTCTGGCATAATTAATAGTGCAAGATTCTGCATCTTTATTTTACATTTGTCAATTCTAAGAATTCCGTAACTTTTTATTTCTCTCTAATTTGAAGCTTTTTCAAGAAGTTTTGCTAAACTCCTCCGCGTGAAAAGCATCCGCAATTTCTGCATCATCGCGCATATTGACCACGGGAAATCCACGCTTGCGGATAGACTTTTGGAAATCACGCATACTATCGATAAGCGCGATATGAAGGCGCAACTACTGGATACGATGGATATCGAGCAAGAGAGAGGAATCACAATTAAGCTGCAGCCAGTCAGAATGGATTGGAAAAATCATCAACTAAATCTGATCGATACTCCTGGCCACGCGGATTTCACTTATGAAGTAAGCAGAAGTCTGAAGGCGGTGGAAGGTGCGATTCTAGTAGTGGATGCTACGCAAGGAATCGAAGCGCAAACTCTCGCGAATGTTTATCTCGCGCTGGAATCCAATCTCACGATTATCCCAGTGTTGAATAAAATCGATTTACCCGCTGCCGATGTGGAGAGGATAAAAAACGAGTTGGAAAATGTTTTGAGTATCCCACGAGAAGAAGTGATTGAAATTAGCGCGAAAGAAGGCACCAACTGTGAAGCAGTTTTGGATGCGGTGATAGAGAGGATTCCCCCACCACAACCACTTCCCGATATCGAAGAGCATGAGATGAAGGCGCTGATTTTTGATTCCGTTTTTGATACTTATCGTGGAGTGGTGATTTATGTGAGAAATTTCAATGGAGAGATTCGCAAAGGTGATAGGTTGAAGTTACTCCGCGCTGGTTGTGATTTCGAAGCGCTGGAAGTTGGCTGCTTTAAACCGAAGTATTCTCCGACGGCAGCAATTCATAATGGTGAGATTGGTTACATCGTAACTGGTTTGAAAAGTGTGAGAGATGCGCGTGTGGGTGAAACTGTTTGGAAAAAAATAAAACACGGAAACAATATCGAAGCTGCGCCAACTCCGCTGCCAGGTTATAAGAAAGTTACGCCTTTTGTTTTCGCGGGAGTATTTTGCACAGAAGCAGATGATTACCCTACGCTGCGCGATGCGCTAGGCAAACTCAGTTTGAATGATGCAAGCCTCACTTTTGAACCCGAGCAAAGTGGCGCGCTAGGTTTTGGTTTCCGCGTAGGCTTCCTCGGCTTACTCCACATGGAAATCGTGCAAGAAAGATTGGAGAGAGAATACAATCTGGATTTAATTGTCACTGCCCCGAGTGTAAAGTATGAGATTGTAAAAATGACTGGCGAGATGATTCCAATCAGCAACCCAAGTGAGTTACCCGATTCTGGTAGTTATGTGGAGATAAAAGAACCTTGGGTGAAAGTAGAAATCGTCACTCCGAAAGAGTATCTCGGTGGCGTTTTGGAGCTGGTTACGAAGAGAAGAGGTTTGCAAAAAAATCTCAGCTTCCTCGATACCAATCGCGCTTTGGTGGATTATGAGATTCCACTCGCTTCCATCGTTACCGATTTTTACGATAAGTTGAAAAATATTACTTCGGGTTACGCGAGTTTGAATTATGAGCATCTTGATTTCCGCCCTGGTGATTTGGTGCGATTAGATGTTTTGGTTGCAGGAGAAAAAGTCGATGCGCTGAGTTTCATCACACATCGCAGCGAAGCGCGTGGAGTCGGCATGCAACTCTGCGCGAAGCTGAAGGAAATTATTCCTCGCGCCAACTTCGTGATTCCGATTCAAGCCGCCATCGGCGCGCAAGTCATCGCGCGCGAAACCATCTCTGCCTATCGTAAAGATGTGACTGGCTATCTCTACGGCGGTGATGTTACGAGGAAAAATAAACTGCTGGATAAACAGAAGAAAGGCAAGAAGCGCATGAAAAAATTCGGAAAAGTAAATCTCCCACAAGAAGCTTTCCTTGCCGTGTTGAAAAAAGATTAGGGGAAAGTTTTCAGTCAGCAGATACAAATTTACAGTTTCTTTTTTTGTAATTCCCGCTTTCTTTTTGTCATTCCAGCGAAAGCTGGAATCCAGAAAATTTCTGTAACAAGCGCAGGTTCAAGTTTGTAACTTGAACCACATGTTTTTAAATCGAGCTGAATATGAAAATTTTGTGATGTTTAAAAATAAATGGTTCGGATTACAAATCCGAACCTGCGCGCTTAGCGCGCAAAAAATAGATTTGAATTACTCGCGTAGAGACACCCCGCCGGGGTGTCTCTACCACCAATTTAAAATTTCTCTCCAATTGCTAATCATAACAACCCCAAAAAAAATCTCAATTCAAAAAAGTTTCACTCACTCGAAGAGAGAAATATGGAAACCTTATTCTTAATTCTTTCTCAAGCTAAATCAATATGCACCATCACCTGCGAAACTCCCTTGGTGTTTTTCAGTCTGGCTTGAATATCTTTTTCCAAGCGATGTAAATCATGCGGAGAAACTGATTCATCTGTATCTACATGCACCGAGAGATGGATTTCACTGCCGACATAATGCGCGCGTAAATCATGGAAGTTGCGAATGCGTTTTTGTTTTTTCAAAGCATTGAGTTTCATACGAATCACTTTCATGATTTTCTCATCTGGCACTTGCCCGAGTAATTTATCGAAATTACTCTTTCCGATTTGCCAACCCACGAAACCAATCCACACTGCGATGAAAAGCGCTGCATAAGCATCGAGTTGCGGATAACCGAAATTCACGCCGAAGACACTGGCAATCGCGAGAGAAGAAATTACCACATCCATCTTCGCATCAGTGGCAATCGCTTGCATCGCTTCGCTTCTAGTTTTACGAAAAGAAAAACTCGCAGCCAAATACATTCCACTCTTGGTGACAATCACTCCAAGCAAAACCAACATCGGGATGAAACCCATCTCAGGAGTCGAGCCATCGATTAATCTTCCCACTGCATCGCGAATCACTTCTGTCGCTAAAACAAAAGTCAGAATCGAAACAGTGAAAGCAGCGAGAGGCTCAGCGCGGCTGTGGCCAAATGGGTGATCTGCATCGGCAGGTTTCGCAGAAATCTTCACAGCAAAGTAAATCGCGAGACAAGTTGCGATATCTACGAAAGAGTTACCAGCATCGGATAAAACTGCGAGAGAGTTAAATTTCCATCCCACCAAAAGTTTTGCCAGAAAAAGCGTTGCATTGAGGATTATAAAAACGATAGTAAGTTTGGCAGGCTTCATACAGTTTCAAGTTTACAGTTAGCAGTTTACAGTTTTTCTCTTCGAGTAAGCGAAGCGCATCGAGAAGTTGAGTAGCACAAGTTCTCGACAAGCTCGAACAAAAAAGTTTTGTGAAATTAGAAATCCAAACTGCTTTATTCCATATTCCATTATTCCTTATTCCTTGCAATGCTAAACTAGGAAAAATGCAATCACCTACTCTCCGCTTCCGCAACTCTCCAAAAAAAATCCCTGCTGCCGCTAAGGTGTGGGAAAAGTTTGAAAAAAATCCTCCTGCGTTTACAGCTTTGCCAAAACAACAGCTGAATGCAATCAGAGATTGGAGTAAAGGAGAAAGAAAAAAATGGAAACATATTTTGGTTTTAGGAATCGGCGGCAGCACTCTCGGTGGCCAAGCCTTGATTCAATCACTCGGCCACAGCAGTAAACCAAAAGTTTATTTCCTCGATAACCTCGATCCACTCCACACGAATCTATTATTCAAAAAACTCCACTGGAAAAAAACTCTCGTGTTGGTGATTACGAAATCAGGAGACACACTCGAAACCATCGCGCAGTTTTTTGTGGTGAAGCAGAAACTCGGAAAAGGCTGGCGCAAACACATCGTGGCAATCACTGATAGTAAGAAAGGATTCTTACGCGAATTAGCTGAGAAAGAAAAACTCACCAGCTTCTCAGTGCCAAGTGATGTTGGCGGAAGATTTTCTGTTTTGAGTGAAGTCGGTTTGATTCCCGCAGCCCTAGCTGGAGTGAAAGTGAAAGATTTGTTGCAAGGCGCAGCGGCAGTAAATCCACGCGAAGCTTTTGATTTTGCAAAACTCCACGCAGCAGCTTATCGCAAAGGAAAAAACATCACGGTATTTTGCCCCTACTCTTACAGGCTAAGAAGCCTCGGCGAATGGTATGCACAACTCCTCGCCGAGAGTGTTGGCAAAAGTGCGAAGGTGGGAATAACTCCCGAGGTAAGTATCGGCGCTGCGGATCAACACAGCAAACTCCAACTCTGGAGTGATGGCCCGAATGATAAATTTTTTATTTTTCTGAAGGTGGAAGATTTTGGCGTGAATCACAATCTCCCAGATGTCAGTAAAGAATTCTCCCATCTCGTTGGCAAGGCTTTCTTAGAAATTCTCCATGCGGAGTTTGAAGCCACGACTCAGGCTTTGGCAGAGAAGCAACGCAGCCTCGCCGTTTGGAATCTACCAAATCTCAAAGCAGAGACTCTCGGCTATCTCCTGCAATTCTTTATGTTGGAAGTAGCTTTCTTGGGTGAGATTCTCGGTGTAAATCCCTACAATCAACCCGGTGTAGAAAGAGGTAAGGTTTTGGCACGAAAACGTCTCTCGGGAAATTGAAAAATTGGAGGAAATAATGCAAGCTTCCCTCCACTATTAGAGCTTTTTCAATGAAACACAAAATCAACTCTCGCTTCCTCGCTGGTGGAGTTTTAATCACCGCTTCGGTGATTCTGATTCTCGCGCTGAGTTGGTTTCTTTGGTGGAAATATACTGCCCCCGCAGCGCTAGCGAAAATCCTCCCAGCCGATGAAACACTTTTGTTTTTAGAATTACACCCCAGCAGCCTAAATAACGAATGGGATTTGTTGCGCAAAAACTGGTTGGGGGCTGATATCACGAAGCTACTAGAGTTGGATTCACTTGGAATCACTGGCAGTGAGAAGCTGTGGAATCTCGCGAAGAATCGGATTGGAGTTGCTTTCCTTGGCGAGAAACTTGATGCGCAACGTTTTGTTTTATTGATGGATAGTGAAAATCCTGAAGCCGTTTTACTTTATCTCCGCGGCCAAGGTTTCCTCAATGAAAAACTCAAAACGGAAAACTATCTTGGTAGAGAAATTTTTACCTATCCGAATTCTCACAGCTTCGCTTTCACTTTCCGTGGCAGTGAATTAATTCTCGCAGCCAATCTGCCAGATTTGAAAAATGTAATCGGAAGCATGGAAGGAGAAATCACGAGAGTCTCTGAAACTGCTGGCTACCGCGCAGCAATCGCAAAACTCAATCCACGCGATTTGGGTTTCGGTTATTTCTCCCCAGCTTTTGTAAATCAACTCATCACAGCAAAACTAAATGGAATAGAAAATGCTATCACTACTCCGCTACTAAATCTCTGGCAAAGTGGTGGTATCAATCTCATCGCTAGTGAAGGTGGTATCAAACTCACCACACATTTTATTTTGAAAGATGAGTATGCGCGCAATCCTCTCTTCCTCGATAGCAGTAAATTCAATCCTGCTGCGCTGCAACTGCTAAATGCCGAAGTAGCAAAATTCTGGTTGGTAGAAAGTGGTGAAAAACAATTCACACATTTCCTCGAAGCTACCGCGAAACTCAATCCAAATTTTGGAATATTGGCGCAAGGCAGCAGCCTCGGAGCGATTCAGAAATGGCTGGGAAACGGAATCACCCTGCAAGATATCTCACCACTTCTCACTGATACTAGTGTGGTAGGAGTAACCGAGAATGGAAACTTTATTGGGATTTTACCAAAAACTAACACGAGTAATCTCCAGCAAAAAATCCTCAGCGGCAAAGGTTTGATTAGCGCAGAAGAAACCACCGTTGCGTTACCTGATACCACTCCGGGTTATGTATTGACTCCTACTACTCCCACCGCAAGCATCGAAACGAATAATGGTTACTCTGTAACGCAGTTGAAATTTCCTCAGCATGAGTTGGATTTTGTAGACACCGATGATTTCACCATCATCACTTCTGATAACGCGCTACTAACCAAAATCCTCACAAGCTACAAAGCGAATGAAACTGGTTTAACTTCACTGCTAAGTGAAAGTGATTTCTCCAAAGGCAATCTCTACTACACGCAATTACCTGCAACACAGATTCCTCTGCTGCAACCTTTTCATTTCACGCTGATGAATCTGCAAACTACAGCAGATGATTTAATTCTCGATATTTTCCTCGGTAGATAGTGTTGGTAATTGGTGTTGGTGTTAGTAAAATATTTTTCTTCGAGTGAAGCGAAGCGGAATCGAGAAGTTTATACAGCAAAAGTTCTCGACAAACTCGAACAAAAAATAATAGAAACTTAATCCTTACTTCTTAATCCTTAATCCTGAAAGAATCCCCTCGCAGAATCGTTGATTTGCGAAAACGCAAAAGTGAACCACTCGTGATTCAGCGGGAGAAACAAATGCGTAGAAATATGCTGCAGCTGGGAAAAATCCCCGCGCAACAAGCGCTAGCGAATCCCCTGCGGAAACATTTTGATTTGCAGAGGAAACCACAAGTCGAGAGTAACAATCTTTTCCTCGCAGGAGAAAAACCCCGCAAGCGTAATAAATTTAAATTTCTCGCAGGAGTTTTGGTGGCGATTTTATTTTTGAATCTCTTCAGTATTTTTGGCAGAGGCAAAGCTTCCGTAGTGAAAGTGGTAGAAACTGCTTTCACAGGATTGAATCAACTCACTCAAGCAGGCGAAAGTTTTGCGGCGGGAAATTTTGCGGAATCCAGTAACCAATTCGCTATCGCTACGGAAGCGCTGCGCGGTGCAGAAAAAGATTTACTCACGCTGAGTGGCGCGGGGGTGGTATTGAATCAGCAACCAGAATCTATCCAAGCTGGCAGTCGCCTAGTCAGCGCGGGGAAAATGCTAGGCAGCGCGGGAGAAAATTTCGCGCAAGCTGCGGATGAATTGAAACTCGCTAGTAGTAGTTGGCTGATTCGGCAGCAGGCAGTGAATGCGAATCAACCTGTGGAATCTTTTTCTGCGCAACTCACCTCTCCAATCAAAAAAATTGTAGATGGAATCGGTGAGATGGAAAACGCCGTGGCGCTGCTGGATTTGGTAAATCCTGATTCACTTCCAAGTGATTTGAGTAGCAAAGTGAAAGACGCAAAAGAGCAGCTGAATCTTTTCCTCGCAATGGTGAAACCTCTCAGCGCTGCGCTTCCGCAAATCCCTGAGTTGCTAGGAAATAAAACTCCCCGCCGATATCTGATTCTCTTCCAGAATCCTGATGAGATTCGCCCGACTGGTGGCTTCATCGGCAGTGTTGGGATTCTCACACTGAATGATGGATTCGTGAGTAAGTTTGAAATCAAAGATGTTTACTCTATCGATGGGCAACTCACGCGCAATATTGAGCCGCCTGAAGGTTTTGGTTTGATTACTGCGAATTGGGGTTTACGCGATGCGAATTATCATCCTGATTTCCCTACCTCTGCGGAAGCCGCGAGTTGGTTATTTGAGGAAGCAGGTTTTGGCAGTGTCGATGGAGTATCAGCGATTACAAGTAATCTGCTGCGCGATATCGTGAAAGAAGTCGGTGGTGTGAAGCTGGCGCGCTTCAAAGAAAAAATCACTGCGGAAGATCTCAACCTCATTCTTTCCCTCGTGATTGAAACGAAAGTAGATGGAGTCGCGAATCCAAAACAGATTCTGCAGGAAGTATGGGAAGCGCTGCGTGAGAAGCTAATCACGATTCCACCACAAGATGCCGTGAATCTCATACTCAATGCGATTCAACAAAAAGATATTCAGTTTTGGAGTGGTGTAAAAGAGTTAGCGAAAATTCCTGCTGGCTTCGGGATTGCGAATACAATGCAAAAATCTGAGGGTGATTATCTCTACATCGTGAATACTTCTCTGAGTGGAAATAAATCAGATAGATACACCAGCAATAAAATTTCACACACAACAGAAATCGCTGAGAATGGTGAAGCTACTGATACTCTCACTCTCACTCGCAGCAATACTTGGAGTAGCGATGAGAGAATCAGAATCACGCAGCTGGCGAAAAACTTCGGCGTGAATCTCAGTGATGAGATGGTAGGAATCCTCGGAGGAGATAGGAATATTGATTTGGTAAAAGTTTTCCTGCCACTCGGAAGTGAATTGGTGGAAGTAGAAGGAATGGGAAACGATAGCGTGGAAACCAAAACTTCGCTGGGAAAAACTTATCTGATGTTTTCTCTCACTACTCAACCTAGCTTCAGTCGCGAAGTAAAAATCACTTACAAACTTCCACAAAAGTTTGAGGAAAATTATTCACTCACGAGTGAATATCAAGCTGGAGATAAAACTGCTGAGATAGAAAAAATTGTAAAGCGCGAAGGCAAGGAAATCGAAAACTCCACGCTGAGACTCGGAGAAACACTAGAGGTGAAACTCTAGGCAATCACTTTGCTGTAAGCTACTTAGTAATACTTGCGCTTTTTTGTAAAGGCAGCTAGAATCTCAACCTTTTTAAAATTCTAAAAACATGAAAATGCAAGAAAACCCAGTAGATTCCCCAGAAGAAATTGCAGTGAGAGAAGAAATCTCAGTTGGGAATCTCGATAACGCTTTACTATTGGTGGGAAAAATAGAAGAAACTGATCTTTGTGATGAGATGTTTTATCTTATCGCAATCGCATTCATGCAAAATCCATACAGAGATGAAACTTCAGCGCGTAAAGCTGAGAGAAGAATCCAAAATCCAAAGATAAAAGCTGAATGCGCTGCGGCAGTTACGGGAATCAAAGATGGCTTCCTGCTTCAACGAATGATAATTCTCGTGAATGGAGGAGAAATTAGATCAGCAAAAATTGCTAAAGCAGCAATCAAAACTCCTGAGTTAAAAGCGCAAGCAGAAGAATTGCTGCCAGAAGAAGCGAATAAAGTCGTGAGAACAAAAGCAATAAAAACCAGTAAAGCAACCACTCCAAAAGATAAGATTCTCCTTAGAAGAATTAAAGAGTTAGATGAATTAAGAAAAAACTCAGGAAAGGAAGATGGAACAATACTAAGAACGATGAAAGCAATTATCGGAGAGATGGAATCACCCGAAGCAAAAACGGAAGCGGAAGCAATCAGAGATGGGGTTCGCGAGGAAACTGAAACTACATTTAAGTGTTAGCTATCTCTTCTTCATTAGAAACTAGATTTGCTTCTAGAGGTTAATTAGGTAAAATAATCTCCTTTCTTAATTTCTAACTCTACGAAAATGGATGAAAGACCTAAAGGCAACCAAGGAGAAACTGATGATCTTCAGTTATCTCGTGAATTCACTGAATGTATCGAGGGCGATGATATTGCTGGAGCACTTGATGTGGTATCTCGCATGGAAAACACTGAAGCGAAAGACTTGCTTTATTATGTGATTGCACAACACCAGATCAACACTGGAAAAATTACTGAAGGGATTGAGACTATGATGATGATGATTAGCAATATTGAAGTTAGAGATTCCAGCCTCTATAAGATATTAATAAAATTACTTGAAGCTGGAAATATTGATGAGGCAGAATTAGTCGCCGACAAAATTAGCTATGATAATGAAAAATACCGAGCCTTGCATTTTATCGCGCTAAAAAGAGTTGAAGCTGGCGATGCTGATGGGACAAAAAGAACTCTGCAAAAAATCCAAGACTGGTATTGGAGAAGTCCAGCTTTGGCTGAAGCGATAAGCAAGCTAGCTATTGGAGATGTAACCAAATACATTGAAGAGATAATTCCAGAAACAGGTGAAAGAAGAGCATTTCTTCAATCACTCAGACAATCAGATGATGTGAGCCCTAGAGTATCTGAGACAGTAGGAAAATCAGTAGCCGAGATACGCCAGCAAGCGAGAAAATCTGTGAGTGGAAAGCTTAAGAAAAAAGCTGATAGATAAAGCTAAATTATTTATTTCCTCAACCCTGCCTTCTTCTTAAAAGTCAGCGCATCATCTTTTTTGCTGTAGCCGATGAGAATCGTATCGCCATTTTTAAATTTCCCATCGAGTAACATACCAGCCAACTCATCCTCTACTTTTTCGGTGATTACTCTCCTCACTGGCCTTGCGCCATATTTCGGATTGTAACCTTTCACCGCGAGATAATCGAGGGCTGCCGGCGCTAATTCAACTTTCAGCTTCCTATCACTGAGGCGAGTTTGTAAATCACCGATGTGTAATTCCACGATTTGTTTTATCTCATCAGAAGTCAGCGGATCGAAGACCACCACTTTATCCACACGATTGAGAAACTCTGGGCGGAAAGATTCTTCGAGTTTGTTTAAAACATCACTTCTCACCTCTTCGAATTCTGCTTTGGCATCATGCAACTCTTCCCCTGCTGCGAAACCAATCTTCCCAGCTTTGGTTGTCATTCTCTCTGCGCCGAGATTGGAAGTCATCACGATGATGGTATTGCGGAAATCTGTGCGACGGCCTCTAGCATCGGTGAGGTAACCATCTTCTAAAACTTGGAGTAAAAGATTCTGGAATTCTGGATGCGCCTTCTCGATCTCATCGAAAAGCACCACAGAATAAGGGCGACGTCTCACCGCTTCTGTCAGTTGCCCACCTTCTTCGTAACCGATGTAGCCAGCGCTTGCACCAACGAGACGAGAAGCAGAGTGGCGCTCCATGAATTCACTCATATCGATTTTCACCAGCGCATTCTCGCTGCCGTAAACTTCTTTCGCGAGAGTTTTTACTAATTCAGTTTTTCCGACACCTGTTGGGCCGAGGAAAATGAAACTGCCGATTGGGCGGTTGATAGTGGAGATACCAACTCTACTTCTACGAATTGCTTGCGAGACTGCTTTGATAGCGGCGCTTTGCCCGATGATGCGAGTGCGAAGAGTTTTTTCCAAATCCTTCAGTCTCACTACATCCTCTGCAAGTAAATCTCCTACTGGCACTCCAGTCGCAGAAGCCACCACCTTCGCGATATCTTCTGCGGTAACTTGCGGAGTATCTTTACCGTTTTTTGGAATTTGATTTTTACTCGAATCAATTTCTTGCTTGAGACGCAACTCTTGAGTGCGAAGATTCGCAGCCTCTTCGTAATTTTGGCTACTCACTGCCACCTCTTTCTGCGCGGTGATTTTGGTTAATTCCTCCTTCAGTTTTTTCAGTTGCGCGGAATCGCCTTTGCGATTCACCGATTTGAGAGAAGCAGCTTCATCAACTAAATCGATTGCTTTATCAGGCAGGAATCTATCTGGGATGTAGCGCTTACTCATCTTCACCGCAGTAACTAAAGCTGCATCTTCGATAATGAGGCCATGATGTTTCTCGAAACTCGCGCGGATACCTTGGAGAATCTTCACAGTATCTTCTTCGCTTGGCTCGGAAACTGTCACTGGCTGGAATCTGCGCGCCAGCGCTTTATCGTTTTCCACATGCTTGCGATATTCGTCGAGAGTCGTCGCGCCAATGACTTGGATTTTCCCTCTGGCTAAAGCTGGCTTCAGGATATTGGAAGCATCGAGACTACCCTCGGCTGCGCCAGTGCCAATCACAGTATGTAACTCATCGAGGAAGAGAATTACTTCTCCACTATATTGAGTAGCTTCATCGATAACTTTTTTGAATCTCTCTTCGAATTCTCCACGATACTTCGTGCCAGCAACCAAAGCTGTCATAGAAATCATCAACACGCGTTTACCCAACATCTGACTTGGAACTTTCTCACTTACAATTGCTAAAGCTAATCCCTCTACCACAGCGGTTTTACCGACTCCTGGCTCTCCCGTGAGAATCGGATTGTTTTTCGTTTTGCGATTGAGAATCGCAGTCATCCTATCGATTTCCATCTGGCGGCCAATCACTGGGTCGAGTTTTCCACTCCGCGCTTCAGCAGTTAAATCCGTGGTGAAATAATCCAGCGCCGGAGTTTTGGATTTCGGGCGCTTAGTTTGATTCGCTTGCGCTGCGGCTGGCTGCATCCCACCTTCTTCCTCTTTGTGATTGAAGGCATCACCCATATCTTGATTTGGATTCTGGCGAGAAATCACTTGTTGAAGACTGCCGAAAAGAATTTCGAGTGGGTGAATATTTTTGGGAATGCTTTGCGCTTCCGCCGCATCACGGAAAATTTCTTCGATTTGGCGCTTCACATCCGCCGGCCGAATTTTCATATTTTCGAGAATCACCGTCGCGGCAGTATTTTCTTGCGAAACTAAAGCATGCAAGAGATGCTCGGTGCCAACCGCTGCGTGATTGTAGTGGTAAGCAGTGCGAATCGAATCCTCAATCACCTTCTTCGCGAAACCAGAGAGGCTACCTGCCTCCGCAGTATCAGTAGTTTTTTTCGCTTTCGCGCGGCCAACAGTTTTCAAAACAAGTTTCACATTTTCTACTGTCACACCGAAGCCGAGTAATACTGAAGCACCGAGACTCTCGGGCTGTGTGAGAATCCCGAGGAGAATATGCTCCGTGCCGACATAACTCAAACCCGCTTCACGCGCTTGATCTTGCGCAACAATTAAAGCGCGTTTCGCTTCTTTCGTGAATTTTTCAAACTGGTTATACATCTAGATAGAAATTTAATTTTTGTGGGGAAGATTTCTCCTCCACCATCGCGTAATTCTAGCATGAGTCGTCAAATTAATAAAGTTTGCTGGGTTGCCAAAAGCGGTATTTTATAGGGAAAAATCCGTTGAGAATGAGAGAATTTTTTCACCCAATAATCACAGCCCAAACTTTTTTCTTCGAGTAGAATCGGCGCAAAAAGTTAACCACCGACTTAAGTCGGTGGTTAACACCCCAGATATCTGGGGTGTTAACTTTTTGCGTATCACTCACCCGAATAAAGATATGAGAAACTTAATCCTTTATCCTTAATCCTTAATCCTTTAAAATAACCCCAATGAATCTCTCTACCAAATTCCTCGGCATCAAAATGGTAAATTCGCTGGTTTTGGCTTCTGGGATTCTCGGAGTGACTGGTAGCAATCTCGCTGCGGTTTGCCGCGATGGTTGTGGCGCAGCTACTACGAAATCAATTTGGTTGAAATTCCACGCTGGCCACGCGAATCCTACTGTGTTGCATCTGGGGAATGGAAACCTCATCAACGCTGTCGGTTTACCACACGGCGGTATTGAGGAAGCGCGAGTGGAGATTGAGAGTTTTCGGAAACTAAGTAAATCCCCTCTCTTCGCTAGTATCGCTGGCAGTCGGCTGGAAGAATACGCAGCTACGGTAGAAGCGGTAGCGAAGCTGAAACCTGATTTGATTGAGTTAAATATCAGCTGCCCAAATGTGGAGGATGAATTTGGAAAACCTTTTGCGTGTGATGTGAATCTAGCAGCGGAGGCAACGAAACTCGCGAAAGCGCGCTGCGGCAAAATTCCTCTCGCGGTGAAGCTTTCTCCTAATGTGGCAAATATCGCGCAGATTGCCAAAGCAGTGGAAGCGGCTGGCGCGGATGCAATCGTAGCGATAAATACTGTCGGCCCAGGCATGGTGATAGATATCGAAACCGCGCAACCGATTCTCGCGAATCGCGTGGGAGGGTTATCTGGCCCAGCGGTGAAACCCGTTGCTGTGAAAGCTGTATATGATATTTACAAAGCAGTGAAGATTCCGATTATCGGAGTCGGCGGAATCAGTAGTGGTAGAGATGCGATTGAAATCATGCAAGCTGGCGCAACTCTCGTAGGAGTTGGCAGCGCAGTGGTAGATGGTGGCAGCGAAGTTTTCGCGAAGATAGCGAAGGAAATGGAAGCGTGGTGTAAGCAACACAAGATTAAAAATATTTCTGAAGTCATTGGCCTCGCGCATCGCTCCTAATTGTCATTCCCAACTTGATTGGGAATCCAGAAATAAAAAACTTCTCAAATCAAATAATTGAAACTTCCTCTTCAAAAAATTCCAGCTAATAAAAAAATTATCTTTTCTACCTGGATCCCCGCTTTCGCGGGGATGACAGTGAGAGAGCTACCTTCTACCAACTACAAACTATTGTCTACCACTCTCCCTACCACTCTCGCGATTCAGAAAATTATTCCAGAAGCAGCTGGAATCAAAACTTTCGTCTTCAAAAGTGATTTGGAATTCGCAGCTGGGCAATTTGTGATGGTGTGGCTTCCGAGAGTAGATGAGAAACCTATCGGGATTTGGCGGAAGAAAGCTGGTGAATTTTGTTTGAGTATTTCCGCAGTGGGAAAATTTTCTTGCGCGATGCATCAACTCAAAGTCGGAGACAAAGTCGGCATCCGTGGCGCATTTGGCAGAGGCTTCACTCTCCCAGTCGGTAAGAAAAAAATTGCTTTGATTGGTGGCGGCTTCGGAGTTGCGCCGCTACTTTCAATTCTCTCTCAGGCGAAAGGTTGCGCAGCGGATGTAATTATCGGCGCTAGAAGTAAAAATTTAGTTTTTGGGAAAAAACACGCAGAAGCTTTGGGAGGAAAAGTTTTAATCGCCACCAATGATGGCAGCTGTGGCGAAAAATGTTTCAACACAGAATTATTTGAAAGAATGCTGCTGAAGAAAAAATATGATTTTGTTTACAGTTGCGGCCCCGAGTTGATGATGCAGCGCGTGGCGGAAATCTGTAAGCAGAAAAAGATTCCATGTGAAATCAGCATGGAGAGATATATGAAATGCGGCATCGGAGTGTGTGGTAGCTGCGCAGTCGATGATTCGGGTTTCTGCGTTTGTAGCCACGGGCCAACTATCGAAGGAAATCTCGCGCTGAAGATGGTAGAGTTTGGGAAATACCACCGCGATAGCGTAGGCGAAAGAAAAAACTTTTAATAAAACTAAATCAAATCTCAATGCAAAAACTAATCACTTTTTTCTTCGCTTTCTGCGTAAGCATTTCTTTAGCGTTTGCTACTACCACTCCTCATGATGTGGTGATTGATAGCAACGGAAAAATTCAAATCGATGCGCAGAATCCCCGCGTGATTACTGGTTGCTGGGCTAGCGATGAAAACGCAGTGATGTTTTACCGCGATGCGAGTAGAAATATTTACGCTTCGGAAATCTGTAATGAGCCTGATGAATCGCATCACGGATTGGGATTGACTGATAAAGCGCGCGCTTTGAATTACTACGATTTCCTCGTGAAAACTCGGGAAGAAATTTCTCAGGTGAAAGCGCCAATAGTTTTGGGTAGTCTCTCGGGTTACAACTACGCTTGGTTGAAAGAGTTTCTCGCGCTAGATAAAGCTTGTGAGAAATTCGACATTCTCGCTTTTCATCCTTATCACCTCGGAGTCGCGCCAGATGAAATCGATACCAGTAAAGATGCTTATCACACTGTGGAGCAATGGGTGAATTTTTATAAAGCGATTCTCCAAAATGCAGGCTGCGAGAAACCGATTTGGGTAACGGAATTCGGTTACACGCAAAGTGATTACAATGCCGAGAAAACTGTCACCGCTGCGCAGCAAAGTGATTTCGCGCAGAAACAACTCGTGATGCTACTCGCCAATGATGTGAAACGCGTAAGTTATTTCGACAAACTCACTTTCACACTGAGTGATGCAGCAGCAACTAGTTGGAATTCTCTCGTCAGTAAACTCGTTGGCACGAAATTCGTCAGCCTCACTATGAGTGGTGATGCCTACTGCCCAAAAACCAGCGGCTGCTTCTATGATGCGAGTGATTATCGCCAAGTGACTGGCAAATCTGTCTATGGTTTACCGGCTGAGCCGACTGCGATAAAACTCAATCGCCTCTACACTTTTGCCAAAGATAACGGCGCGAAAATTTTTGTCTCGTGGAAAACAGGAGAGACTGGCATCAGTGTAGTGGAATCTTATTTTTCCGATGTAACCTCCACTACTCCCTACTCTGAGGCTATCAATGCGATTGCGCGAGAGGGAATCGTAAATGGTTATAGCGATGGCACTTTTCATCCGACTGCGACTATCAACCGCGCAGAATTTCTGAAGCTGCTAGTGAATGCTACCGACACACCCACCGCAGATCTCACTGGTAGTAATTGTTTTTCCGATGTGAAAACTGAATGGTTTGCGCCATATGTTTGCTATGCGAAAACGCATGGTTGGGTAAGTGGCTATGCCGATGGGAAATTTCTCCCTGGTAATCCTGTGAATCGCGCCGAAGCGCTGAAGATGCTAGCGAATGCTTTCGGTTATGGCATCAGCGCCGCTACCACTGGTGAAGCGTGGTATACCCCTTATGTAAATATCGCGCTAAATAAAGAAATCCTCCTCTCCTCCGAAGCGCTGGATTATGGCAACGCGCAAACGCGTGGCTTCATCGCTGAGATGATTTCTCGCGCGATGGGATTATAGGGAAATTATTTAAAAATGGATGCAGGAACTAACAACCACCAATCGATAAGAAAAAATACTTCTGTTACTGCCTCAGAGGAATATTTAAAAGCCTTATGTGAAAAAACATTTTTATCTCTATGGAGCTACCCTAATATCTATCGTGATCAAGGAAAACCCAAGGATGTTGGAAGTGGTAAAGAGATATGTGATTTATTAGTTGTTTTTGAAAATCATATAATTATTTTTTCTGATAAGCATTGCGATTTTCAAAACAATGAAGATGAAGATCTTAATTGGAAACGCTGGTTTAATCGCGCAATAAAAGAATCAGCAAAGCAAGCCTGGGGCGCAGAGAAATGGATTCGAAATTTCCAGAATCGCATCTTCTTAGATAAAAACTGCACGATCCCACTACCAATAGATCTTCCTAAGAAAAATGAAATGAAGCTCCATCTCGTTGTTGTAGCGCATGGAGTGTCAGAAAAAATTTCAGAAAAACTTGGAGGAAGTGGCAGCTTGATGATTAATTCAGATATTAAAGGAATTAAAGATCATACTCATCCTTTTATGATTGGTGACTTAGACCCCAACAAAACTTTTATACATGTATTAGATGATTTCTTCCTAGAAACCCTTATGAGCACACGTGATACCATTTCAGAGTTTGTTAAATATCTAGAAAAAAAAGAAAAGCTAATGAGGTCAAGAATCGTATTCGCAGCTGGTGAAGAAGAATTATTGGCAATCTATCTGAAGAGAGTAAAGGATGGAGAGCATGATTTTGATTTACCTTCAGACATGGATGGCATAGCCTTAATGGAGGGATATTGGGAAAATTTCAAAAGTCATCCCCAACGTTTAGCACAAATAAAAAGCGATAGTATAAGCTATGTATGGGATCGATTAATTGAAAAATTTAGTAAGCATGCGCTTGCTAAAAATCAGTATTTTGTTTCTGCAGGGGGCATTAAGGATTCTGAGGTTTATGGCACGTGAACCAAGATTTAAAAGAAGATTTTTATCAGAGAGGTTAATGGAAATATTAAAAACTGCCCCCTTAGATAAACGTATGTTAAGAGTATTGCCCCCAGCTGAAGAAAACGATCCTTATTATGTTTTTCTATTATTTCCAATTCCTAAATTTAAAAAACCAATTTCGCATGATCAATATCGGCATGTAAGAAGAAATTTCTTAGAAGCTTGCTGCATGGTTACTAAACTTAAGAATCCAAGCGCAAAAGATATTGTAGGTATAGCTACAGAGCCAGGAATTTATAATATTGGCAGGTCAGAAGATGCAATATATCTAGACGCTAGAAATTGGAATAAACAGCTTGAAGATGAAGCAATCGAGCTACAAGAAAAGCTAGAAATATTAAAAAGCCCTACTATG
>JAQVAZ010000030.1 GCA_028690585.1 Candidatus Altimarinota bacterium
TGGGAATCGCTTTTGGGCAGGTAGCTTTTCAAGTAATCAATTATTTCTTTCCAGAAACTACCTTGAGTTATAGTGGGGGATATGATCAGAGTGTTTTGCGCTTTGCGATTTCTGCTTTGATTGTAGCGGGCCCGGTTTATCTTTTTGCAACTCGTAAGGTAAACAAAGATTTAGCTGCAGGTGATCTCAATGCAAACACAGGAGTGCGAAAATGGTTAACTTATCTTATTCTTTTAGTCGCGAGCTGCACTGCGATTGGTTTCTTCATTGGTTTACTAAATAGTTTCCTCGCGGGTGAGCTTACACTCAAATTCGCGCTAAAAGTTTTATCCGCTATCGTGATTTCTGGAGGCTTCGGTGCTTATTACATCTACGATTTGAAACGCGAAAACTTCAAGAAAGATAGTATTTTAATGGTTTTTGAGATTGGTTTCATAGTAGCTTTAGTTGTTGCTTTGGCAGCTTCTTTCTCGCTGATTGATTCCCCAACAACAGCGCGAGAGTTGCGTGAAGATACACAGAGAGTGAGTAACCTTCAGCAGATTAGTTACCAAGTGCAAAGTTATTTTGAGATAAACAAAAAACTTCCAGCGAATCTCGATACTCTCGTGACTGATGCGAAAATTCAATCTAGCGTAACCAAAGATCCAGTGACTGGAGAAACCTTTGCCTATACACTTACCGATGCAGAGAACTATCAGCTTTGCGCTAACTTCAATCGCTCCGATAAATCAGCAGATGTGAAAACTCCTCAGCCTGCTTATATGGGAGTTTCGCCTGAGTGGCAGCATACAGCTGGGAAGCAATGTTTCGCAATCAAACTCAGTTTGGTAAACGGGAAAGATGGTTATCCAACATCTGAGGTGAAGCCAGCTAACTAAATTAGTTGGCTATCGAAGTTTAAACCAGTAAAATTCCCACAAATTAAATCCTTTCGCATGTTAAAAAAAATTCTAATAGCGGTGTTGCTTCTCGTGGTAACCCCTATTTTTGTAGGTTGTGGCTCAACTACTACAGAAGAAACACAAGTAGCTTATGAAAAACGTGAAGGAGTAATCCAAGCTTTGGGTGTGAGTATTTATCAGCAAGGCACCCATCGTTTAGAAAAAGATGGAAATCTCATCGCTTTACTAGAAGCAGCTACTCCACAAATCAACCTTGATGATTACATCGGTAAAGAAGTTACTCTCGAGGGAAAAGTTCAAAAAACCGTAGAGGGAAATCTAGAAATCATGAGTGTGGTAGCAGTAACTCCAAAAACTGAGGGTGGGATTACTGATGCCACTGTGAGTATCGAAAAATATACTGATCCACAATTTGGTTTCTCCGTGAATTACCCCAATATTTTTTCACAGCATCAAACCCGCAGCGGAGTAGCTTTCTCCGATGGTGAAGATAAAGTGATGGAAGTATTACTACTAAAGAATGATGATAAACAGGATTTACTCCAATGGTTAATCGATGGTTACGGTTACACAGCGGATTCGCTTACCAAGGTTTCGGTAGCAGGTTTGATGGGTTATCAATTCCAAAATTCCACTGGTGTAGTAATTTATCTCGCGAAAGATAAGCAAGTTTTTACACTCGCTTGGTATGATAATGATTCTGCCAATCGCGCGAGAAACCGCCGCTATTACCTCGAATTTGTGCAGAGTTTCACTCTCTCTGGTGAATCTACTCCTACTGATACTTCTTCCACTGCTAGTGATCCAAACGCTGTTTTCGCGAATGAAGGAGAATTCTGCGGAGGAATTGCAGCGATTCAGTGTGGTATCGATTTACAATGCAAACTAGATGGAGACTATCCTGATGCAGGTGGCACTTGTGAGGCAAGCAGCAGTAGTAGTAGCACTTTACCCAAAGCTACTAGCGCAGATCAATTCCCCGAGAATACCAAACTTCCCCAGATTACTGCCGCAGAGTTGCAGCGTGGTTGGTATTACGGAGATTCTGACAAAAAGAAACCTGGCACTCCCGATACTTGGATTCTTGCTGCTTCAGGCACAAAAGCAGCGATGTGGCGCCGACCTGATGGAGCTGCCGCGGAATCTACAACCACTTTGCAAAACGCGAATTCCACCAAAGATGAATTATCCACCAATCAATCTAAAGTTTACGATTACCTCGTAAAAAACATCGCTACCATCGCGCCAGAAAAACCTAAAACTGGTAGCTGGTCGATTGCGCAAATTGCTTTCGCAGCCCCAAATTATGTTTACGCGGTTTATGTATCGGGAGACCAATCCCGCAGATTACTTTTCGTTTACACAGTAGTAGGTGATACAGTTTCTCTCGATTCCCAAGCTTATTTCGTGCCAGGAGAAACTTCCGATTGGCTGACTAGCGAAGGCAAAGATACCGCTTACGGTAAAGAATTAATCGTGGTAAACGCGAGTGGCTCTACTACCAAGCTGCTGGAAAACTACAATCAATACTCCAACTACACTTCCAACTATCAGCTACAATATCCGCGCAGTTGGTATTGGAGAAATACCACTAAAACTAAAACAGAGTTTAGCGATAAACCTTTTCCTGCTGGTTTGATTCGCGTGGTGGCAGAAGAGGTGACTGGGGCAAGTTTCACTTTTGATTCACTTCAAAAAGAGAGTGGTAAGAGTGTGATTTATCTTTACCTTACAAACAGTAAAACTCTCAAGCTAACTTCTGAATCAAGCGATGGAGGAATTCTCCAAGTGATGGCGCAGACTTTCAAATCAACCAATAAGTAGTAACTTTAGAAGCCTGTCTGCTGGTAGGCGGGGATTGAGGAAACTAAGTTGAGATAAGGCTTAAAAATACCGTAGAAACGCCCCAATGGGGCGTTTTACACATGCAAAGAAAAAGTAGAGCTGGTCGGGGTTTCCCAAGGGGAAGCCTTTGGCTTGTAACCCCGACTAAATGTTTTTTGATTAGCACTTGTTTCAGAAGTTGCAGACAAATACTTTCTAAGATTTTGAAAAAACAATCTAACTCTTACTGAATGAAAAACGTTTCGATTTGGATTACAAACCCAAGCCAGCCTTTAATTTTTTTCTGGATCCCAGCTTTCGCTGGGATGACAACGGATTAAACCGCTTGTTTCATTTTCGCAGCCCGAATTGAAAGCAAGAGAAAGTAGCCTACAATCACCACAGTCGCGAGAGGAGAAATCCATTCAGGAATATGCATACCGAAGCTATCTGCTAGCATGATTACTCCGAGGAAAAGCACGGAATACATCGCGCCATTTTTTAAATAAGGATAGCGTTTGATTTTTTCCACACTCGCTACAGTCAGCTGCCTCACCACTAGCGCGCCGATACCATTTCCCAAAAGAATTAAAGGCACTGCCATCGTAAACGCAAAAGCGCCAATCACTCCATCGATAGAGAAAGTCGCATCGATTACTTCGAGATATAGCAGTTTCGCAAAATCAGATTTGATTGATTTGCTATCACCATGCAGCAATCTCTCTTCCTGTTTCGCGGCTTGCTCTTTGAACCCGTGGGTGATGAAGAAAGCTGTAGAGCCAACCACTGCTGCGAAAGCGAGAAGCGCATCGCGGTGAATCGCTTCCCACACAATTACTGCGAGGAAGATAGAAGCAGCAGCAAAAAACCAAGTGCCAAATTTCGCAAAGAATTTCTCACCTGGTAAGCCAAAAGATTTTGTCTCAAGAAATAGCCAGTGAAGAAAAAGCAGAATGAAGAAAGTGCCACCTGCAATAAGTAGATAAGGCGCGCTGGCTTCGATAGCGTTGGCGGCTGTGGGATCGCTACTAAAAGTAGCAGTCAGCGCTTCGATTGGTCCGAGGCTAGGAGTTGCAATCCAGACAATCAGCCAAGGTAGTAATCCGCGAATACCAACCACAGCGAAAATAATTCCCCAGCTAAGAAACCATTTCCTTGCTTTGGCTCCCATCGTTGTCAGCACTTCTGCGTTGATAATCGCATTATCAATACTGCTGATAGTTTCAAACAGCGCTAAACCAACAATGGTAAAAGTAATAGTGAATAAGCTCATATTTATTTTTTAGGTGTAAGAGTTTTATCGCCGCCCATATACGGCTGCAAGACTTCCGGAATTTCTACGCTGCCATCTTCATTCTGATAATTTTCGAGGATGGCGATTAGCATGCGAGTCATCGCGCAAGCGGTTCCATTCAGCGTATGCGCATATTCCGTGCCTTTGTCAGCGCGATAGCGGATGCCAGCTCTGCGCGCTTGGAAATCAGTGCAATTCGAGCAGCTAGTCAATTCCCTATATCTCATCTCAGTCGGAATCCAAACTTCACAATCATATTTCTTCGCGGCTGGCGCGCCGAGATCGCCGGCAGCGATATTTACCACGCGATAGGGAAGCTTCAGCCCACCAATGATTTCCTCCTCACAAGAGAGAATGAAATCATGCTCAGCCCAGCTTTCCTCCGGTTTGCAGAAGCTAAACATCTCAAACTTATCGAATTGATGCACTCGGAAAATTCCTTTGGTATCTTTTCCATAGCTACCAGCTTCGCGGCGGTAGCAAGTGCTCCAACCACAGTAGCGCTTCGGAAAATCGCCTTCGAGAATTTCATCTGCATGATACATCGTGAGTGGCACTTCACTTGTGCCAGTGAGGAATAAATCATCACCTTCAGGATTTGTTTCGGTAGTTGGATTCACTGCGTAGATTTGCTCTCTGTCGGCTGGGAAAAATCCGGTGCCAATCATCGCAGATTCCCTTACGAGGGTAGGAGTAATCATCGGCGTAAAACCCTTTGCCAGCAGTGTATTCATCACATACTGCTGCAGCGCGAATTGCAATCTTACCGCGCCATTCTTCAAGAAATAAAAGCGGCTGCCACTTACTTTCGCTCCGCGCTTCGTATCGATGATATCGAGAATATCTCCAAGCTCTGAGTGGTCGCGTGGTTTGAAAGTAAAATTGCGAATCTCGCCAACTTTCTTCACTTCACTCGCATCATCTTCACCACCATCTGGCGCGGATTCATGTGGAGGATTGGGAATTTGCAGAAGTTTTCCATTGAGATTTTCTTGAATCTCTCCGAGTTTTTCTTCTAGTTGTTTCAATTCATTACTGACAGTTTTCATCTCGGCAATCAGCGCAGATTTCTTGCCAGCATCTTTTTCTCCAGAGATTTTTTGATTCGCTTCATTCTGGATTCGGCGATGCGATTCCGTCGCTAGCAGCAACTCTCTTCTTTCTTCATCCAGCTGGATGATTTCATTGATATCGACTTTACAACGCTTGCGTGAAACTGCTTTGATAAAAGCTTCCTTATCTTTGCGGAGTAGATTTAGATCAATCATCGGAGGAGAAAAAATTGAAGAAAGAGATGGAGGCCACGCCCGGATTTGAACCGGGGAATGGCGGTTTTGCAAACCGCTGCCTTAGCCACTTGGCTACGTGGCCTTGTGAAAATTATTCTATCAGATTTCCGCGCTTTTTAAACGGAGATTCTTTTTTGCACGACGGAGATTCTACCAGATTTGCGGTGAATTTCTTACTCAATTAAACTCTCTCAGCTTTATTTTGGGGCTGTAGCTCAGTTGGCTAGAGCGCTTGCATGGCATGCAAGAGGCCAGGGGTTCAAATCCCCTCAGCTCCACCAAAATAGAGAAATTAGAATTGAGAGACTTATTTATAAACTATTGAGTATATCATCTAGTGTGCTGTCTATTTGGTCTTCGCTTAGATTTTTTTCTTGTGGGATATTAAACACTTCACAAAAATGTTTATATTCCTGAGAGTCAATGTCATTTCCATGACCTTTAATGATTTCAGATAAGATGCCGCTTACACTTTTTGGGCTATACTCTTGGCATCTAGTTATCTGACCATTTGATAGACTGGCTTTTACAATATCTTCTATTTGCTTAGAAGAAAAATCCCCAATTTTTTGTAGCTCACCTAAGTTTTTTCTGACTTCTTTAAAAGAAGCACTTTTCGCGAATCGCTTAATTTTTGCATCTTTTATATCCTCTCCAGTTATTTTAATTTTTGGAAAATTAGCTTTAAAAAAGCTAGATAAATCGCGGTAGTAAATAATTTTTGATGATTTCTTCGCAACCCACTCCTCTTCTAGGAAAAGTGAAAACTTACCATCATCTATCGGTGAGCAGTAATCTCTATCTACACTGATGAGATGTAAATCTTGTCCATAATTAACATTGTCCAAAAGACATTCCCAATTAATAGCATCGCCATGAGATCCGTTTTTGCCGGGAGGGTTGCCAATCAAAATTCTCCTTTTTGCTTTCTCTAATATTTTATCGTCGATTAATATAACATCCTGTGAAAATATACTTTCAATAACTTTATCTGCCTTAAACTCCTTCTTGCGCATGCTTCCCATTATCTTTTTAATTAGGGAGTTTTTTAGTTTTTCAACATTTTTTCCTTTCTCGCGGATTTCTTTTGCTTCAGCATATTCTTCGCATATTCTTGGTATCGGGGGATATGTTTTGAATTCCTCTAAGTTTTTCAGAGAAATTTTAATTTTACTTTCTCTATTTCTCTTAAATTCACTAATCAGTTGATCTGTAAGGAATAGTTTTACTCTGTCGGTATCTATTATAAGAAGTAGATTATCAAGCTGATTTAAATCATCTTTACTAAAATGATAAAGATCCAAAAAAATATTTGTATCAATAAACAAATTTATTGGTAATTCTCCACTAGGCTCAGACGAGGCTAATATTCCTGGATTCATGTATTTCTTTAGAAGCTTATCCCATAACTTCTAGAATTGTTTCAAGAATCTCAAATCACCTTCATACAGCAAGCGGATATCTTTGATTTGGTGCTTCAGCATTACCATCCTGTCGATGCCGAAACCAAAAGCAAAACCACTCCATTTCTTGGAATCTATTTTCACATTCTCTAAAACATTGGCATGCACCAATCCGCAACCCACGATTTCTACCCAGCCGGTTTGCTTACACACACTGCAACCTTTTCCTCCGCAAACTGTGCAACTCATATCGACTTCGAGGCCTGGCTCTACGAATGGGAAATAGCTAGTTCTCCAGCGAAATTTCGCTTCTGGGTTTACTAGTTTCCTTACTGCTTCTTCCATGATGGCTTTCATATTAGCCAGCGAAATATCTTTATCAACCATCAATCCTTCCAGCTGATGAAACATCGGTGAGTGGCAAGCATCGAAATCATCTTTGCGGAAAACTCTGCCAGGCACCACGATTCGGAAAGGTGGTTTGTGTGATTCTGCATAGCGAATTTGCACACTGCTGGTTTGAGTGCGAAGCATCCGATCTGATTCTCCCGAGATGAAGAGTGTATCTTGGCTGTCTCGCGCTGGGTGGTCTGCGGGAATATTTAGCGCGGTGAAGTTATGAAAATCATCTTCGATCTGAGGGCCAGAAGCTATAGTGAAGCTGAGGCCAGCGATAACCTTCTCGGCTTCTTCGATGAATTGAGTAATCGGATGCAATCTTCCACGCAAAGCTTCTTCACCAGTGGCAGTCACATCTAGCCATTCACTCTCAGCGAGTTTTCCAAATTGCGCTTGCTGTAATTCCACTGCTTTTGTAGCGATTTGCGCTTCCAACTCCACTTTCAAATCATTACTCGCTTTGCCGAGTTTGCCTTTTTCTTCAGGTGAAAGATCTTTCAATCCGCGCAAAATCTCTGTGAGTTTTCCTTTTCTGCCAAGAAAATTCACTTCAACTTCGCGCAGCGTTGTTTCACTACTTGCTGCGGAAATCGCAGAGATTGCTTCGGTTTTGAGTGTCTGCAGTTTTTCTAGCATGGGGAAATTATAGCCTAAATTATTCTAATTTAATCGTGTGAGGAAAAATAAATCTCTACTAAACCAATCGCAGCAGTGATGAGAATCGCATCCCACCAAGTGAGAATCCGCAAAATTTGAAACACCAAAGCTACGCAAACTGCGAGTGAAATTAGCAAACCTTCGCGTAGCGCAATGTGAATATGTTGCTGATAAATCTCTCCACTACGAAACCAAACTCGGCAGTAGAAACCGATGAGAGTGAGGCTGCCAGTCAGCGCGAGGAAAAGCGCAATCAAGAAAAAAGGCACCGCTAACGCAGCCGAGGTGTAAGGATCTAGCCTATAAATTACGATAAAAAGCGCTATCCAGCCAAGTAGTGCTGTGAGGGCGATTCCGGAGAGATAGCTTTTAGAATTCACAAGTAGGGGAGTGAGGATTAAGTTTTTGTAGGGAATAAAAAATTTTATTCCTTACTGCAAACCGTTTTTTATTTTCTCCAAAATTTTTGGAATTTTAGCAAAATCCTTGAGATGAATCTCTTTTTGGCCAGGAGAATAAAGCGCAGCGGCAGGGTGGTAGAGTGGTAGGAAAATTCTGCCATCTTTTCTCCGCAGAGGATTCCCATGCGCTTTGCTTATCTGTAATCCTGGGAGGAAGCGATTCATGCTGTGGCGGCCGAGAGTGCAAATCAGTTTTGGCTGGATAATTTCCAGCTGCGCTGCGAGATAAGGATAACAGGCTTCCACTTCATCGGGTTGCGGATCTCGATTCTCTGGTGGCCGACACTTCACTACATTCGCAATGAAAACATCTTCGCGTTTCCAACCAATCGATTCCAGCATCACATTC
>JAQVAZ010000007.1 GCA_028690585.1 Candidatus Altimarinota bacterium
GCTTGGATATCTCCCAGCATCTCGTAACCAAGCACTGCAAGCGCAACATTCTCACTCGCTACAGTGTATTCATCTTGAGTTTTGCCTTTGCGTTTTCCGAGACACAGTGGGCGCAAACCCTCTGGATCACGGAAAGCGAGCAAACCCTGCCCAGCGATGAGAACGATACTAGCGTAACTACCATTCACGCGCTTCATTGTTTTCGATACTGCGGCAAATAATTTCTCAGCAGAGAAACGCTTCATGTGCTGATGCGAAATTTCATCTGCCAAAACATTGAGGAGAATTTCTGAATCACTACTGGTATTGAGGTGGCGGATCTCTTTGGAATTTAATTCTTTGCGCAGCGCTTCAGGATTGGTGAGATTACCGTTGTGAATCAAAGCTAAACCGAAAGGAGAATTCACATAGAAAGGCTGAGATTCTGCCTCAGAATAACTACCTGCAGTTGGATAGCGCACATGCCCAATACCGAGATTACCGCGCAGCTTCCTCACATCCGCAGCTCCAAATACATCTCTCACCAAACCCCTTCCTTTCTTATCGTGAATTTGCCTCCCATCATAAGTGAATATCCCCGCTGCATCTTGACCCCTGTGTTGCAATGTAGATAAACCATCATAGAGATCTCCGATTACCGGATTCTCTGCTACGATACCGATGATTCCACACATAAAGAAGAAGTTAAATCTTTTTGGTTGCTGCGAGATAAGTATTGTAAATAAGAGTCGCCACTGTCATCGGTCCGACTCCACCTGGCACCGGTGTGATGAAGGCAGCTTTTTTGCTGACGGCAGTGAAATCGATATCCCCTACTAATTTGTCGCCGACTTTGGCGCAGCCGACATCGATCGCAATCACACCCTTCTTCACCATCGGTGCTTTGATAAGATTCGGAACTCCGGTGGCGCTAATAAGAATGTCTGCATTCTTTGTGTGAAAAGCTAAATCACGCGTATATTGATGGCAAACAGTAACCGTAGCATTGCGATTGATGAGTAAAGCTGCGAGTGGCTTGCCGACAATATTGGAATGGCCAACCACCGTAATTTCTTTCCCTTGTAGCGGAATCTCATAAGTATCGAGCAACATCAAGATTCCCGCGGGAGTAGCCGGGAGTAAAGCTGGTAAACCCGCTAAGCATTTCCCAAGATTGATTGGATGGAAACCATCTACATCTTTCTCTGGATTTACGGATTGGAGAATTTTCGCCACATTAATCTTGCGAGGAAGTGGTAGCTGAATAATAAATCCGTGGATTTTTTTGGAATTATTGAGCTTCGCAATCTCAGCAAGTAAGCGCTTCTCGGAAACACTCTCGGGCAACTTCACTTCGATATAATCGAAACCCACCTTCTCAGCTGCTAAACGCTTTTGCCTCACATAAGAAGCAGAAGCGGGATTCTCTCCAACCACAATAACCCCCAATCCTATCGGGGATTTAAGCGCGCAAGTTTTTTGTTTTACCGAAGTGAGGATTTTATCAGCGGTTGCGCGGCCATCTAGCAACTGCATTAGAGGAGAAGAAAATAAAAGCCTTTCCGAATAGGGATAAGGCGCAAGTATTTTAGGAGCTTAGAGTCAAAAATTCAAATCACAAGGAAAAAACTTGAAAACACTATTTTGGGAGTAAAATTGTTTCTAGTAATGGAAATACTCAATCCAGCCCGTTAAATCAAAACACAGCTAACCATCTTGTTTTTTTGCCTAGAAAATGTTAGAATTAGCGGAATAATTTACTTAAACCGTAAGTTTTAAAACCCCTTAACTATGGCTCAAGACTCTAAAATCCCTAGTGAAGACAAGGAAAAATCTTCCTTCTGGGAAAAGCTTAGTGCCCAAAACGATGCAGCCAAGCATAAGAGTAATTTAGTGAAAAACTCTCTTGTAGATGCGATTGTTAGTCAAGCTGAAAGAGAATCTTCCCAGCCAAAAATTGAGCAACGCGATACAGAAAAAGCTACTCAAACTTACAAATCTACCAAAAATAAAATACAAGGTTTTTATGGTTTCAGTAAAACAGTTTTAACGCTTACAATCATTCTCTCTCTGGGTATTTGGGCTTATTTCTACGCGGTTTTGAGTGAAAGTAATTATTTCCACCAGAAAATTGATCAACAAAATCTAACCACTTTGGTAAACCAAAAAACTCAATATCTAGCTCAACTAGAAACAGATAATACTGATACCCAAAAATTCAGCAAGCTGTTGCGTATCGAAGATCTTGCTAGCCAAATCGTAGATTTGGATTTGGAGAATCCAGTTTTGAATTACAAGAGACCTCAAGGTGAAAAAGTGATTTCTCGAGAGGATAATGGTGAGCCACTTTATCGCACAGTAGATACTAACGGGCAGATTATCTATCTCGCTGAAGCTGATGTTTTAGCTTTGGAAAATGCGCGTGATGTCAGAATCGAATTTAGTAAAAATGCTTTAGACCAAATCCTAGCTGATGCAGAAGAGCTCAAAGTTTTACCTGATTCTAATGCAGCTATCGAAACTGAATTCAAACAACTCACTGGAATCCTCGTAGAAATCAATCCCAAAGAAGTAAGCTTCCCTTCCGCAAGCACCAAAGAAAACTATCAAGCTGCGCAAATGGTTGCACAAAATATTCTTACAAAAGTAAAAAACCTCAACCTTAGTAATCTTGTAGCTGATATCAAGAAACAAGCAGCTGCTATTGATGTCACTAGCGCTGATATAGCTACCCAGGCTGTTGTCGGAAAATTAAAAAACATCGTAACGCAAATCTCTGATAAACGCCTCAGCAGCTTTGAAACTGCACTCGGTGAAGCTGCAGCGCTCAATGTAGATCAGATTACCGATAATGATGTTTATCAAAAGGCAATTCGTATCACTGGCACCCCAGGTAAAAAGGCTAACGACGGAGATCTCGCTGCTGCTACAGTGATTGCGCACAACCTTGGTAAAGTAAATATCATCAATCAATTCAAAGCGGGTAGAGTGCCTTGGAGTAATGTGATTGATAGAGTAGAAAAAATTGCAAGACTTGGAAGTGATCTCGAGAGAGATCCCGCCAATACTGCTTATACGGATCCCCGCGCTGATATCGACCCAGAAGGTAAATACGTAACCTTCACAGGCTATGCTGGCAAACTCAATAAGGGTGAAATCGAACTCCGTGGCAATGCTTTGGGTGATGCGATTTATAGAGATAGAAACTTTACCCTGCTTGCTGATTTGATTGATGCGTTTGAAGGCAGCAAATATTTCAAAGAAGTAGATGGTTTTTCTTTCACTAAAAATAAAAACCGCCAAGATGAATACTTCGCACCGCTCAACTTCACACTCAAGATCCAAAATCCTAGCGTAGCTGATCCTCTCGATGTGAAGGTAGTTACCCCAATCGTAAAGAAAACCAACAGCGAAAATATTAATCTCAACTCTCTTAACGATTTGAATTTCGCTACTCCAAAAACTGAAGAAGTAGCAGCTCCAAGCGCAGAAGAGAAAACCGAAGCAAAAGTAGAAACTCCAACTACAACTTCTGAAACTATGGTTGAAGAGAAAACGGCAGAAACTACTCCTGAGGCAGAAACTCGCACCACTGAAGCAACTACTATCTCAGAAGATAAAACTACTGATGTAGATGTATTTGGCTATCTCACTCTGATTCTTAATCCCTCTAATTAAATTAAAAAGTTTTTCCTTAAAACTTAATCACTTCCCCAATGGCTAAATATGAAGATAGACTCCGCCGCAGCGCTAAAGTGCGTTTTGGAATCTCTGCTGTTATTTTTCTCTGCTTAGTGATTTTCGTAATTATCCCAAGTTGGCAAAAACTCACTAATGAGAATGGCCAACTTGCAGAGCTGAAAACAAAAATCGCAGACACTGAAAGTAGCTTAGAGTTGAATCGCGATAGCTATCGTGATTTGAAAGAGGATTACGCTTACCGCGCAGAAGTTGATCAAAAAGCTATCACTACAGCGTTACCCGAGAATGCCGAGCAAACTACAATCGTAAGAGAGATTGAAGCATATACTAATCAACTTGCTGGCAGTAATCGCACTTTAGTATTGAATTCCATCAACTTTAATAAACCTGTAAAAAAAGATGATATCGATTACGTTGTCCTCCCATTCAAAATGTCTCTCACTACCACCAAAGAGAATTTGATGGGATTACTGCGCTATCTCGAACATACAGGCAGCATCACGAGTGGTTCCACAAATGCTGGAAGATTGCTTGATGTGCAAGATATCGATATCCAAGTTTCTGATAGTGATGCAAATGGAATCGGAACAATCACAGCTGATTTAATGGTAAATGCTTATATCCTACCAACTAAAACAGAAACCACAGATACCTCTACCTCAAAACAAAACTAAAATAACCCAACACCAAAATGTCTGAAAAGCTCACAGAGCTTCAGAACGCAATTGTTGCCAGCGATGTCCCTCGTATGGCAGCTAGTATGATCAGCTACGCTATCGAGCTGGAAAGCTCCGATATCCATGTTGAATCAGCTGAATACACTATCCGTGTGAGATTTCGTGTAGATGGTATTTTGCGCCCAATTATCGAATACCCACCTAGCCTCCACTCTGCTTTGGTGAGTAGGATTAAGATTATGAGTAATCTCAAGATTGATGAAACGCGTATTCCGCAAGATGGTCGCACTCGCATCACGACCAAAGATGGTAAAGATTTGGATCTGCGTGTCAGCACTCTTCCTACAATTTATGGGGAGAAGATTGTTATGCGTATCCAAAATCGTAGCCGCAAAATTCCAACCCTCAACGAATTGGGAATCGATGATCACAATCTCGCGATTATCAAAAACGCCATCAGCGCACCGAATGGAATCATGCTAACCACTGGGCCAACTGGAAGTGGAAAAACTACTACGCTATACGCTTGTTTGAATGTTTTAAATACTCCAGCAGTAAACATCCTTACGATTGAGGATCCAGTGGAAATCCAACTAGATGGTTTGAACCAAAGCCAAGTGCATCCCGCAATTGGTTACGATTTCGCTTTTGGTTTACGCACTGGCCTCCGCCAAGATCCTGATATCATCATGGTGGGTGAAATCCGTGATAAAGAAACGATTGAGGTGGCAGTGGAAGCTTCCCTCACCGGTCACCTTGTGCTTTCGACTATCCACACAAATTCTGCTGCCTCTACTATCACTCGTTTAATTGATATGGAAGTAGCAACATTCTTGATTACCGCTACGCTAAATGCAATTATCGCACAGCGCTTGGTAAGAAAGATTTGCCCAAACTGCCGAGAAGAAGCAGTGATGGTGCCAGAGCTTGAGCAAAAAATCCGCAGATCCATCGCCACAATGAATCCCGAGGAGAGAAATCGACTTGGTCTAGCTGATGTAAATCAACCTATCAAAATTTTTCACGGAAAAGGTTGTGATGCTTGTGGTGGCACTGGCTACCACGGCCGCGTTGGTTTGTTTGAAGTGATGCAGCTAGATAACAAACTCAAAGATTTGATTCTCAAGAAAGCAAATGAGCATGAGCTTGAGACTGCGGCGATTGCTGGAGGGATGAAAACACTGGAGCATGATGGTATCGAGAAGATCCTCCAAGGAATCACTACACCTGAAGAAGTTTATACCGTAGCCCGCGCAACTGAAATCACTGTTACAGAAAAAACAGAAAAACAATAATTCCCTATTATGCTTTTCCAATACACAGCCCGCGATAAAAATGGCAAAGAAGTTACTGGACAAATAGAGGCTGCCAGCAAACTCGAAGCTGCTGATAAACTTTTTAACCAAGAAAGTTTAAATGTAGTGAGTTTAGAAAAAGCAGATGGGAAAGAAGCAGTAGCAACTCCAGAGCCAAAAGTGGAAGATAAATCTGAGAAACTTCACATCGGTAAATCTGAAGAGTATGTGGTGAAGAAAAAAATCACTACTGCAAAAAACTTTTTGGAAGCGATTAATGATTATCTCATTAGCCAAACCAAAATCACTCCTCAAGACAAAGCAGTGTGTTTCCGTTTGCTGGCTGTGATGATTAATGTAGGGCTTTCGATTGTAAAATCACTGAAAATTCTTTCTGAACAAACCGAGAATAAACATCTCCAGAACATTTTACGTGAAATAGCCAATCATGTAGAAACTGGTGTAAATTTCTCTAGTGCCTTGGGTGAATATAAAGATATTTTCAATGAAGCTGAAGTTGGTATGATTGCCTCTGGTGAAGTTTCTGGTCAACTCAATAAAACTCTCACTGATCTCGCTGATGAAACTGAAAAAAGCGCAAACCTCAAAAGTAAAATCCAAAGCGCACTGATTTATCCAGGAGTCGTTTTAAGTATTTTAGTTTTAGCGGTAATCCTCGTGATGACTCTCGTGATTCCAAATTTAAGTGAATTGTTTGGTAGCGCAGGAGTAGAGCTTCCAGGAATTACTCGGTTACTTGTAAACACTTCCAATTGGTGCATCTCTGATACTCTTTTCATTCCAAACTGGTTATTGATAATTCTCTTATTTGTAGGGGCTTTTCTCTTCGTAAAATCTTGGAAGGCTACAGCGAAAGGTAGATATACCTGGGATAGCTTGATGTTGAAACTTCCACTCTTTGGAGCTTTAAACAAGAGAGTAGCATTAGCTTCTTTCTCTCGCCAGCTCGCTTTGCTTTCTTCTTCTGGAGTAGCGATTATTCGCTCTCTTGAGATTACTGCCAACGCCGTGGGAAACGAAGTTTACAAACGCCGCCTCCTCGAGGTAAAAGAAGAAGTTGAGCGTGGTGTGCCAATTCATAAAGTAATTGAAGGCGACCCTCTCTTCCCAGGATTAGTAGTAAGTATGATTGCGGTTGGTGAGCAAACTGCACAGCTTGGAAATGTAGCAGAAAAGATTGCTGAATTTTATGATGAGGAAGTAAATACTTTTGTAAAAAACCTCACTACAATCATGGAGCCGACTATCATCGTGATTGTTGGTGTGATGGTGGCAGTTTTGGTAGCAGCGATTATGCTGCCAATCATGGATATCGCTGATATCGCTTCCGCAGCTTAGAGTTAATCTTCTTCGCGTTTTCGCTCTGCTCCACATTTAAGGCAAGTGAATTTATCTTTCTTCGCAACCACTACTCCCCCACACTCTGCGCAAGGAGTTTTTTGTAGCTCGTCCCAGCTTGCAAATTTACACTCAGGATAATTATCACAACCCCAGAATTTCTTGCGAGATTTCTTCGCGAATTTTTCAACCACATCACCCTTACCACAATCTGGGCATTTGATCCCACTCTTCTTCGCAGCTTTATCGATGTATTTACAAGTTGGGTAACCACTGCAACCTACGAAGATTCCGAATCTTCCGCGCTTTACGGATAAAGGTTTCCCGCAATCTGGGCAAACTCTACCAGCGATTTTTTCTTCCATTTCTTTATTCGCAGCATCTTGCGCTTTATCGAGTGGTTTCGCATTTTTGCATTCTGGATAGCCAGTGCAGCTAAGGAATTTTCCGAAGCGTCCAAGTTTTATTTCCATCGGCTTCCCACATTTATCACACACCTCATCAGTTTTTTCTGCTACCACATCTTGTTTGCTTACACTCTCCATTTTTTCAGTAATTAATTTGTGAAAAGGTTTATAAAAATTCTGCATTACTTCATTCCAGCGCAATTCCCCTTCTGCTACTTCATCAAGCTGCAACTCCATGCCCGCAGTGAATTGATAATCCACAATTTTCGGAAAATGTTCCACAAGAAAATCATTCACCACCATCCCAGTATCAGTTGGCTTCAAGGCTTTTCCCTCCTTCTCCACATAGCCGCGCGTTTGAATCGTGGTAATCGTTGGAGAATAAGTGGAAGGCCTACCGATACCTTCACTTTCCAATTTTTTCACTAAGGTTGCTTCTGTATATCTGGCGGGTGGTTTGGTGAAGTGTTGCTCTGGAAGTAATTCCAACAGCTTCATGATTTCCTTTTCGTTAATTTCTGGCAGAAGTTTTTCAGAATCTTCTGCGGCTTCTTCTTCAGTATCTTTACCTTCTGAGTAGGCAGCGAGAAATCCTGGAAATCTCACCGTCTGGCCAGTTGCGCGGAAAGTGTAATCCTTGGCAGTGATATCCGCAGCCGTTTGATCCATCAGCGCTTCTGCCATCTGGCAAGCCAGCATGCGTTGCCAAACTAATTCGTAAAGTCGGTAAGCGTCTTTTTCAAGCGAATCTTTTACGGATTCAGGAAATCTACTTGGATCAGTTGGGCGAATCGCTTCATGCGCTTCCTGCGCGCCTTTGGCTTTCTTGGTAAATACGCGTGGAGTCTTTGGCACATATTCTTTCCCCCAGCGTTTTTCGATTACACTGCGCGCAGCTTTCACACTCGATTCCGCGAGATTAGTGGAATCGGTTCTCATGTAAGTAATCAAACCTTCTCCCAAATCATCACCTTCATAAAGTCTCTGCGCTAGCATCATGGTTTTCTTCACGCTGAATCCCAACTTACGTGAAGCTTCTGCTTGCAGCGTGGAGGTGATGAAAGGTGGTGGTGGATTACGCTTCTTTTCTTTTTTCTCCACGGAGGTAACTGTGAAAGCTCCACCTTTGAGATCCATCAGGATTTTTTCCGCTTGCGCTTTGGTAGATACTACCGCTTTTTCTCCAGCCACTTTACTTAGCTCTGCGGTAAATTTATCTTTGCGGGGAGTTTCAAGATCAGCTGCGATACTCCAGTATTCGATCGGATTGAATTTTTGGATTTCTCTTTCTCTCTCTACGATTAATCTCACCGCAACACTCTGCACTCTACCCGCAGATAATCCGTAGCGAATCTTTTTCCAAATAAGTGGAGAAAGTTCATAACCTACCAATCTATCCAAAACTCTCCGCGCTTGCTGCGCATCAATAAGGTTTCGATCTAATTCTCTAGGATTTTCCAAAGCTGCCAAAATCGCGGGTTTCGTAATCTCATGGAAAGCAATTCTCTCTACTGGTTTATTTTCTTCTCCTTTCGCTTTACCGATTTTGAGCACTTGCAACAAATGCCACGCAATCGCCTCTCCTTCTCTATCCTCATCAGTTGCGAGTATGAGTTTGTCGGAAGCTTTCATCAGCTTGCGCAACTCAGTCACCACTTTCGTTTTATCGCGCGAAGTAATGTATTCCGGTAGGAAACCATTTTCGGTATCCACACCAATTTTGGATTTTGGTAAATCTCGGATATGCCCCATGCTAGCTCTCACAGTAAATTCCTTTCCGAGGAATTTTGTAATTGTGCGCGCTTTGGCTGGAGATTCTACGATTACAAGTTGTTTCATTTTTTTTGAAAGAAACTGATGGATGCAAGCCTAAAGGAAAAAACCAGAAAATGAAAATGCCTCCACGCGAGTAGAAGCATTTTCTTGAAAAAACTTTTTGAGAAACTACATCATGAAATAACCATAGTAGCTGAGATAACCTCCCACTAATACCATCGCAACCATTGCAACTTTCATTATCATTGCGTTGTTAAGCACTGGTTTAGCAATTGCAAAAGGTAGACTTGGGAAAGTGAGAAAAATCGCACCTTTTACGATACTAGCCCAACCTAAGAAAGTGATAATTCCCGCTGCATTCCATCCCCAGATATTATGATTCAACACAACAATGAAACCCAAAATCATAATCATGATTCCTGTGATGTAGGTTAAACCTTGGTTTTTTTCAAAATCATCTATCATTTTTTTGTAAAACTTCAGATGCAGCAGGAAACCGATTCCTGCAGCCAGGAATGTTGGCCCGATGATTTGAGCTAAAGTGAGTGTTTCCATAGAGAGAGGGGTTAAGAAATAACTGGTTTTATTGTATACAAAAATTACTCAATGAAGCAAGTGGGTATAATTTCTAAATACTTTACAGAAAGTAAATTCTATTGATAAAATTAACCACTAATTTTTAATCATAAACTCCATGCGTGAAACACCTAGAAACCCCGAAGATGTTATCGAAGAAATTCAAGCAATCTTCACAGCTGCAATTCACAGAATTGCGGAAGCTGCAAAAACAGCTGGAGAAGAAAAAGCGTGGATTCTCCCAGGAGATATTTCATGTGATGCGAATCAACCAGATGCGGATAGGGTTTTAGAATTATTAGAATTTTTCCCAGATAAACTTTCAACTATAGCAGCAAGTTTAGATATGGATGTAGATGATTTAGAAATTGTGTTATTAGCTGAGAGAAGAAAACATTTACTATCCGAAAAACAAGCAGCTGAAGCGAAAGGTGAAACGCAAATAGCAGCGGATTTAGCAAATGAAGTATTTCAAAATGATGGAGTTTTAACTTTAGCTATAAAAACCAGAGAATTACTGAAAGAAGTGATGAATCTACAACCTGATTTCCAAACAATATTGCTTGAAGTAATTAGAAGAAAAGGAGGTGAAATTATAACTGATGAAGATGGTAAATCTTATCTAGAGGTAAAAGTAAAAACTGTAGTAACTGGTGGTGAATTCACTGGAGTAATGGAAGTTGAATTAACTATTGAAAATTTAGCTGATGAGGGAATTTTCAACTCCATCGCAGAAACTTTAGGTTTAACTGATGAAGAGAAGGAAAATTTAAAATTCTTTATTAGAGGAGAAAAAGCAAAAGCAGATGCTAGAAAAGCAGCTGAAGAATTACTAGCTTTTGCAAAAGCAGCAACTCCCGAAAATTAATCCTCCAACTCCAACTTCTCATTCTCCTCAGCTGCAATCACCACTTTCTCTTCTTTGATTTCTGCGAGTGGTAAAGCATCGCTGTATTCCCCCACTCTTTCAATCTTCATCTCCAGCTTGGTATAACCAGAAACGGTTTCATCCATATTCTTCTTCGCATTGTTGAGATGCTTTGCGGTGAGTGTAAGTGCTTCACCAAATTTAGTTGCTTCGGTTTTTACACCAGCAATGAGTCCGAGAACTTTCTTCGCATTCTCTTCAAATCTCTCACTCTGATAAGCAACCAAAACCACCCGCAGGAAATAGAAAAATGAGTTAGGAGAAACTAGCTGCACATTTTTACTTCTAGCGTATTTGGAGATTTCATTATTCTCACTCGCTTCGTTGTAGATCGATTCCGCTGGGAGATAAAGCACCGCAAAATCCACGGTGTTTTCTTCCGGGCGAATATATTTCTTCGCAATCGCATCGATGTGCTTCTTCATATCTTTTGCAAACTCTTTGCGCGCAGCTTCTGCATCTTTTTCTGCTTCCGCTTGCTGCATCTTCTCGAAGTTTTCGAGTGGGAATTTGGAATCCACTGGAATCAAACCATTCTTAGTTTCGATTACCGCATCGACAGTTTCTCCACTTTGAAAAGCATATTGAAGTTTCCATTTTTCATTTGGGAGTGAATCACTCAGCATTTCTTTGAGACCTTCTTCTCCGAGATTGCCACGGCGTTTTCCATGCTTGAGGAAGTGTGTAAGAGATTCCATGCTGCCTCTTATCTCACTCATCTTTCCTAATTCTCCAGAAACTACACCGATTACTTTGGCAGCATTGTCTAATCTCTCTCCTAATACTTTCGTGTTTTCCGAAATCTTCGCATCTACACTCTGGTTGAGATTAGCGAATTTGGTTTCGAGTAAGCGCAAAGTTTCCAGAGTTTCTTTGCGAGTTTCTCCACCTTGGCGATTGATTTCTTTGCGGAGGTTTTCGATAACCTCCAGCATGAGTTTTTGCGTGGTATCTTCCTGTGGTTTTTGTAATTCCTCGAATTTACGGTGAATGAAAAAACCAAACCCCGCAAACGCGAGGAGTAGCGCAATCACGAGAAACCAAATTTCATTCATAAAGATTTTTTAGGATGCCAGGCTTTGATTTTAGCAAACTTCCGTTACCTCCCGATAAATCAGCGCCACTAAACTTCTCGATGCGCTTCGCTTACTCGAAGAAAAAAGTGGGAAGTAAATCCAAAAACAATTCCAACAGTTAAAACAATTTGAACATTTAGAACTTTCCATTATTCCGCGGAAGCTTCCGCTGCTGCAGCTGCCTGCGCTTCTGCTTCGATATCGATAATTTTGCGCGCTGCGCCAATCTTCTGCAGGAAAGCGACTACTGCTTCATGGAGATACTTTTTCAGATCTTCACCATTGCGAATCGCTTCTCTCACCGCTGTCGCAGTGATGCGATATTTCATCTTTGGCTCAATCACTTTCTTCTTTTTGATCTTGCGAAAAAGCTCTTGCACTTTTGGATTACCACTCACCACCGTATCGAAATCTGGGCAAGTATCTATCACTTGCTTCACCCATTTCTCATCATCACCGATATCTGGCAGTGGAATCACTTTGTATCTATCCTGCGCAACTTTCAATGCATCCATCGTCGCTTTTACCATCGCATGCCTCTCACCCACAGTGAAAGGATTTTCGAGAGTGCGGAATTTATCACTACTCCCAATCACCACTAAGACTTGGTCATATTCTTCTACTAAATCTTGCAACACAGAAAGGTGTCCGCGATGAAACGGTTGGAATCTTCCGATGAAAGCAACGCGAGAAACTTTTTTGGCTGGCATAACTAAAGGAATTTCTATTTTTAGGGCTTTATTCTAGCACAGCTTTGGCAAGCTGGGAATTATCTCACCTCTACATTTTTCCTGCTAGAGATAATGGTTTTACCAACTGCATCCTTCGCTTTGAAATACAACTCATACTTCCCCGCCCCGAATCCACTCCAAACCGCGGAGAAAGTTTCAGTAGTAGGATTGGTAAGCGTTGCGAAAGAATCACGCGCGCCAGTTTCTTTATTTCGCGCGATAAATTCTACTTCTACTGGTTTCATCGCAGCTGAATTAATTTGACCGCGCACTTCGAGTTTAGTAGTGCCATTTTCTACTACGGTGCCATCCGCAGGAGAGATAATCGAATAATCTTCGAGATTTCCATCACCTGCCACCACAACGAAACTAGCTTCTGAGCTGATAGAGAAACCCGTGGAATCCGTGGCAGTTACTCTCACTTTGTGATTTCCGAGAGAGGTGCTGGAGCGAATTACCAGAGGAAATTGATAAGGCGTGGAAGTAACTTCTCCCACTTTGTTCCCATCGAGAAAAAAAACTACGCTAGCAACATCACTACCAGAATCATAAGCAGCCGCCTTCACGAGTAAAGTGGAATCGCGCGAAACTTCTTGCCCACTAGTTGGAGAAGTAATCCTCACAGTTGGCTGCTGCGTATCCGCACCAACGAAAACCTCCACAGATGAAGTATCGGAGTAATACAGCTTATCGTAAACCTTCGCGGTAATTGTAAATTTATCACCATCAGCAGCGCGTAGTGAGATAGGAATAATTCCCTTCGCATCTCCAGAGGAAGTAGTAGAGACTAATTCGCCATCACGGTAAAACTCTACTTTCTCCACGCCACTCGAAGCGGTGACATCGACGAAAATTCCAAGAGTGCCTTTGGCTACAGTGGAGCCTGAGACTGGAGAAACAATTGTAATCCGAGGAGGATTCTTCGCAGTGGCTGCTGTATGCACGTCATCATATTCGGTTGGTGCTATGGAAAAATTTGCATCGGTTTGCCCAGAATAAGCTTGCATCCAAGCTCTCACCGGTTTTTCCCAATCAGGATCATCAGGTCTTTCAGAGTGAATATTTACAAATGTTTTCTGCACCTTCGCGCTTTCGGGAGTATATTCGGTAGGAAGTTTGCCAGAAGCTGCATCGACTGTAATTGTGATGAAAGCGTTATCTACTTCGAGTGGCACGGATTGCGCCGCGAAATAATCCACAACGATTTTGTCGGAAGGTGTGGAATCGCTAGGCAGCTTACCAGTCAGCCAACTCACACTACGTTGCACAATTCCCTCAGGCATCGTGAAGTTTTCTACTGGTAGATTGGTATGCGCATATTCCATGAATTTCTTCCAAATTGGCGCAGCAACAGTAAGACCTTCTGCATGAATATTCATCGCAGTGTTGTTGTTATTACCCAGCCACACCGCTGTCGCAATCTGCGGAGTGAAACCAATCGTCCAAATATCGCCTGGCAACACATCATTCTTTTCTTTACCGAAACGGCGATTGGCGGTGCCAGTCTTGGCGCCTGATGGCCTGCCAGCAAGAGTGAGATAACCATTCCAACCAGCAGGGCGACTATTTGGATCTGTGAGAATACTTTTCACAAGGAAAGCACTTTGCTCATCTAGCGCTTCGTGTTTCTCGATTTTATCGGCTTCGAATTCATCAAGAATATTTCCTTGGCTATCAGTAACTTTGAGAATCGGAGTAAGCGGAATATATACACCATCATTATTGAAAACATTGTAAGCCGCCAACATCTCAGTCATCGGCACTTCACCAGCACCGAGCCCGATCGAAGGCCCGTAACTTCCATTATTCAAGAGAGTATCGATTCCCATTGCTTTCGCTTGCGCAACGATAGCTGGCTCACCAGCAAGAATTGCCATCTTTACCGCAGGAATATTGCGGCTGCCACCCAACGCTTTGCGAATCGTAGTTGGTCCCCAAGTGCCTCCATCGAAATTCTTAGGCTCATAAGGACTGCCAGAATTCGCACCGAAAACTGTATCTACATCCCATAACACGCTGCCTGGCGCATAACCTTGAGTGAAACCTGTAGCGTAAACAATCGGCTTGAAACTACTACCAGGTTGGCGGGAGCGATCAGCAAGATTCGTAGCACCATCATTACCAGTGCCATCAGTGTTTAGAGTTTCGAAGTAATCACGGCTGCCAACCATCGCAAGGATTTGCCCAGTTTTTGCATCGATAGAAAGTAGCGCAGCATTATTTGCACCACCATAATCTGGTTTCCAGGTAATCACACCTTTATCATCCACTGTGTGTGGGAAATGATTGCTGATTAATTCTTCTGCTTTTACCTGTAAATCTGGATTGAGTGTAGTGAAAACACGCAAGCCTCCTCTCTCAACTAAATCTTTTCCATATTTCTCTTCGAGTAAATCTCTCACATAGAAAATAAAATGTGGCGCTGCGATATCTTCACGATATTTGGTGAATTGCAGATTATTTGATTCCTGCCAAGCAGCGAGATATTCCTCCTCGGTAATGAATCCTAAATCCAACATGCGATTCAAAACATAATCTTTCCTTCCAGGAGTGTAATCAGGATCTTCTGGATTCATACAAGTAAAAACCACCACTGCTTCCGCTGGCGCAAAATCCTCACGCTTTTGAGTGAAGTTGAGAGAATCAATTTCTAACGGAATATCTCCTACGCTTGCAGTGAAAAATCCATTTTTGGAAATAATAGTAAACTCATTTTCAAAAGGCATCGTAATTGTATCCCCTACCTTGAAATTACCTTCTTTAAATTTGTCTCCATCAGAAAGTAACTTCAGATAAACATTCCCTGTAACTTTGATTTCTAGATCTGCAGCTGCTGCTTCCTTCACTTCCTGATTCGAGCAACTTCCCATGAGTAAATCCCGATTTTGCCCGTAAGGGCTGTAGCGTGAAGGTGCTTGTGGCAAACCTGCCAAAACTACACTTTCTGCGAGAGTGAGATTCTCTGCATCTTTCCCGAAGAAAGTTTGTGCGGCGGCTTGGATTCCGTAAGCATTGTTTCCGTAGGGAATCCGATTGAGATACATCGTGAGAATCTCCTCTTTGGAGAAATTGTTTTCTACTTTCAGCGCGAGTAGCAACTCTTGGATTTTGCGCCAGTAAGTTCTTTCTGGTGAGAGATACACATTCTTCACGAATTGTTGAGTAATCGTGCTACCTCCGCGTGGCCGACCGATTCCGATTTCACTCAGCATCGCTTTCATAATCGCATCTACATCGAAACCAGGATGATGGTAAAAGTTATCATCTTCCGCGGCGATAGTAGCGAGTTGCACACTTTCTGGAATTTTTTCCATCGGAACTTCAAAACGATTCTCATCTCCGTGAATTGTGTAAAGCTCCCCTCCAGTGGAATCGTAAATAATCGTAGATTGGCTAGCGAAAAGCGCTTCTTCGTTTTTGATATCTGGGAGAATCGGAGTGAAAACAAAAGCGATAATCTGCAGCAAAATCAAAACGATGTAAGTGCGGAAGAGAAAACCAAAAACCGCCACTCCTCCCCAGACTCCCACATGCAGATACCACTTCCTTTTACCTACTCTTTCCTCGTGGCGTTTTCGCATTACTCCCAGCGTAGTTACCTTGAATTTTTTCAGCATAAATTTTGCTTTTAGCGCAAAGGATTTTAGCATAAACACCCCAAACGGGGTTTTGAAGGGAAAATAATCGGGCGCAGGTTCAAGTTTATAACTTGAACCACTCGTTTCTGAAACCAAGTTGAGCTTGAAAACTTCGTGATTTTAAAAAACACATGGTTCGGATTACAAATCCGAACCTGCTGGAAGTGTCACATCTTATTCCTACTTCCGTAGCATAGTTATCTGTCATCCCCGCGAGGATTTTGAATTAATTTCAGGTATTCTGAAATCACTATTGCTTGCACTTTATCAATTATGCGACCTAAAATAATATCTGTTTGTAAATTTACAACACCACGCTCACGTGCTGCCCTACAAATAGCTTGAATAGTAAATTCAATCGCAACCTGAATTGCAATATATTCTGAATCTCCCACCCCTATTCTCTCTCGAAATTTCTCACCAGCTGCAGCGAGTTGGTATTGGTAACCACCAGCACAAAAATTATCCGCAGCTTCGACTAGAATCAAGTGACTATCCCCATCTAATACTTTGCGAAGAATAGAATCACTGACTTCTGTAAAAATTCCTACTTTTCTTTCAATCTCAGGTTGCTCTGGATTATCTTGTGGATTTTCAGTCATAAATAAAAATTAAAGGAGACGATTTTAACTTATTCCCTTAATAAATGTAAGTCTTTAAATTATAACCTCGCGCAAAACTCATTCGCATAGTTATCTGTCATTCCCGCTAGGAAATCAGCACAAACTTGGTGAAGCGAATCTTTTTCTAGCCTTAGCGCGAATTCAATCGGTAGCAACTTCGGATTAGTAATCAAAGCTTCGAAGATGCATTGAATCGTCTCCGCGCCTTGATTGCTTAATTCCGCTACAGTTTCGGAGTTGTAAAAATTGGTGAAAAGAAATCCGCGTAGCTCCGCGAGATTTTGCTGCATCAATGGTGAGAATTGCGCGAGTGGTTTCTGGAAATCTTTTACCTGCTGAAGTGAAGTGATCTTGTTGGCTTCCAGATTCGCTTCGGTAGTAAGAAGTAAATCAGTAGTAAGCAGCGCAATCACCGCAGAAACTGCGCGATGGTGAAAAGCTTCGGTGGGAAGCTTCGCATCCACTTTTTTCAGCGCTTGCTGCCACAAAGCAAACTTAGATAAATCTTCCCGCGCAAAAATCCCTGAGCGCAATCCATCATCGATATCGTGATTGGTATAAGCAATCTCATCCGCGAGATTTACCAACTGCGCCTCCAGACTCGGAGAAGTTTGAAATTTTTCTTCGCGCTGGTCGTAACTTGATTGATGTTTGTGCAATCCATCCAGTAATTCGAGACTTACATTCAATCCATCGAAATCTGGATATTTTTTCTCAAGCGTTGTGAGAATTCTGCGCGATTGGCGATTGTGTTCGAAACCCTCTCCGTAAGTAAGTAGTAACTCATTAAGTTTTTCTTCACCCACATGCCCAAAAGGTGTATGGCCCAAATCATGCGCTAGCGCGATAGCTTCAGCCAAATCTTCATTTAATCCGAGATTCCGCGCGAGGCTGCGAGAAATCTGCGCCACTTCCAGTGTGTGAGTCAGGCGATTGCGGAAATGATCTCCATGATGCGCTACGAAAACTTGCGTTTTGCCACGCAATCTCCGGAAACTTTTGGAGTGGATAATGCGCGCGATATCGCGCTGATAAGCGGTGCGAAATTTATCGGGAGTCTCGGGAAATTCGCGAGTCGCCTCGGCAGAAAAAACCGCATAAGGCGCGAAGGTTTCCTTCTCCCGTTTCTCGAGATTTTCACGAGTAAGTAGCAAATCACCAAACTTAAAGCAGAGAGTAATTTACCACTAAAACGGATTATTGAATTGTAGCTTCTTTAGGAATTTCCGATCCTCTAGAAAAAGCGGAAATCATATCCTCCCGACCTCCGTGCCGAACCTGTTTAATACAAGATAGAAGTAATCCACCTGCACTTAAAACTAATTGTTTATCTGCTGGTGAAATTCCTAGCTTATCCAGCATGCCAGCTAAAATTTTATTAAGGCTTTTAAGTTGGATTACAGCTTTCTCAGACTCGAGAGAATAAGCTCCACCTTCAGCTTTAGCTTCCCTAAGAGAAGTAATCACTCCTTGTGCATCTGCCAAGCGTGCAGAAACTTCAGCACGAATAGAATTCACAGATACCTCATCGAAAGAGTATTCGTGAAACTCAGAAAAAAGATGTAATACCTCTGGATTCTCAATTGGAGATTTTTTTTCAAGAGATTGCACCTCCCCCATCCAAAGTTTTAACTTCTCCATTAATAATCTCCCACCACCATTGAAAGCTTTTGGATTACCTAAAATTTTCTTTAATTCTTTTCCCGCTTCGAGTAATAAACCCTCAAGGTAACCACAACCAGCTTGCGCTTCTTCGCAGCTTCGCAACTGAGCAAACTTATTATCAACCACTTCAAGCGCAGTATAAAAATCACCACCACTTTCACCTTCGCATGAAGAAACTTGGGGAGCCATGGGATTGAGATTAAGAAACTATTTCTTAATCAAGGATTCTCCACACTTCTACCCTGCTAAGCAAACTTTTCCGAATAACTTTTTAACTCAGGCAACTGCCGATAAAATCTTTTTCACCACGGATAAATTCTTCGATAGCGAGTGGCTTCTTTCCTTCGAGTTGGATTTTTTCAAGAATAAGCATTCCTTCGCGTGTTTGAATGCCTACACCTTTTTCTAGTTGGATAACTTCTCCTGCTTTGGCTGTGGAAACTTTGGGAGAGATTCGCGCAGCGAGAATTTTGAGATTTTTATTTTTATAGGTAGTGAAGATGCCTGGCCATGGTGTGTAGGCGCGGAGTTTGCGGAGAATCTGTAGCGCGGATTCTGAAGTGAAATCCAGCTTCCCCATCTCTTTGCGAATTTTCTTTGTAAAAGTAACTGCGGAAGTAACCTGCGGAATCGGTTTGAGCTTACCCGCTACGATTTCTTGTAAAACTTTCGGGAAATATTTTCCTCCAAGAGAAGCTAACTCAGCAGCTAACTCTTCCGAATTTCTCTCACCAACTTTAGTTTCGTAGCGCGCGAAGACTCCACCCGCATCCAACTCTTTTTCGATTTGCATGAAACTCACTCCCGCTTTTTCATCTCCTGCGAGAATCGCAGCCTGAATCGGTGAAGCGCCGCGACAGCGTGGAAGTAAACTACCATGGAGATTCACACAACCATATTTTGGAATCGCTAAAACTTCCTCTGGCAAAATCAAACCATAAGCTACCACCACAAGGAAATCTGGATTGTATTTCTGAAGAATCGCGATTTCTTCTTTTGAAATTTTCGCAGGTTGATACACACGGATGCCGACTTTCTCCGCAAATTCTTTCACTAGTGGTGGAGTAATTTTCCCACGATTCCCAGGCTTATCGGGTTGGGTAAAAACTGCGCAAACTTCTATCTCAGCAGAATTTTCCAAAGCTTGTAGTGATGGCAGCGCAAACTGCGGAGTGCCAGCGAAAATAATTTTCAAGCGTTGCATGGCAGTAGTTTACAGTTGGTAGATTATAGATGGTAGCTTGTTGGTTTTTTACCTAAGATTTTTATCTTCGAGTAAGCGTAGCGCATCGAGAAGTTTTACCTTTCTAAATTCTCGATTGCGCGCTTCGCGCTTCACTCGAATAAAAAATGTAAGCGAAATCCTTTATTCCATATTCTTTATTCTTTATACTTACTCCATGAAATTCACCCGCAGCCAACAACTCGAAAAAATGCTGGCGCATGAGATTGCGCAGATTCTCCCAGAATTTTTTTCTTCGCAGCGCTATGGAATGCTAACTGTCACAGGAGTAAGTTGCGCGAAGAGTTTTGATTCTGCGCGTGTGAGAGTGAGTGTATTACGCAACGGGCATCAATTCGATGAAGATGCGCGCAAAGTAGTAGCGCGGATTCAACAGATTCTGAATAAGAAGCTAGTAATGAAAAAAATCCCCAAGCTGATTTTTGATTTAGATAAAACCGCCAGCCTCATCGATAAGCTCGAGAATCTAGGATAGTTTGCAGCTTCAAGTCAGCAGTTGGCAGTTTTTCTTTTTTGGAATTCCAGTTTTATTTTTGTCACCCCGAGCCTGCCGAGGGGTTTTAGTTTTTCTACTGTGGTTCGGCAAGCTCACCACGACAAAAACTTCACTCGAATAAAATATGGAAAACTTTATTCCATATTTCTTATTCTTTATTCCCTTTTATAATCCCAGCCAATCCTTCGCAGTGAAGACACCGTGTTTTCCTTGCAACCACTGCGCAGCGGAAACCGCGCCAGAAGCATAACCCATCCGATTTTTGCCTGAGTGAATGAGAGTGATGGTATCAGATTCTCCATCGAAAGTGACTTCATGAATCCCCACTACTTTCCCCACGCGTGAGGAAGAAATCTGAAGTGAGTCTGGCTTCACTGGTTGCTCCGCATTATCGAGCAGAATTTTTTTCTTACTTCCGAAATTCGCGAGAATCGTATTAGCGATTTCCCGCGCTGTGCCACTCGGCGCATCCGCTTTGCCAGTGTGATGTGTTTCATGAATCGCCACATCGAAACCACCAAAAGAAGATAAGCGTTTCGCAGCTTCCGCTACCACCGCGTAAAAAGTATTTACTCCCACGGAAAAATTCCCAGCGTAGAGTAAACCAATCCCACCAAGCGAGACAATTTTCTCCACTTCTGGTAATTCAGAATACCAACCCGTGGTGCCAATCACCGCATTCACTTTGGCTTCAGCGTATTTACGGATATTGCTGATGACGGAATCAGGATGCGTGAAATCAATCGCGACTTCCGCGCCATTCAACGCTTCGCGGGAAATTGCTTCCGCAGTAGCTTCAGCAGCAGCGGAATCAATAATCGCTACCACCTCATGCTGCGCAGTTTTGACAGCTGCTTCTACTGCTTTACCCATTTTCCCGTAACCAATGATTGCAATCTTCATAAAGCAATTCTAGCAAAATTGATAAACCCAGACTACGCAGCTAAACTACCCTCCGCTTTACAGAAATATTTATGAATAAAATGCCTCGCCGCAGAAACGGTTTACTTACTCTCCTCATCATTGCGTTGATTGTTGCGAGTGCTTACATTCTGCTAAATCCTCAACTAGAAGCTGCAGTGGAAGTGCCAATCACTACGATTCAGCAACAATACCGCGCGAAGGAAATTAAAAGTATCAAGGTAGAAGGCAGCAGCCTCACTGTGGAACTCAAAACTGGAGCAAAAGAAAAATCCACCCGCCCAGCTGGTGAAACGCTGAAAGATTTGGGGTTGAGTGAAGCTGATAGCGATGTAGTGATTCAAGCGGTAGATAATACTGGTAGTGATTTCTGGCTGAATGTTTTGGCAGGAATTATTCCTTTTGTTTTGATTGCGGTTTTCTTGGTTTACATGATGCGACAAGCGCAATCGCATAACCAAGGCGCGATGAGTTTCGGGCAATCGCGCGCTACTGTGGTGGATAAGGAAAAAAATAAAACTACTTTCGCCGATGTCGCTGGTGCGAATGAAGCGAAAGCAGAATTAGTGGAAGTAGTAGATTTCTTGAAGAATCCAAAGAAATATACTTCGATGGGTGCGAAGATTCCGAAAGGTGTGATGCTGGTTGGCGCGCCTGGCACTGGAAAAACTTTACTCGCCCGCGCAGTTGCGGGTGAAGCCAATGTGCCTTTCTTCTCTATCTCGGGAAGTGAGTTTGTCGAAATGTTTGTCGGTGTCGGCGCATCGCGAGTAAGAGATTTATTTAAGAAAGCAAAACGCAACTCCCCTTCTATCGTGTTTGTTGATGAGATTGATGCAGTCGGCAGACAACGTGGCACTGGAGTCGGTGGTGGCCACGATGAAAGAGAGCAAACACTGAATCAGATTCTGACCGAGATGGATGGTTTCGAGACTGGCACAAATGTAATTGTAATCGCAGCTACGAATCGCCCCGATGTTTTGGATCCAGCGCTTCTCCGCCCAGGAAGATTCGATCGGAGAGTGGTGATTGATGTGCCAGATGTAAAAGAAAGAAATGAAATCCTCGCAGTGCATTCAAGGAATAAACCTTTTGCGAAAGATGCCGATCTCGAGAAAGTGGCGAAGCAAACTCCAGGCTTCACTGGCGCTGATTTGGAAAACCTTTTGAATGAAGCAGCAATCCTCGCTGCCAGCAAAAGTCAGAAAACTATCACACACGAAGATCTCGAGAAATCTATCGAGAAAGTTGCGCTAGGTCCTGAGAAAAAATCGCGCGTCTTGAATGAAGAAGAAAAAATCGTAACCGCTTATCACGAAGTCGGCCACGCGATTGTGGCGCATATGCTGCCGCATACCGATCCCGTGCACAAAGTTTCCATCGTTTCGAGAGGAATGGCACTTGGTGTTACTTGGTATCTCCCAAAAGAAGATCGCCACCTCGCAAGTGAATCGCGCTTCCACGATGAGTTAGCCAGCTTACTTGGTGGGCATGTAGCAGAAGAGTTAGCGTTTGGAGAAGTAACCACTGGCAGCAGCAACGATTTGGAAAGAGCCAGCAAGATTGCACGCGCGATGGTTACGAAATACGGAATGAGTCACAAGATCGGCCCAGTGATTTATGGTAGCAATCACGGCAGTGTTTTCCTTGGCAAAGATCTCATGCATGAGAGAGATTATAGTGATGCAATGGCAAACGAGATTGATAAGGAAGTAAAAGTAATCGTGGAAACTGCTTACACCACCGCGAAATCTATCCTCACGAAAAACAAAGAGAAGTTGAAGAAAGTTGCGAATGAATTACTCAAAGTGGAAACTTTCACAGCAGAAGAATTTGAAAAAGCTTTTGGAGAGAAAAAAGCGGTAGCTAAAATTAAACCTAAATTCTAATGATTTACCTCGCTTCCGATCACGCTGGTTTCACACTCAAAGAAGAGATGAGAAAATATCTCGCAGAGAAAGGTGAAGCAGTGGAAGATCTCGGCACTCATTCGGAAGAATCCACCGACTATGCCATCTACGCGCATAAACTCGCGGAAGCAATCCAAAAAAATCCTGAAGCGAAAGGTATCGCAGTCTGCGGAAGCGGATTGGGAATCTCGATGGCGCTAAATCGCCACAATGGAATCCGCGCTGCGCGCAGCATGAGTGTGGAAGACGCAGAGATGACTCGCCGCCACAACGATGCAAATGTTTTGGCATTGAGTGGCAGGCAGACAGATACGGAAACCGCTAAGCAAATGGTAGATAAATTTCTCACTACAGAATTCGAAGGTGGCAGACATGAAGCTAGAGTAAAAAATATTGATTTAAAATAATTACTAAATTGTCATTTCAGCCTTCCTTGTCATTCCCGCGAAAGCGGGAATCCAGAAAAAAAATTATAAGAAATTATTTCTCACCAACTATTCGCTAATTCTCATCATGCCTCCAACTCTCAAGATTGCGCCTTCGATTCTCTCCGCCGATTTCGGAAAGTTGAATGAGGAAATCGCGAGTGTGGAATCCGCCAGCGAGTGGTTGCATATCGATGTGATGGATAATCACTTCGTGCCAAATCTCACCATCGGTGCCGGTGTAGTGAAATGCCTGCAGACGAAACTCGTGAAAGATTGCCATCTCATGGTGAGCGATCCAGAGAGTTTGATCGCAGACTTCGCGGAGGCTGGCACCGATTACCTCACCTTCCATATCGAAGCATGTGAGAATCCAGAAGAGTTGATAGCGAAAATCAAAGCACTGGGTATGAAACCAGGAATTTCTCTCAAACCAAAAACCGAAGTCAGCGCGATTGAAAAATATTTAGATCAGATTGATTTAGTTTTGGTGATGAGTGTGGAGCCAGGCTTCGGTGGGCAGAAATTTATGGAAAGCGCATTGCTAAAAATTCAGCAGCTGCGAAAACTGAAACCTGATTTAGATATTTCGATTGATGGAGGAATCAATGCGCAGACGGCAAAACTCGCGCGCGAAGCCAGCGCGAATATTTTGGTAGCTGGTAATGCAATCTTCAAAGCTGAGAATCGATTGGAAGCGATTCGGGAGATTCGTGGAAGCTAATTTAAGGATTAAGCCTGCCTGCCGGTAGGCAGGGAAACAGGATTAAGAATTAAGTTTTTGGTTTTTTGTTGCGAATAATTTTTCCGTTGTCATCCCCGCGCAAGCGGGGATCCAAAAAAATATTAAAAGTGATTTCCTTTTATTCTCCCTTTGGTAAAGGGAGTGGTTGAGCCTGCCTGCCGGTAGGCAGGCGAAGCGAAACCGAGGGATTTAGAATTTAAATCTCATCGCTGGTCGGGGTTTGTAACCCCGACTTTTCGTTTTTAGAAAAGTAGCGATAGAAATCTGGAAAATAATTTCAGAAAGAAATTCTGCTTCGAAAAAACTATTACGAAGAAATCTAAGAGCTGAGGTTCCAAACCGTTAACCTACCACTTAAGTGGTAGGTTAACTTTTCTTTAAATCTAGCTTCTGCCACTAAGAATTCTTCTCGGATTGCTTCATGTATAATTAATGTAAAACAAAATAATGTTACGATTCTAAAACCAGCCGACTCTTTTTCGCAAATCAGTCTATTTCTTTCTCGAGTTGATACCTCCGCAACCGCCAACCAATCGTCAGCATCACGAAAGATAAACCGATTAACGCCACTAATTTCCCAAAAGCTGTCTCGATGAATAAAGCTACACTGCCGAAAGCCGCTGCTGCGAGATAAATCGCAATCACTGTTTGCCTCGGAGATAAACCTGCAGCGAGGAGACGATGATGCAGATGTGAGTAATCTCCGTGAAAAGGAGATTTTCCCTGAAGAAGTCTGCGAATAATCACAGTGACTGCATCGAGAAGTGGAAATCCCAAAACTAGCGCAGCAGTCGCCACTTTCCCTCCCGAGAAGATTGCTAGCGCTGCCAACACAAAACCAAAAAGCATACTGCCAGTATCTCCGAGGAGAATCCGTGGTGGTGGAAAATTGAAAAGTGTAAATCCAAAAGCGCAACCAGCAAGAATGCCTGCGATAGTGATTACCGCAGTTTGATCGAAGTAGTGGTAGCCCTCCCGCGCTGCAAGGAAAAATAAAACCAACGCGGCGAGACCAGCAATCCCAGAAGATAAACCAGGAATTCCATCAAACCAGTTGAGTGAATTCGTGAGGAGAATCACCCACACTACTGTGAAAGCATCGGCGAGTAGCGTGATGTGATATTCGTTTAAACCGATGAAGATTGGGAAATCCCACACGGTGAAATCAATCACTCCTCCGAGAGGATTCGTGATGTGAGAAATTCCGACACCTGCAATTACTAGCATGCCTGCTGCGAGAATCTGTGTGGCGAGTCTCAGTAGTGGTGGTAATCCGTGTTTATCATCGAGGAAGCTAACGAAAGCGAGTAACACCACTCCTGTAAGTAAACCAATCACTTCTTTACTGAGTGGAATGAAAACCAAAACACTGATAACGAATCCGAGGAAAACTGCGACTCCTCCGAAGTAAGGAATCGGTTTGCGTTTCAATCCATACTTCTCAGGATTATCGAGTAAACCCCAACGCGGAAAAACTTTTACTGCGAGGAAAGTCAGCGCAGCAGTCAGAAGGAAAGCGAAGCCAAGGGGTAAAAACTTCACGGAAGTTATTTTAACTCAATTAGAGATTGAAGATTAACAAAAAGCCTCCGTTGTCATCCCAGCCTCCAATCAAGTTGAGGGTAAACTCCAGCTGGGATCCAGAAATTAGAAAAGCAAAACTTTTCGAATCACTCCTTTTGCTTGAAAAAATAAATTTGCTAACTGCAGACTTGAAACTACAAACTCTTACACAAAAACTTTCACTGGCTTCAGAGTATGTTTTTCTTTTTCCGCTTCGAGGATTGCGAGTAATTTACCTTCGGCGAAACCTGCGATAAAACCTTCACACACTTCCCCGCCTCGGCAGGCAATTTTTTGCCCATTGCGAATTTTAGCGGCTTCGATAATAGTGAGATTGAGTCGCGAAAAAACTAAACCTTCCTCGAGTGGCAGAATTTTTTCTTCGGCAATCGCTTTGAGAGAGATTGCTTGTTTGATGTTAAATTTCCCGACACGCATCCGTTTCAGCCGAGTGAGATAACCACCTGCCAGTAAATCCTCTCCGAGATCTCGCGCAATCGAGCGAATGTAAGTGCCACTGCCACAGTGAATATGTAAATCTGCTTTGGGATAGCGGAAGCTGATGAGTTTCAAAGCGTGAATCTCAATCTCGCGTGGTTGCATCTCGATTTCGATTCCTTCGCGCGCCAACTCGTAAGCATTCTTGCCACCGATTTTGATAGCAGAATACTGTGGAGGAATTTGGGAAATTTTCCCCAAATATTTCGGCAGTAATTTTTCTAAATCCTCACGCGCAAAAACTGGAGAATTCAGAGTTGGAATAATTTCTCCTTCACTATCGCCTGTATTGCTTCTCCCTCCGAAAGTAATTTCTGCTTCGTATTCTTTATCGCAACCAACGATGTATTCGATTAAGCGTGTGGCGCTACCAACACCCAAAACTAAGACTCCCGTAGCGAGTGGATCGAGAGTGCCAGTGTGGCCAATCTTTGGATTTTTTAATCTTCTGCGCGCAAAAGCAACTACATCATGAGAAGTAATCCCTGCGGGTTTGTCGATAATAAGCCAACCATCCATCTGGAGGATTTTAGCGTAAAATAGAGTTATGCAAACCGAAGCCTTCCAAGTTATCGCACTTTCTACTCGGCCAGAGCTAAAAGCCGATTTGAAACCTTTTCACACGCTAGTGAAATTTTTAAATAAAGCTGGGAAAAAAGTTTTACTAGATAGCAACGCTGGCAAACTACTAGGTATGAAAGCCAGTAGCGATATCGAGATTCGCGAAGAAGCAGATTTGATTTTGGTATTTGGTGGCGATGGCGCTTTTCTCGGCGCAGCGCGGCATTTCCATGGCAGCGATGCAGTTTTCGCCGGTGTGCGATACGGGAAGCTCGGATTTCTTACAGAATATTTACCTAGCGAGATTAAGCAAGTTTTGGAAAAATTTTTCAGTGGAGATTATCGTATCAGCGAGAGAATCGCGCTGGAGGCGGAAGTGTTGCGCGGCAAAAAAATCGTGAAGCGCCTGTTTGCGCTGAATGAAGTAGCAGTAAATCAAAACAAACTCTGCCGCATGGTGGAGCTCGAAATCGAGATGAATGGTAAACCGATTACCACTTACAATTCTGATGGAGTGATTCTCGCGACTCCCACTGGCTCCACTGCTTACTCACTTTCCGCAGGTGGCCCGATTGTGTATCCGAGCCTCAATGCTTTTGTGCTTACTCCGATAAATCCACATCTGCTAGCAAACCGCCCACTCATGATTCCTGATAATCGTGAAATCGGCATCATCGTGAAAAACGCGAATGTAACTCTCACCGCTGATGGGCAAAAAACTTTCCCGCTGCGTGAAGGTGATAAAGTTTTGATTCGCAAAGCTGCACAGCCAATCAGAGTAATCCATGAAACCAACCGCAACTACTTCGATATCCTCCGCGCAAAACTCGGATGGGGTGAGAGAGAAAGATAAAACTAACCTTGATAGAAATCAGAAACAACCTTAGCGGGCTCATCAGCATCCTTTTCCCGTAAAGGAATTTCGTGTTGAGTAGCTGCTACCACTTGATTACGAGTTGGTTCTATAAGTAGAAGTCCTTCTTTGGGTTTACCGCTATCTTTATTTCTTTCTCCCCAAAATTCAAACTGATTAGTATTCATAATTTTAGTTATTAAAGAATTAAGAATTTATTTAATTTTACTTATCGCTTCTCTAATCTTCAAAATTCTTTTTTTTATACGCTGTATTCCAGATACATCTTGCATCTCAGATCCATCTAGTATCGCAGATTTATCTATCGCGGATTTTGATTCTTCGGTGAGGTTAGCTAGTAAGAAATTCAAATCATCAAGATGTGTTTTTAAAACATCAATCGTTTCTCTAGTAAGATCATCCGCAACTTCCTGAGCCCACCTCAATCTATTTTTGATTCCATCGCAAAGTTCTAAAATATTTTTGCAATAATCAACCCAACCTAATATTTCGTGAATTTTTTTTCTTGACTCAGGAGTTTCACCAACACTAATTAATTTCGGAACATCTAATTCTATTTTCACAAAAAATTAAGGATTATTGCTTTGTGTTTCCCAATCAAAAGCTGAACCAGCAGCTTCTACGCATTTTCTATGATTAGGATCACCAACTTTCCTAGCAACTCCAGCAACCATCTCATCTTCACTCATTCCTAATCCTACCGCAGCGCGAGTAGATTGCTTCAACTCTGGCAAAAACTTTTCTGGAAGCTTACCTAATAGCGCAGCCACTCTGCCTTCAATCCTCTGAAGCTCAGCTTCACCAATTACCAATCTTTCTTCATCTGAAAGTTTTTCTATCAAATCATGAATCTTATCAAGACACAAAGAAATCTCAGCAACTGATATTGCTTCGATGTCTAAAACTGCAGCATCCTCACGATAAATTTCTTCAGCTTGCTTCAGAGCTTCTAGTATCTCTGCGTGTAACTCATTTTCTGTCAAAATAATCAAAGCATCGGGAAATTTTTCCCAGATTGCATCTATAAAATTAGTAATCCTTGTTTTAATCGCCTGCAAATCTACTGTGGTAAGTTTCTCTTCTCTACCTAGCGGAGGATTATCTAATCGGAAAATCATCGCTTTCAAATTGGCTGATAAATCACAAGCTAATATGTAATCAAAGTCAGAGTTTCCAAGGGAATTATCAATAATATTACCTATATCATCTAACTCCGACATGAAGCCAGAAAAAAGAGATTCATTACCATTATCCAATCCTAGAGATGCTGAAGATTCTTGCATAAGTTAAATTAAAGATTTATTTATTCCTTATCTGTATCAGCATTCTTTTCGTCTCCACCAACAACACTTCCTCTCCTGCCAAGCGTTTCTGCAACTCTACCCCTGCCAGCTGCTTCTCTGGCATCTGCAGCTGCATCCTCTACACCCGCATCAGCACCCCTGCGATTATCTGGAATTTCTCCTCTTGGCATAAATTTAGTTATTAAAAAAATAAGGAGAGAATTATAGGTAATAAATTTCCTTTAGTCAAAAACCTAATTCTTAATCCTTATCAACTTAATTCTTTCCTACACCTCCCTCTTCACCCACTTGAGATACAAGCTGGTTAAAGCTTCCTTCGTAGCGCTGATGAGTGAAGCTAATACATCCTTGAGATTGCGAATCCGCGCAACCAATTCAGCAAGCTTGTGTGGCGGCATTTTCTTCACACCCACATAAGCCAGTAAAACTTTTCTCTCATCTTTGCGAATCTCTTTGCGAATCTCCTCTGCGATTTCTTTACGCATCACTACAGTCTCTGGCAGTGGCTGAAACTGAGGGATAGAAGCAGCAACAGAATCATCTTGTTTTTTACCACCACTGCTTTGTTTGCCTTTGGTTTGGCTTTCATCCTCACCGAAAGATTCTCCATCTTCGATTCCGAGATCCGCAATCTCTCCAGAGATTTCTGCCTGAGTTACCATAAACTCAGTAGCCGCAGAGACATCTGTTTCTTTAGCCTGAGAATCACTTTTGGCTTCTTGGGATTCTGGTTTTTCGAGATGAGAATCGTTTTTCGTATCAGACATACCAGACTATTTTATACTGTAATTATGGCATAGTGAAATCCCTCTATCAATTATTTGCAAAGAAACTGATGTTTCCGTAGAATCTCCGCACTTTTGAGGGAGTCTGCCGAAAGCCGGTAGACGCTAATACCTCTAACCCTACTCATTATGAATCCTAAGAAAACCCCAGCCACTGAGGCTGAAGCAACTCCTACTGTCGATGATAAGGAGCTTCTTAAGCAGAAAAAAGAAGAAGCGAAACAACGCAAAGAAGCAGAGAAAGAAGAGAAGAAAGTTGAAAAACAATCCAAGAAGAAAGGCGCTGGCGCAGCCAAAGGTAAGAAAGAGAAGAAAGAGCAACGCCGCAATCCTCTCAAAATGCATGGTAAGAAATACCGCGCAGTAGCGGCGAAGATTGATAAAGAAAAAACTTACTCTCTCACTGAAGCGGTGAAACTCGTGAAAGAAACTTCTGTAACGAAATTCGATGGTAGTGTAGAGATTCACACTCGCCTCGGAATCAATACCAAAAAATCTGACCAAGTGATTCGCTCCACTGTGGCATTACCTCACGGCACTGGCAAGAAACTTCGCGTGATTGCTTTCGTAGGTGAAGATAAAGCAGCTGAGGCGAAGAAACTCGGCGCTATCGAAGCTGGTGAAAACAGTTTGATTGAGAAGATTGCCAAAGGTTGGCTGGATTTCGATGTTGCGATTGCGACACCAGAGATGATGAAAGGCTTGGGTAAGATTGCGAAAACTCTCGGTCAAAAAGGTTTGATGCCAAATCCAAAGGCTGGCACTGTCACTCCAGATATCGGCAACGCGATTGCTGAAATCCAAAAAGGTAAAGTGGAATTCCGCAACGATTCTTTTGGAATCCTCCACAACCTCGTTGGCAAAGTTTCTTTCGATGATGCGAAGTTGATTGAGAATATCAAAACTTATCTCAAAGCGGTGAATGAATCCAAACCAAAAGCAGTGAAAGGCGCTTTCATCCAAAGCATCAGCCTCGCTTCTTCTATGGGACCTGGTATCCGTATCGATGCTGCTGGCGTAATCCGCGAGCTGTAATGCAAGTAAAAATCTTTCGCCTCGATAAATCCCTACCGCTACCAACTTATGAAACAGCTGGGGCGGTAGGTTTCGATTTACTGGCACGAGAAGAAGTAATGATTGAGCCAGGCGAGATTAAACTCATTCCTGCAAATGTAATTGTAGAAACTCCCGTGGGTTATGCTTTACTGATTGCAAGCAGAAGTTCTACTCCGAAGAAGAAAGGTTTAACTCCTCCGCATGGCCTCGGAATTATCGACCAAGATTATTGTGGCGCGGAAGATGAATTGAAGATTCAAGTGCAAAACTCCACTACTACTCCAGTTACAGTTTCGCGTGGAGAAAAAATCGCGCAAGCGCTTTTCGTGCCAATCGCCAAAGCAGAATTTATCGAAATTGATAAAGTCGAGAATCAAACGCGTGGCGGCTTCGGCAGCACCGATGCAATTAAAAATAGTTAGTAGATTTTATTTCCTCTGAATTTCCTTTTGTCACCCCGAGCCTGCCGAGGGGTATTGTGAATTTTGCTTGTGGTTCGGCAAGCTCACCACGACAAAAACGAAACTTTGTTCTTAATCCTTATTTTCTTTTTGCTACAATACTTTCTGCATTAACTCCCCTATTATGCGTTTCCAAAAATCTTCTGCGCTGGCGGTAATCCTGCTAGTAACTTTATTTGTAGGCGGTTGCGGTAACGCTACTGAAACAACTCCTGAGAAAAAAATTGCGCGAGGAGTCAATGAAGTTATGCAAAATAAAGCAGCGAGTGAAGATGAAGATGCTGCCGATACGGAAGATTCTGATAGCGAAGAAGTGATAACAACTGGAGAAGCCGGAGTAAATTCCACCGACAGTTGTGATGCAAGTTTTCAGAAACTAGTAGATAAATATGGAAAAGAATACGGTGATTGCTATGGAAATGTCGATGATAGTTACGCTTGCAGCGAGAAACAGAAAATCACCAACTTGATTTTAGTTTTAGATGGCAGCGGCAGCATGGGTGCCAAAGTGCAAGATGAAAGCAAGATGGAAATCGCAAAAGCCGCTGCGAGTAATTTTGTTGGCAGCCTCAAGAGTGAGGTAAATTTTGGGTTCATCATCTACGGACAAAAAGGTAGCACTGCGCAGAAAGCGATTTCTTGCGCAGGTATCGATACCATTGCAACTCTCGGGAAAGTAAATGCGACTGCTACCAAAGCAGAGATTGCGAAACTGAGACCCGTGGGTTGGACTCCGATTGCAGATTCGTTGAGAAAAGCACAAACGCTGCTAGAGAAATATCCTGCCGATAAGTATCGCAACATTATTCTCCTCATCAGCGATGGAGAAGAAACTTGCGATGGAGATCCTGTCGCCACTGCGAAAGCTTTGCAAGCCAGCGGAAGTAAAACCGTTACGAATGTAATCGGTTTCGATGTGGGGGGTGAAGCGGAAGCGCAGCTAAAAAATATCGCGAGTAATGGAAGCGGTGCTTATTACTCTGCGCGCACCGCAAATGAGTTGAATTCCGCGCTGGTGAATCTCACCAAAGTTACTTGCGCTTCGCAACCGAATGCTTGGAGCAAAGGCTTCTCTTCTGTATTGGATAATTTCTTGGAATGTAATCAACGCCTCGGAGACGAGAAACACGAAATCCAAATGGCAATTGGCCTCGATGAAATCGGAAATCCAAAATGTAAAGCTGCGATTAAAGCAAAATACGATGAGAGATATCAAAGTATCTACACCCAAATCAAAGCAGCCGAAGCAGCTGGTAACGCGAAGCTAAAAAATATCTCTCCAAATTCCGATGATGCATTTTTCAATCCTGCGACTACCAAAGAAGTAGATGATGAAACGATGGAAGATGAGACTTTAGATATTTCCGATACTGATACGGAAGATTGGGAATAGCGAAAAATTAAGAATTAAGTTTCCGTTGTCATCCAACGCAGGAGCAGGGTTACAAGCTGAAAGCTTCCCCTTGGGAAATCCAGACCAGCGATGGTTTCGGGAACACGGATTATATCTTCACAAATGAAAGATAAATGCTAGAATGGGGAACTATACTTTTATTTTCCTATTGTATGAGCATTGAGACAACACAAAAAACAAGCTCCCTAAGAAGAATAGTTGATTGTGCGCGTGCCGGCATCGATTATCTGTCGCGATTGCTTGATGCTGCGGTGGAAGATTGTTTGACAGATGAAGATCTTCGCAAAAGAGAAGTGGGTCTTGAGACAAGAAGAAATGTGAAACAAGCATTAGCGCTCTTGAAAAGCGAAAACGAAAATTTTTTAAGAGAGTCAGTCGCCTCTGGCGAGGCGATGCCGGTAAGCAAATTTTTTGAGAATCCTAAAAGCTTGGTTGGCAAAAAGGTAATAATCATACGACATCATCCTGCTAGTATGCAGCACTCTGAGAGTAAATTTACTTCCCTCACCAGAGAGGGGAAAGAACACTATTCTGTAATTGAACGAGGTCGCATAAAAACCGCAGAGCTAAAAAATAACCACCTAGAGATAAAAATGGATGGAGATTTTTTCAGCTGGCATCTTTATCCAAACGACAGAATAGTCATTGAAGCTGGTGAATGTGATGAGCTTTTTTGGAATAAAAATAAAATCGCCATAAAATTCCTAGCCCCTAGCAATCACTAATCCCCAAACTTCTTTCGCGCCAGCTGCGCGCAAAACTTTCGCAGCCTCAGAGAGAGTGGTGGCAGTAGAAGCAATGTCATCGACGAGAATCACCGTTTTGTTTTGCAGACTGATTGGAGAAGCGAGAGAGAAAGCATCGCGCAAATTTTGTAATCTTTTTTCGCGAGAGAGTTTCGCTTGTTGCAAAGTGTTACGACTACGAATCAGTAAATTCTCGTAAGGCAGCTGGAGATTGCTTGCGACTTCTCGCGCGAGTAACTCCGCTTGATTGAAGCCACGGTAGCGCAAGCGTTTCGTATGCAGTGGAATTGCAGTGATGATTCTCTCCTCTGCATAATTTTTTTGTGTAATCGCGCGAGTGAGAATTTCTGCAAGATTACGCGCGAGTGGTTGGCTGAATTTATATTTGAGAGTTTTCACGGCAGCAGCCAGCGTAGGATTTTCTGCGTAACTCGCCGCCACGCGCAAACCAGCAAGCGGAGAAATTCCTCTGCAAGTTTCACAAGTTTTGCCACCAGAACTTGGCTGCCAACACACTGGGCAAAACTGTTTCTGATTGAGAGTAACTTTCGTAGCGCAGCCACTACAAAACCATTCCCCTTCTCGGCGGCAACTCACACAATGAATCGGAAAAATTAAATCGATTACGAAATCACAGCAGCGCGCGAAAATCATTTAATTGAATCCACAAATGTTTCGGTAGTAGCTTCGGTAATTCCGTTGATACCAACCAATACACTCATCAACTTTTTCGTGAAAGCATAATTTGTATTCGTAGTCTCAAAAGCGAGAATCTTATCGGGCAGCGGCAAAACCGCTGTGAGTTTATCCCCATCGAGATAAGTAAAAGCATCAGGAAAAGCTTCGCTGATGAGTTGTAAATTGAAACTCGCCAGATTACTACGCATCGTTTCCGCTACTTCTGCGACTGTTGCATCCGCTGGTAAATTCATTTCAAAAAGATTGCCTAAAACATTTCCATCTTTATCTTTGATTGCTACTGCGATCCCATCTGTGACATCGCTAACTTGTAAACGCTTGGGAAGCGTATCTGTCACAATCCCGATTCCTGAAACATAATCGAAAGTTTTGAGAATCTCATCCTTCACCGCAGTTTGCATGATGAAGAAAGGTTGAGTTTCCATCTCTGTCGCTTCCTCAGTGGTTGGCGCAAATGGAGAATTGCCTCGCTGGATTTGCCAAACATATGCTGCGATAAAAATCACAACTACTCCGAAAGAAGTTAACCAAACTTTGCGGTTGTTGATTTGGTATTCAATCATGCGAGAATTCTAGCAAATCGAGAAACTAAGTTTCCGTTTCATGCGCTAACTTTTCAGTTTTTCTTAACTAAGTTTTAGTGAGAAATAAGCGGAAAACTAGATTAAAATAGATTGAAGTTTTGTCAAATTTCTGCTAGAATATACGCAACCTTTAACCAAAAACAAATGCCTAATACAAAAACTTTCTCAGCAGAAACTCTTTCTTCTCTCCCGAAGCGGTTAGTTTTCTTTAATGGTGCGGAAGGAATTAAACCACCAGAAGCCAAAGGCGAAGCTCCAAAAACTGCGAAAGCAGAAAAGAAATCAGTTGCAGATAAAACAAGTGGGCAACTAGGATTTGTTATGGAGAGTAATAATGATTACTTCCGAAGAACTCTTAATCTACCGCCTAATGCAACATCAGAAGAAATTTTCAAAGCATTGCGTCAGAGAAATCAAGATGCCTTAAATAAAGAATTAGCAAGAGCACTTGCTGAAAAATCAATTAGCCAAACAGAATTTGATACACTCAGTAATTCAAAACTTAACCCTCTAGAAACAACGATAAAGTTACATCGCCTAGAGAGAAGTAATCTAGAATCAGCAATAGATAAGGATTATGCGAGTGGGAAAATTACAAAAGCACAATATGAGCAAAGAATTGCTGGAATTATAGAGGAATGGGATGATGCTCCCATGAGAGAGATTCTTGGGATAGAAGAGAAAAAATAATAGTGATTATCTAATCTTTAGCTACAGAAGTTTTTCACGGAAACTTCTTCCTACTACTATTCCAATCACTGCACCGATAATCGCACCAGCGATGAATTCGGAAAACCAGTGGATACTGAGTGATACTGCGATTCCGATATAAAGCGCGTAAAGCAAAGCTGCGTAGCACAGATTTTTTAACTTCGGATATAAAGTAATCAAAGTGAAAGCCATCGCAAACGCAATCGTAGTATGCGAGGAAGGCCAACCCCAAAAAATTCCATGCTGGAGAAAACCAAAATTAAAATCCCTACTAATATCAATAGCGGGATTCGCGAAGTCTGGCTGGATTCTCCCTGTGAATGTTTTGTAGATGGATGAAATTACTGAGCCAAGAATCGCTGCTTGCCCTAGCGCTAAGCCTGCGAGAATTTTCTCAGAATTTTTGCGCAACTTTCCGCTGATAAATAAAATGATCGGCAGGATGATTGGCAAAAGCCCACCAAGCATGAAAGCTGGAATGAGAAATCCTCTGGGGATTTTTACTCCAATCACAGAGAAATAAAACCAATCAAAACCAGAAGCTACAAAAATGTAAGTGAGTAGTATTGCTAGCAGCTGCTAGAGTAAATTGTAACCTTGGAAACATTTCAGGAAATGCTGTGGTAATTTATAGAATAAATTTTTCATTTCTTGGATTTAGGTAAACCCCACTGCCACTTTGGCTTCTCACCTTTGGAGTAACCGAAAAAGAATATAAGCGCAAACATCAGTAAGATGCCTAGCAGCGCCGCGCCAGGCGCATCATCGGTATCTCCTACATAGACACCAAAAATACCAATGGCTATGCTGATAACTATAACCAACCACCCCTGCCACTTCACTGGAGTCCAACCCCAACCGTAAAGTTTTCGCTTAAACCAATAACCCTTTGGATTATCTTTTAGATAAGCAGAGTATTCTTTCAGCATAGGATTTGAGTTACTTGGTGAATGAAAGCCAGCTTGCCAGCCGAAACCCGCAGAGAGAAGAATGGCCTGCCAGCCGTAGCCCGAAGAGTTTTTTGCCCATGCTTCGCCAAGGCTACGCAGGGCATTCTTCTCCTTACCACAACAGTTTAGATTAGCGAGAAGGAATGGCTGTGCCATTCGAAGTTCCGACGAAGTCGGAACGAAGAATGGTGGGTTTGAGAGGAGTCGAAGGTTAGCCAACGGATGTAGTTTACCAAAGTTTATTCACCAGCCGCCTGGGATTTCCTCTGAGTGAATTAAAGTTTTTTCCTCCACGGGGAAATTCTCAGCACCCCAATTCACCAGAAAAAACCTCGTAGCTCGCATGGTGAATCGGAAGCTGGCTTGCTAGCCGTAGCCCGAAAGGCGAAGGCTGGTGGGTTTGAGAGGAGTCGAACCTCTGACCTCATCCACGTCAAGGATGCGCTCTAACCAACTGAGCTACAAACCCGTGATTTCAAACTAACAACCGAGGTATTTTACAACACTTAGATTTATTCACCAATATCTAAAAAATTATAGACAAGGGGAATCTCACCGCTAGCTTTTATAAATCTGAATGTAGCCAAGGGGAATCTCACCACTAGCCAACACTCCTTCTAAACCTGCATTATTTCACCAGGCGCCTGGAAACCTCTGAGTTAAATTTTAGCTAGCGCTCATTTAGGTTTTCTCAACCCCATCACCCAACTAAAACAAAAACCTTCTCACTTCGTGAGAAGAACTTTGTTTTTGGTAGGGCCAAGGGGAATCGAACCCCTATTACCAGGATGAGAACCTGGCGTCCTAACCGTTAGACGATGGCCCCATGATAGATGGTAGAAGTTAGATAGTAGATGTTAGAGAAAGAATTACTGATTAGTAATCCAAATCTATAATCTAAAATCTAATAACTACAATCTTCAAAGCCCGAGTATTCTAGCGATAATCGCTACCTAAGCCAACCGTTTCCCTTTCTCCACTTCCGAATCAGTAGTGGCTAAAACCACTTTTCCATCTTCGCGGTAGAAGCCAGTAGTGAGAACTTCAGAAAGAAAATTCGCTACCTGCCGCGGCGGGAAATTCGTAACACAAATCACCTGCTTGCCGAGTAAATCTTCTTTCGAATATAAATCTGTAATCTGCGCAGAAGATTTTTTCACACCCAATCCCTCTCCGAAATCAATCCAAAGTTTGTAAGCCGGTTTCCGTGCTTCAGGAAAATCTTCTACTTTTACAATTTCTCCCACACGCAATTCCACTTTTTCGAAATCAGAAAAACTTATCTCACTCATTAGCGTTTGAAAACATTACCCGCATATTTCGCACCGCTGCCCAATCTCTCTTCGATGCGCAGCAACTGATTGTATTTGCAAACTCTATCGCTGCGGCAAAGACTGCCAGTTTTGATTTGGCCAGCGGCAACTCCCACAGCGAAATCCGCAATCGTAGTGTCTTCGGTTTCTCCGCTGCGATGCGAAATCACAGCAGTGTAACCATTTGCTTGCGCGAGTTTCACAGCTGCAATTGTTTCACTCACAGTGCCGATTTGATTCAGTTTGATAAGGATAGAATTCGCAATTCCTTTTGTAATCCCCTCTTGCAACCGCTTTGGATTGGTAACGAATAAATCATCGCCAACCAGCTGAATTTTTTTACCAAGTTTTTCGGTAAGCAGTTTCCAATTTTCCCAATCATCTTCACTTAAACCATCTTCGATGGAAACGATTGGATACTTGCTAACTAAATCTTCGTAAAAAGAAACTAACTCACTGCCAGCTAATTTTTTACCTTCGATAGTGTAAACACCATCTTTGTGGAATTCGGAAGCTGCTGCATCCAACGCGATTTGAATTTTGCCTTTGTAGCCAGTGACTTCAATCGCTTGCAGGATAGCGTTTAAAGCATCTTCCGTTTTCTCCAGATTCGGCGCGAAGCCGCCTTCATCACCCACATTGGTGGAGTAACCACCCGCCTTTAGAATTTTTTTCAACGCGTGAAAAACTTCACTTCCTGCGCGCAGCGCTTCACGGAAACTCGGAAAATCCGTTGGCACAATCATGAATTCTTGAATATCGATTCCGTTATCCGCGTGTTGCCCACCATTGAGAATATTCATCATCGGAGTCGGGAGAATGAATTTCTGATTGCCAGCTAATTCTCCAAACCATTCATAGAGGCTGACATTTTTGGTAACTGCCGCAGCTTTCGCCGCTGCGAGAGAAACTCCGAGAATCGCATTCGCGCCTAGCTTCGATTTATTTTCACTTCCATCTAACTCAATCATCTTTTCATCCAGAGATCCCAAGTCAATCACACTCACACCATTTAATTCTTCCGCCAGAATTGTGTTTACATTCGTTACTGCTTTGGAAACTCCTTTTCCACCAAAGCGAGATTTATCGTTATCGCGCAATTCCATCGCTTCGTGAATCCCAGTAGAAGCACCACTTGGCACCGCTGCAATCGCAGAAGCGGAAGTGGTTGTTAATTCCACTTCTACAGTTGGGTTACCGCGCGAATCAAGAATTTCCCTAGCGTGAATACGTTGAATTTTTGGCATAAAAATTATTTGCGTTTAAAAGCTGTAGTAATTTTTTCTCCCAGAGTATGCTCGGTTTTCGCTTCCGCAATCACCGCGAATAAACCAATAGTGATGATGAGTTGCCAGATGAAGCTGAGTAACTCGCGCAGATTGATTCCGCGTGGAGGCATCATTCTCATACCCATCTCTCCTCCCCAAAAATTATTGGTGAAAAGCAAAATCACAATCAAGGCAACTAAAACAGCGGTGAGAATCCAGCCTTCCGCAGAAATCGGAGTGTAGCCAAAGTTTGGAAACTTGCGGTGGCGAAACCAGTATTTATGCATGGGAAGAGAGTTAAGTTAAAGAGATTTTAACACGCAGCTTGTCATTCCCGCGAAAGCGGGAATCCAGAAATTCCCCTCTTTCGTAAAGGGACTGGCATAGATAATTCATTTCAATCGTAAGTATCTCCTTAGCTTCAAGCGTAATTGTTGTTTGTCAGGGTTGCAGAACCTGAAGACTGCCTCGTCAAGGTGAAGTTGGTATTCTACGC
>JAQVAZ010000008.1 GCA_028690585.1 Candidatus Altimarinota bacterium
AATCATCGGAAAAGATTTGTATGAAGGGAGATTAGATTTGCGCGCAATAAGAGAAAATCTCGTTTAAAATCCTAAACATGATTGGTTATCTCACTGGCAGCGTTTTACAGCTTCGCGAAAGAAGCGTGATTATCCTCACAAGTGGTGGAGTGGGTTACGAAGTTTTTGCGAGTAGATTGCTACTAAAGAAAATCCAACTAGAAGAAAAAATCCACCTCTGGATTCACACGCATCAAACTAGCGATACGATTACTCTCTTTGGATTCACCGCAGAAAAAGATTTAAAGTTTTTCGCACTGCTGAATTCGGTAAATGGAGTTGGGCCAAAAACTGCTTTGGATATTTTGGAAAACCCTGTGGAAATAGTGGAAAACATTATCGTCAGCGGAGATGCGAAGAAACTCGCGGAAACTAAAGGAATTGGGAAGAAAACCGCTGCGCGCATTGTGTTGGAGCTAAAAGCAAAAATTACTGGTGGAGATCCAGAAGTGCCAGCTTCAGGAGAAATCGATCCAGATGTGATGGAAGCGCTACTGCAACTCGGTTACCGCAAAGCAGATATTGAGAAGCATCTCGCGAAACTTCCAGCTGAAATTATCAAAACCGAAGCAATCGTGAAATGGTTTTTACAAAACGCTTAAGCCAAGAAGTGGGTGTAAACAGTAGACTTTTGGTCGGTTTTTTGCTAAAATGCTCCGAACAAAAAACTAAAAACACCTTGAACCAAAACAAACTTTTCAATCTCGCGCTCGGATTATTGGTTGGCATTCTATTTTTCGCGGTAAACATAGGTTATCTCGCGAATTTCACAGGAAACGCATTACCAACTGATACTCCCAAAACTAGCTTCACTGCTATAGATACAGCGGAAAGCATCAGTCAAAACCAAGCGCGCGGTAAAGGTATCTTCAAAATTGGAGAATTCGCGATGCTGCAACTCACGGATAATACGAGTGAATTGAAGCTTACGCAGATTGAATTTGAACCAGCAGCAAAAACTATCAAGGAAGCTTCTGGAGAAGTTTTGAGCGGAAGCGTTTTAGCTACCAATCTCCTCTTTGGTCCAAAACTCCAACTCACCGATAAAAATGTAGTAGTTACCAATCGTGGTGGTAGCTTCATTCTGGAGACACAGGAAAACGGCAGCAGAATCGAGGTATTAAGCGGTAGCGTAAAAGTAATTGTAAATTCACCCACTGGTGGCAAAAACTTCACAGCAGTGCTGACTGCGCAGCAAGAAATTACTCTCGATACTGAAAACCTTACGAAACTTTTTGCGAGTGAAGATGAGTTGCAGCGCAGCTATACTTGGAGCCAGCTGGTGCAAAAATCGAAGAATCGTTTTGATGGAGAAAATATCCTCATCAGCAAACTCATCAACCAACTCCCCTCACCGGAAACACAAACTACGCTAGAAAAGAATCTGGATACTGCGCGGAAATATTTTCTCTTTAGCCCATACGCAAAAAATAATTTTTACTGGCAGCAAATTCAAGCTGCTTTTAGCCAAGTAGTAGCTGGAGAAAAAACTGCTTTAGCTAGTTATTTCGCGCAAGCACCAAGTGAAGATGAAGAAATCTTGCAGGAAGTTGTGAAGGCCGCTGCTGCTTATACTCAGATTTTCTTACCTGAAAATCTTTCACCAAAAATCAAAGAAGGAGTGATGCGCCTCACAGAAAGTTTCCCGCAAGTAGCGCAATTCACTCCAGTAACAGATCTAGATACGGAAGCAGCGCTGATGCGCAATCTTGCTTTCACAGATACAGATCCAACTAATACAGATTACGCAGAAACTTTTGGCGAGAAAACTCTCGATAAAGGAATCGATGATAACGCGGAATTAGCTGGAGAGCTTATCGCTTTGCTAGAAAATAATAAGAAAGTAGCCAATGAAAAATGGTTAGCAAATTTCACACAAATCAATTCGCTAAATACTAAAACCAAAGCGGGTTTAGCCGCGGCAATCATGAATCAATTGAAACTAGCAAAAGTGCTAATCAACTCCAATCAGGGAAACCTCGGCAGCAGCGCGTTGCAAGGTTTAGCGAATTTACTCACACAAGGAAAAGATCGATTTGAAGCTAGTTTACTAGAAAAGATTTCTTTAGAAGGAAATGATTTGAAAAATCGCATCGCTTTCCTCGCAAGTAATCATAGCGCAGCGAGTGACACTTTTGATGAGGAAGCTTATGAGAAATGGTTGGCTGAGCAAAATCTAGAAGTAATCGTAGAAGATACTCCAACTGAAACCACTGAGCCAGAAATCATAGTGGTGGAAGAATCTTCACTGCCTGCGAGTGAAATCAAAACACCAGAAGAGGTTATCGCAGAAACAACAGCGCCAGCAGAAGTTACTCCAGAGAAAACAACCGAAACTCCTACAACAGAGGTAACTCCACCAACACCAGCAAAAAAGATTCCGCGAGGATAATCAACTGAGGTAGAATCCTTCGTATGAAGCTTGCTACCATCACAGTTGCGGGTAAGGATAAACCTGGAATCATAGCTAAAAGCACCACTTGCCTTTTTGAGCATGGAATAAATATCGTTTCACTGGATGAGAAAGTAGTAGCGGGAATTTTTTCGATGACGCTAAATGCTGATATCAGCAAAGTAAAAAATCTCACGCAGTTGGAGAAAGCTTTGCGGAAAGTCGGCAGCGAATTGGATTTGGAAATTGGTTTGCAAAAACACGATACGAAGTTTCATAAGCATCTCGCACTTTTTGTTACGAAAGAGCCGCACTGTTTGGAGGAAATCGTGAAGCAGTGCAAAACGGGAAAAATTCGCGCGAAACCAGTGGTGGTGATTGGAAATAATGCGGAGCTAAAACCACTCGCGCAAAAACTCGGAATCCCCTTCCATCTCACAGATAGTGAAAATAAACCCGAAAGAGAAACGAAAATGATTGCGCTGCTAAAACGCTACAATGCAGATTTCATTGCGCTAGCGCGCTACATGCAGATTCTTTCTCCAGAGTTTGTCGCCAGATATGAAGGCAGAATTATAAATATTCATCCGAGTTTGCTGCCAGCTTTCCCAGGCGCAAGGCCTTACAGCCAAGCGCTAGAAGCGGGAGTGGAAATCGTGGGAGTGACTGCGCATTTCGTCACCACGGATTTGGATAGAGGCCCAGTGATTTGCCAAGATGCTTTCCGGATAAATAAAAAAGATGCGTTGGAAAAAATTCGAAACAAAGGGCAGAAGCAAGAAGCGAAGATGCTAGCGAAAGCTTGCGAGTTATTTTCGAAAGACAAACTCTATCTCCACTGGGGAAAGGTGTATTTCCGCTAATTCTATTGTAGAATCTCTGCGGTTTGGGGATTGGCGCCAAACTACTACATATCAAAGCTGCCCTGAATTATTGGGGAATCCGAGTGGAACCGCTTCAAGTAATTGGAGTCTCGGAGTGGAAATTTTTCACTTCGGGATATTTTTATTTACTACTAACTATGGAAAACATTTGGTTTTATAGCCTTAGCGCATTATCACAAGTGATGGCAGCAATCATCTCATTTTTCGGTGTTTTTGTAGTTTTTAAATTACAAGCCTTAAACGAAAATATTTCTTCTCAAAGAAAAAAAGCAATAATGTATATAGTTAGCGCAGTGGAAAAAACAGCTGAAAACGGAGAGGATAATCCAAATAAAACATTTAGGGACAAAAATGAATTAACTGCTTATCAAGCAGATTATCTTCAATATTCAGATTCAAAAATCTGTGAAATTTTCAATCAGATTTGGGAAACGAAAAGTATCCTCTATAACAACCATCTAGTTGATGAAAAAAATCATGCTTATTACTTCTATAACAAAAGTAACTATAAAATGTTTGAAAATGCTATAAATGAAAAGAAAAATATACTGGAAAAGCTTTATATATCACTTTTACTTTCTGCGATTTCTATTACTGTTTCCTTATTCTTAATATCATCACCATTTTCAATAAAAGATTTTGGGTATCAAGAATACAACTTATATATTCTATTTCCTCTTATCTCACTATCCTGCTTTACAATATTTTTAATTGCTTGGGATATTTATTCCATCAGCAAAAAATAATTACTTCTTTATTCTTAATCCTATAAAAATGGCTGCAGATTCTCTAGAAAAAATTGCAAGTTTATGCAAACGCAGAGGTTTCATCTTCCCTGGTAGCGAAATCTACGGAGGTTTAGCAAACACCTGGGATTACGGGCCTTATGGTGTGGAATTGAAAAACAACTTGAAACAACTCTGGTGGAAATTTTGGATTACAAATCGCGATGATATTGTTGGCCTCGATGCAGCGATTCTCATGAATCCGCGCGCTTGGGAAGCCTCCGGCCATGTAGCGAATTTCTCTGATCCACTCGTGGATTGCAAAGCGTGTAACAAAAGACACCGCGGAGATAAGTTGCTTGAAGAAAAGTATGGCATGGAAATCTTTTCATATGCTGAAAGCCTTATAAAAGAAATCGAGAAAGAAGGAGTTAACCACCCTCTTGTAGTCTTGAATGCAAAAGGCTCAAACACAAAAGACAAAGAATGGTGGGTTGGAGAAACTATAAAAGATTTGAAATCTAAAAAATCAGACTCAATCGCCTTAGTTAACTACCTCCTTAAAACTAGCCAAATCACTTGCCCTGATTGTGGCAAATGCAATTGGGCAGAAGCGAAGAAATTCAATCTGATGTTTAAAACGCAGCAAGGTGTGATCGAAGGAGAATCCAAAGATATTTATCTGCGACCAGAAACTGCGCAGGGAATTTTCGTGAATTTTAAAAATGTGCAAAGCACTACCAGGAAGCGCCTACCTTTCGGTATTGCGCAGATTGGCAAAGCTTTCCGCAATGAAATCACTCCGGGCAATCTCACTTTCCGCACCAGAGAATTCGAGCAAATGGAAATCGAATATTTCTGCGCAGAGAAAGATTGGAAAGAAGTTTATGCGAAGCTGGAGGCTGCGAGTTGGGAATTTTTCTTGGCTCTCGGAATCACAGAAGGCAATCTCCGCTGGCGCCAACACGAGGATACGGAACTTTCTCACTACTCCTCTCTCACCAAAGATGTGGAATATAAATTTCCGTGGGGTTGGGGAGAATTGCAGGGCTTGGCTTATCGTGGAAATTTTGATTTATCCCAACATGAGAAATTCTCTGGAGAGAAGATGGATTATCTAGATACAGAAACCAATGAGAAATTTATTCCGCATTGTGTGGAACCAAGCTTTGGCTGCGATAGAAGTGTTTTGACTGTATTACTCGATGCCTACACGGAAGAGAAAGTTGGTGAAGATGATACCCGCATCGTGATGAAATTCGCACCGCGTCTCGCACCAATCAAAGTGGCGATTCTCCCACTCAGTAAGAAAGAAAATCTAACGCGCGAGGCTATCAAGATTTATGAAATGCTGAGGAAAGATTTCCGCTGCGAATATGATGAAACGCAAAGCATCGGCAAGCGCTACAGGAGGCAAGATGAAATCGGCACTCCCCTCTGTATCACAGTAGATTTCGGCACGATTGGAGAAGAAGAATCTGGGCAGAGTAAAAAAGGATTTGTAACTGTGAGAGACAGAGATACTCTGAAACAAGAAGCCGTGAAGATTGAGGATTTGCCAGAATTTGTGAGGAAAAAGATTGAAGGCTAAACTCTCAGCGCTAAATTTTTTATAACGTAAGGAACAAAAATTTTTGTTCCCTACAAAAACTTAATTCCTAAATCTCCTCCCAAATGAAAACCACTCTCGTATTACTCAAACCAGATTGCATCCTCCGCGGCCTCACTGGAGATATCTTGAATCGCTTCGTGAAGCGTGGTTTGCAAATCTCAGGGATCAAAATGATGCAACTCAGCGATGAAATTCTGAAAGAGCACTATGCGCATATTGCCGATAAACCTTTCTTCCCTGGTGTGATGGCTGCGATGCAACGCAGCCCTGTAATTGCAGTAGCACTGACTGGTATCGAAGCGCCGACAGTTGCGCGTAAAATGGCTGGAAAAACTAACGCAAGAGATGCAGAGCCTGGCACAATTCGTGGAGATTTCGCTGTCAGTATTCAGAATAACATCGTGCATATCTCCGAAGATGATGCAGCCGCTGATGTAGAAGTAAAACGTTTCTTCAAAGCTGAAGAGCTTTTTGGTGCGGATAAAGAAATCTCTGCTTTGGTTTATTCTCCTGATGAGATTAAATAGCTGGTAGATTGTAGTTGGTAGCTGGTAGATTTTGGGATTAGAAATAAAGCAAAGTTTCCAAGCCTTAATTATATTTCTCCCACTACGAAAAAATTTCAAAACTAAAAATTAGAAATTTTATCTACCGTCTAAAATCTATAAACTACCTACTAAATTGAAGCATAGCGAAATACTTTTCGGAGCATTGCGGTTACCGGTAGATTTCGTTGCTGCTGCAGCTGCTTTTTTCGCAGCAAAAGAGATTCGCCTCAATCCTAACTGGCTCGCAAGCTATCAATCCCCTGCCAGTAGTTTTGAGTTTACTGGTTTCGAGCATTTTGTTTTTGGCGCAGCTGCTGGCTTGGTAATAATTTTTGCGCTGAATGGATTGTATAACATGCGTAACCGCATTGGTTTCGCGAAAGAATTCCAGAAAATAATTTTCCTCACCGCTGCGTGGTTGATGCTGATTGTAGCTTTCTTTTTCTTCCGCCGAGAGTTTTTCTTCTCACGGTTGGCAATCGCTTACGCGGGAATTCTCGCGATTATTTTCCTGACTACTGGAAGATTACTGATTCGTTTTTTGCAGAAAACTTTTTGGAAGTTTGGTTTCGGAGTAGTGAATGTAATCGTGGTTGGCACGAATCCCAACTCCACTCTCATCGCAGAAAGTTTGAAGAAAAATTCACGCTACCGCTTCCTCGGATTTCTAGAAGTCAGCAGTGTGAAAACGAAAACCGCGCAAGTAATCGGCAGCCTCGTAGATTTCGAAAAGATTGTGAAAGAAAAAAAGATTGGAGAAATTATCCTCGCCAGTCGCAATCTCCCAAATCCCAAGATGCGCGAAATACTCTCGTTTTGTAGGGTTAATCATCTAGATTTTTGCTTTGTGCCAGATTTATTGGAAGTGCCTCAGCGCAATGTAGAGCTCGAAACGATTCACGGAATTCCACTGATTGGCCTCCGACCCACTCCTCTCACGGGTTGGGGCAGAGTGTGGAAAAGAGTTTTTGATATCGTGGTGGGAATTTTTGCGCTAGTAATCACTTCACCGATTTGGATTCTCACTACGCTGCTAATTAAATTGGATTCGCGCGGTCCAATTCTATTTACAAGAAAAGATGATGGCAGCAAGGTGGTAAGAATTGGGAAACACGGGAAACCACTTTGGTTTATCAAGTTTCGCAGCATGAAAGCGAAATCCGACTCGCTACGCTATTCCAAAGAGTTGGCAGAGAAAAATACTCGCGCTGGCAGCCCACTCGTGAAAATTGAGAATGATCCACGCATCACTCGCATCGGAAAATTTATCAGGAAGTATTCTATCGATGAGTTGCCTCAGATTCTCTCAGTGCTGGGTGGCAGCATGAGTCTCGTGGGCCCACGGCCGCATCTTCCCGAGGAAGTTGCGAAATACAAACCGCATCATCATCGCCTGCTGACTATCAAGCCTGGCATCACAGGACTCGCGCAAGTGAATGGCAGAAGTGATCTCGATTTCGAAGAAGAATATGCTTTAGATGCTTGGTATATCGAGAATTGGAGTATCTGGTTGGATTTGAAAATCCTAGTGAAAACCATTGGGGTGGTTTTATTCCCTAGTCATCAAGAGTAAACAATGAAATCCTACCGCCACCTCGATACCATCACCGCACTTTTCGTTGCAGTGCTTTTGATTTCTAATGTTGCCTCGACGAAAATTGTAGACTTTGGAATTTTTTCTTTCGATGGCGGCACTTTGCTTTTCCCACTCGCTTATATCTTCGGAGATATTTTGACCGAAGTTTATGGTTATGCGCGAAGTCGCAGAGTAATTTGGTTGGGGTTCCTCGGCAGCGCACTGATGGCGGGAGTCTTGGCTTTGGTGAATTTCCTCCCAGCTGCAGCGGATTGGCCTTATCAGGAAGCGTTTCAGACGATTCTCGGACAAACGCTGCGAATCGTAGCTGCGAGTCTCACTGCCTACTTCGCGGGAGAATTCGCCAACTCTTTCATCCTCGCGAAGCTGAAGATTGCGATGCAAGGCAAACACCTCTGGATTCGCACAATCGGCTCGACTCTCATCGGCGAAGGTTTGGATACGATAATCTTCTGCCTCATCGCTTTCTACGGAGTTTTTGATAACAGCCTGCTGCTTACAATTGTTCTTTCGAATTACGTGTTTAAAGTTGGCGTGGAGATACTCTTCACTCCATTTACTTACGGAATTGTAGGATTCTTGAAACGCGCGGAGAAAGAAGATTATTATGATAAAAAAACCAACTTCAACCCGTTTAAGTTGGAGGTTTAACTTTTTCGGTAAACCACATCGTGAGATCCGATATTGAGAAGCCAAATTTCCTCCCCTTTCATCGCGAAGATAAAAACCACACGATCATTGCGAGCAGCATCATGCAAAACAGTAAAAGCCCATTTCTCATCAGCGTTTTTGAGTTTATGTGTTTCTAGTTTGGGATCTTTCCAATTCTTTTCAAATAACCGTAAGCGCCTACAAACTTCTGTAAACTGGCGATTATTGAGTTTGCGGATATAGCGCTTGTAAACCCTAACGAAACCAGCAGATTTCTTAATTTGCATTGCGCGCCTGGCGGCCAAGCTTGATTAAATCCTCTGCGGAAGTTGAAATATATTTTCCAGCTTTGTATTCCTTTTCAATCTCCATTGTTTCCTTCCAAAAATTATCCATCTCTTCTTTCAGCACTCCAGAAGTCAGCAGCAAAACTGTGCGCGCATACTCGGAAATCGAAAGCCCCGAATTGCTAGCGCGACTAGCAATCTTTTTTTTGATTTCCGCTGGCAGGCGAATTTGGATGGAAACATCCTTGTTTTGATTAGCGGCAAGCATCGTAGTGAAAGTTAAGCAGTGGAATTGTATCACAAATGCATTACAATTTACAACCAGTAGCCAAGCTCTAGAATAGATGATTCTTAGTTGCTGAAAAGAAATATTTCACTTAAAATCTCCCGGCTAACTTTTTTTAATTTCCCCTACAAAATGGCTGAATTTCATCTAAGTAAGATTCGCAACATCGGAATCATTGCGCATATCGATGCTGGAAAAACTACTACCACCGAGCGTGTGCTTTTCTTCACTGGCCGCACTCACAAAATCGGTGAAGTGCATGATGGCGCAGCCACCATGGATTGGATGGAGCAAGAGCAAGAAAGAGGAATTACAATTACCTCTGCTGCTACTTACTGCGTATGGAAAGATTGCCAAATCAATATTATCGATACTCCAGGCCACGTAGATTTCACGGTAGAAGTAGAAAGAAGTCTCCGCGTGCTCGATGGTGGTGTTGCGGTTTTCGATGGTAGCCAAGGTGTAGAACCACAGAGTGAAACTGTTTGGCGCCAGAGTGATAAATACAAAGTGCCTCGTATTTGTTTTATCAACAAGATGGATAAAACCGGCGCTGATTTCGAGATGAGTGTGCAAAGTATTTTCGATAGATTGAGTACCAAAGCTTCACCGATTCAATTACCGATTGGCACAGAATCTGAATTCAAAGGCATCATCGATTTGATTGAAAGAAAAGCTTTTATTTACAAAGATGAGGAAGGAAAAATTACTGAAGAAATCGCTATCCCAGCTGAGCAATTAGAATCAGTCGAAAAATGGAGATTAGAACTCGTGGAGAAAGTAGCGGAGCATGATGATGAGTTGATGAATGTTTTCATGGAAGGCAAAGATGCCACTCCAGCCCAACTGAATAAAGCAATCCGCACTGCTGTAGTGAAGAATGAATTCTATCCAATCATGTGTGGCACCGCGCTGAAAAACAAAGGTGTGCAACCACTCCTCGATGCTGTGAATGCTTATCTCCCATCCCCTCTCGATGTTACTCATTGGGTAGCCAAAGACGCGGATGATGAAGAGAAAGAAGTAATCGTAAAACCAGATGAAAATGAACCACTCGTAGCAATCGGATTCAAAATCGCCGCAGATCCATTCGTAGGTAGAATTACTTTCGTGAGGGTTTACTCTGGAATCATGAAGAGTGGTAGCTATGTAATCAATACTGCTAGCGGTAAAAAGGAAAGAATCGGTCGCCTCCTTCAGATGCATGCGAATGACAGAAAAGAAGTTGATGAGATTCCATGCGGAGGTCTCGGTGCAGTAGTTGGACTCAAAGATACTAAGACTGGAGATACTCTCTGCGATGAGAAACGCTTGGTAGCGATGGAAACCATGACTTTCCCAGAGACTGTGATTTCGATTGCGATAGAACCAAAAACCAAAGCGGATCAAGAAAAGATGGGTATGGCTCTTAGCCGCCTCGCAGAAGAAGATCCAACCTTCAATGTGAAGAGTGATGAAGAAACTGGCCAGACTATCATCTCAGGCATGGGAGAATTACATCTCGATGTGTTGGTAGACAGAATGAAGCGCGAATTCAAAGTGGAAGCGAATGTGGGCCAACCACAAGTGGCTTATCGTGAGACGATTACCAAACCAGTGGAGGTAGAAGAGAAATACGCGAAACAAACTGGTGGTAGAGGTCAGTATGGCCACGTGTTGATGAGACTCATTCCTCAAGAACCAGGCAAGGGTTATGAATTCGAAGATCAAGTGGTAGGAGGAAAAATTCCAAGAGAATTTATCCAGCCTGTAAACAAAGGTATCCAAGAAGCTCTCACTCGTGGAATCGTCGCTGGTTACCCAGTGGTAGATGTGAAAGTAGAACTTTACGATGGTAGCTACCATGATGTGGATAGCAGTGAAATGGCTTTCAAAATCGCGGGCTCCCAAGCTTTCCAAAAAGGCGCGAAGATTGCTTCTCCAGTATTGCTTGAGCCAATCATGAAAGTAGAAGTAGTCACTCCAGAAGAATTCATGGGAGATGTGATGGGAAATATCAACGCGAAACGCGGGCAAATCGAGAAGATGAGTGATAGAGGCAGCGCAAAAGTTATCGATGCCAAAGTTCCACTCTCTGAAATGTTTGGTTACGCTACCGATCTACGCAGCATGACTCAAGGCCGCGCCAACTACTCCATGGAATTCTCTCACTACTCCCCAACTCCAAAGAATGTAGCGGAGAAAGTTATCGAAGCGCGTGGTGGAGGCAAACCAAGATAATATTTTCTACCAACAACAAACTAAAAATCCCTCACTCGTTGGGGGATTTTTTTATGAAATTGTCACTGCGAGTGAAGCGAAGCAGTCTCGTGAATGTCAGCACTAAGGTTTCGGGATTGCTTCACCCCGCCTCTGGCGGGGATTCGCAATGACAGTAGCGCTGGGCTGGGTTTGCAACCCAGCTCGAAACGTTTTTCAACCAGCAGAAACTTGAGTTGTTTCTTCGCATTTTCCGAAAAGCATCTCTGACAAATAGAAAAACAAAAAGTCGGGGTTACAAACCCCGACCAGCAGAGGTAAATATCAATCGTTTCTGCTTATTTTCCCAGATATTTTTCCAACATAAATTCCAATTTCACAAATAATTTCATAAATCTTCTGAACCTTAAATGCTATAAATAGCAAAACCAAAAAAATTAAAACTCCAATGTTTTCTCGAAGAAAAGTAATAAATTCAACCACAAATTGATTTTAACATGATTTACGAAGCAAATCAGAGTAATTTCGCTACTAATCGGAAGATTTAAACTCCCATTAAATCTCTAAATTCTTCCTTTAAATAGAATAATATATTTGGTATTTTATCCTTCATTTCTTGCAGTTTTTTTCTCTGTTTTTTAATTTTCCTTTCAGAAATATCGTTTTCGCGCATACCAATATCTAAATAAATCATAAAACTATGGTTAATTAAATTTCCAACTAGTTTACAAATCCTTTCGGAAAATAAAATTTCATTTCTATCAAAATATGTTTTTATCATATCAATTTTTTTGTTAAGACTTTCTAAACTAATAGAAAGCTCTTTAGATTCACATTCATCACTAATAACCACCTCAGCAGTTAAATTTCCTAATTCAACTAAATTCCTATACAACACTCTAATAGCTTCAGTTTGAAGCTTATGTAATTCAGAAAATTTGATTTTATCTCTTATACTTAGCACTTCTAATTCCTTTTTATATTTTTCAATTTCTTTTTTATATTCCTGCTTCTCACTCTCCAGAATTCTAGAAGCCCAAACTTTTCCAAGCCAAGAAGATAGCGCAAAAACTAAAAAACCTCCACCTCCCAAAGAAGCGATAACCGCTAGCGCGATTTCAAAAACTTCTTTTATGCTCATGTTTTCATTATAACTCTACTGCACTTTGAATACCTCCACCTTCTCCATCTTCACAGCTTCCAGAGGTTTATCCGCAGCATCGCGTTTTACTTTGGTGATGGCTTCTACATTTTCGAAGCCGCTGAAGACTTGGCCGAAGACGCTGTGTTGGCTGGTGAGTGGTGGTTTGTTGTAGTCGAGGAAAGTATTATCCGCAACGTTGATGAAGAATTGAGAAGTATTTGTGTTTGGGCCACGATTCGCCATCGCGATACTACCCGCGATATTACTGAGTTTGTCGGTGAATTCATCCGCGAATTCTCCACCCCAGATACTCTCTCCTCCAGTGCCAGTGCCAGTCGGATCGCCACCTTGGATCATGAAGCTCGGAATCACTCGGTGGAAAATCAAACCATTGTAGTAGCCTCTCTCGGATAATCCTACAAAATTCTCAATCGTTTTTGGCACTAAAGTTGGGAAAAGCTTCAGCCAGATATCACCTTCGCTGGTAGCGATTTTCGCCACCACATCACCTGCGACTGGGCAGCTGGTTTGGAGATTGTTGCCTTCCGCTTCGCAATCATCGGTAGGAATATCTTTGAGGGAAATTTTGTTGGTAATCATGGTGGAGATATTAGCAGCGCAAGCAGCGAAATCACAGTTTGGCGCGATGCGGCTGACACTACTGCCATCAGGGCAAATTTTCGCATCTTGCTGACAAACTACCACTTCTTCTTTGGGATTGGTGGAAGTAACTGTATCCGCATCGGGAGTCACCGCTTCACCGCAACCAGCGAGGAGTAAGGTAAGCGCAAACGCTGTGAGGAAAAACTTTTTAGACATTGGAATAAAAATTATTGATTAGAGCCGAAGGCTTCCCCTAGGGAATTTTTTTCGAAGCTACCATCGAGGATAGTTTTACTTGCATCTTTATCTCCCCGCTTTTCTAGCGTAACCACGATACGAGTGTAATCAGTGAAGTTATCGGTGGATTCGAAGCTGAGTTTGTATTCTGTGGAATTATCTTCTGTGGAAACTAATTCTCCGATAGAAACTTTATCGAGAATCGGTAAAGCTTTGATGATGAAGCCTTCGTAGTAGAAACCCTCCGCAGGTGTTGGCAGTTGCGCGGAAATTGTAGCGGTAAATTTTTGTTTCGTGTAGCTGGCTTGCGCAGTGGCTGTGGAATCTCCAGCGGAAACATCGGTGAGTTTTGCGATGGAAGCAACTACTGCCTCACCCAAGACACATTCTCCTCGGAAATACTGCCAAGCTACGCATTCAGTTTTGGATTTATCATCGAGGCAATAGCCCGATTCGCTTCCGCTACCATCCGCGTTTTGCCGAGTTTCGTATTGGTAACCATCTTCCGCGCATTTCACTGCTGCAGGATTCGCTAGCTGCGCGATTTCTCCCTGCGTGAGGCAAGCTTTTTCTGTGCAACTCACCTGCTGATTTTCGCCACACACACAAGTATTGCAACCGTCTCCGGCAGGGATTTCACCTAAACCCACGCGGTAATTTTCTCCGTGGTATTTGCAGGTTTTTACTTCAGTGTAAAGCTGCAAACCATCCGCGCAACCACAGAGGAAAAGCAGTAGCAAGCTGGCAGCGAAAACTTTGCGCATGAGAGTTGGTTTAAATCTTTTCGATTTTTACTTTGGTGATGCGTTTGGATTCTACTTCTTCGATAGTTAATTCCGCATTACCCGCGCGGATTTTAGCATCTTCATGTGGCATTTTTCCCAGCTTATCCAGCATGAGGAAAGCCACGGTTTTACCTTCGAATTTCCCCGCAGCGAGTTTCGTCTTGAGTCTTTTATCGATTTCCCAGAGAAGCGTATCTCCGTCTACGAGTAAAGTTTTGGAATTGATACGAGTGATTTTTTCCTCGGAGACATCTTCCTCATCTTCGATTTCACCGACGATTTCCTCGAGTAAATCCTCGAGAGTAACTAATCCCAAAGTGCCACCATGCTCATCAACTACAATCGCGAGATGCGTGTGACGCGATTTAAATTCTTGGAAAAGTGACCGAATCGGGCGGCTGGCAGGTGTGAAAATCGGCTGCAGCAGAGGAAGTTTTTCTAATTTCAAATTCGCATCTCCTTGGAATTCAAAAATCTGGCGAATCGTAACTACTCCAATCACTTTATCAATGGTTTTGTTGTAAACCGGCAAACGAGAATAAACACCTTCGCGAAAAAAAGCTTCAGCTTCTGCCACGGTTTTGGATTTCTCGATGGCTTCGATTTCCACGCGCGGAATCATCACTTCTTCTACTTTGGTATCAGTGAATTCCAAAACATTCTGAATCATTTCTTCTTCGTGTTTTTTCAATTCTCCACCCTCCACACCCAAACCAACCAAAGCTACCAACTCTGCTTCAGTAACTCTCTCAGTGTGTTTCATGCCAAGAGAATGCAAAATCCTCTCGAGAGTAAAAGTCAGCGGGAAAAGAATCTTATCTAGGTAATACAGCGGATAAGAAGAAACTAGCGCAACTTTCTCTGCGTGTTTCTGCGCGAAAGCTTTGGGGAAGATTTCTCCAAAAATCAGAATCAGCAAAGTCATCACACCTGTTGCGATTCCCAAACCCATATCTCCAAAAAGCGTGGTTGCCACCACAGTAGCCAAACCTGCTGCGAGGATATTTACGAGATTATTCCCAATCAAAACTGTAGCGAGTAAACGCTGTGGCCGCGCTTTCAAGGCTACCAGAAGCTTACTAGCATGGGTTTTCTTCTCAGCAATTACTCTCACCTTCGCAGAGCTGAGACTGATAAAAGCTACTTCTGCAGCAGAGAAGAATGCTGAAAGCATCAGCAATCCAAGCAGCGCGAGATAAATCAGTAAATTAGAATCTTCCGCCATAATACTAGGAGGATTTTAACACAGAGAATGCGCTAAAATCACTCGCGCGCGGGTGTCGTATAACGGCTATTATGCCAGCTTCCCAAGCTGGAGACGGGGGTTCGACTCCCCTCACTCGCTCCAAACAAGTTCTTCCCCGCGAAGCGGGGGAGGTTTTGTTTGGGAGAGATTGGGGCTGAGAACTCCCGCGGAGTAGGAAGCTTAATTATCTCCAAAGGTTTCCACGCGTGTGGCAGTAAATTGTTGATTTACGAAAAACTCGCAGCTAACTTCGACTCCCCTCACTCGCTCCAATTAGTTAGTAGGTGGTAGATAATAGTTTGTAGATTTTTTTATTTGTCGTGGTGAGCTTGCCGAACCACATCAAAATTAATCTTGCTTTTTTTCTTCGAGTAAACGAAATGCATCGAGAAGTTTTATCTCTCCAAATTCTAGATTCATCCCGCTAAGCGGGATTCACTCGAGTAAAAATATGGAATGCTTTATTCTTTATTCCTATAAATTATTGAAATACCGATCTCCGAAATCCCCCATGCCAGGAATAATGTATTTCTTCGCATTGAGTTTTTTATCATGCGCGCCGATAACCATCCGCACTTTTGGAAATTTCTTGCGGATAATTTTTTCTCCCTCTGGCGCGGAGATACACACTACGAAAATAATCTGGCTTTCTTTTGCGCCAGCTTTTTTGAGAAGCGTAATCGTATCGACAGCAGTGCCACCAGTTGCCAGCATCGGATCGAGTAGAATTATCAAACTCTTCTTAGTAATCGGTGGAATACTACGGTAATACTCATGCGCAATTGCTGTTTTTTCATCACGCTTCATACCGACGAATCCCACTCGCGCAGATTCGAAATAGCGGAGAAAGGCTGGTAGCAGCGCGAGGCCACTGCGCAAAACTGGCAGCAAAATAATCTCATGTGGGATTCTGCTACCCTGCCCTTTCGCTATCGGAGTAGTGATTTTCACTTTCTCTTCGGGAATCAATTCCCCTGTTTTCGCTGCGAGTAATTCAGCGAGTTTATGCGCAGCCGCGCGAAAATCCGCCGTATCAGTTTTCTTCTCGCGGAGAGTAGTAAGGAAAGAGTTCAGCATGGAGTTAGTTTTAGTATTTGAATTGAATCTATTTTAAACTCATCACCACAGATTTTGCGAAAGCTCCCGTCGTTCAATGGATAGGATGCAAGTTTCCGGAACTTGTGATGCAGGTTCGATTCCTGCCGGGAGCACCACACAAGTTTTTCCCGCCGAAGGTGGGAAAGTTTTGTGTGGTAATACTGGTTGGTGAGAAATTGCCCCGTGGAGGAAAAAACTTTACTTCACGTGGAAGATTCCCAGGCGGCTGATGAAGGAATGTAAATTCAAAAAAATTATTGGCTAACCTTCGATTCCTGCCGTGAGCACCAAAAATTTTGCTAACGCAAAATCAGAATTAAGAATTGAGATTAAGAAGAAGAATTAAGGTTGCAAGAACCACTGCAAAATTTTCCTTCATTCTTAATCTTTTCCTTATCCTTAATTCTTCAACTAAAAAACAAACCACTCCAGAAAACTTCAATGTGTAACGAACTTTTTTGTTCGAGCTTGTCGAGAACTTGTGCTGCTCAACTTCTCGACTCCGCTTCGCTTCACTCGAAGAAAGATTTTTGACTCTTATCCTTTAATTCAAGAAATAATTGCTAAACTCACCGCAATGCAATCTCCTCCACGCAAACCGAAAACTCAGAAAGAAATTACTCAGATTCTGGAAGCGTGTGAAATCGCTGGGAAAGTTTTGCTGGCAGCTGTGGAGAAATTGAAGATTGGGAAAAGCGAAAAATATATCAGTAAAGAAATTACGAAGCTTGCGCGGAAATTTGGCGCAGAGAAACTCGCGTTTAAATCCATCGTCGCTTTTGGAGAAAGCAGCGCGATTCCCCACCACCGCCCAACTGGCAGGAAATTGAAGCGCGGTGATGCCGTAAAAATCGATATGGGAGTGATGAAGCATGGAATGTGTAGCGACATCACGCGCACTTTTTTTGTGGGAGAAGCGACTGCGAAACAGCGCAAAGTATATAACCGCGTTTTGCGCAGCCAAACCCTCGCGCTGAAGACAGTGGAAGCAAGAGTAAAAGCGAGATTCGTAGATAAAGTTGCGCGCGAAGCGATGCAAGAATGGAAAGGAAAATTCATTCATGGCACCGGCCACGGAGTCGGGAAACTCATTCACGAAGATCCGCGCCTGAAACCGAAATCCCTACAAACTCTCAAAGCGGGTGATGTAATCACAGTGGAGCCAGGCTTATATTTTGCTGGAGAATTTGGAGTAAGGATTGAGGATACGATTGTGGTTACGAAAGCTGGTTTCGAATTCCTCACGAAACTTCCTCGCAAACTAACAATTCTGAGGATTTAACGATCTTTTAATCGCTTTGAAGATATCCTCCGCTGAGCTAAAATACCTCTACTTTTGATGCAGAAGAAAACTCCCAAAATCGCGGTAATTCTCTTCCCTGGCACAAATTGTGAATTGGAAACTGTAGCAGCGCTGAAGAGAAATGGTTTCGCGCCAGAGGTTTTGCGGTGGAATGAAAAGAAGTCGCTAAAGAATTTTGCTGGCGTAGTAATTCCTGGTGGCTTTAGTTACGAAGACAGAGGCAGAAGTGGCTTGATTGCTTCGCGCGATCCGATGATGCAAGAAATTTTTGCGATAGCGAAGCGTGGTGGTGTTGTCTTGGGAATTTGTAACGGCGCGCAAGTCTTGGTGGAAAGTGGCATCGTGCCAAATTTTGAATTTGGAAAATCCCCTCTCGCCCTCACCTACAATCGCAGAGTGAAGAATGGAAAAGTGATGGGAAGCGGTTTTTACAATGCGTGGGTGAATCTCAAAGCGAATACTGCGAGAGTAAATGCTTTCAACCAATTTCCCGAAGACACAATTCTAAAAGTGCCAGTCGCGCATGGTGAAGGCAGATTTTATACGGAAGATCCGAAGCTGATTGAGCAACTCGTGGCGAATGGGCAAAACGCTTTTCTCTACGTAACTCCAGAAGGAGAGCTCGATTCTACTTTCCCTACAAATCCCAATGCTTCGATTCTCAATCTCGCGGGAGTCACGAATCCTGCCGGAAATGTGATGGCACTGATGCCTCACCCTGAGCGCTGCGCAGAAGGTGATGTGATTTTCCAATCAATGTATCTGTGGATCACAGGCAAAGTGAAGAAGCCGAAAGCTCCGAAATTTGTAGTGAAGCTACCGGTGAGTAAAATTCTGCCGAAACCAAAAATGAATGTGGAACTTTTCGTAAGCCTCATCATCACAGATAACGAAGCGCTGAGTGTCGGCGCAGCAAGTAAACTCAATCTCACGAAATACCGCTACTTCGGTTTAGATTTCGCTGGAGATGAGGCTGCGCTAGAGAAAATTATCCGCAGTGGAGATTTATTGAATCCTGAGAAAGAAGCAGTGATCGCAAAAATAAACGGAAAAACTTTGCGCTTCGATAAGAAAAAAGGCTGGCTGCCAAGTGATTTCACGCTGCCGGCAAATAAAGCGCTAGCGGTGCTGCGCGATACTAGCGGTGATGCAGCGAAAGCAAAATCTTTACCTGAAGTGAAAATGCTGCGCAGTGGCATGCTGTGGGTAAGCAGCGATGCGAAAAAAACAGATTTCGAGAAAGCAGTGAAAGGTGGATTCTTCCACCACCCAGCCGCTTCTGACTTAATGGCAATTTAGTATATTATGAAAATCCAAATTATAAATTGCGGTGGCACAATCGATAAAAGCTACAATCCTGCGCGAGAAATTTTTGAGCATACCGAAACTCACTTCTCCGCGATGCTTAATCAAGCAAGAATTAAACAGTTGGAGATTCAAGCAAAAGAACTTTTTTTGAAAGATTCGCTTGATATGACCGAAGAGGATTTCGAGAAAATTACTGAAGCTTGTGAGAAATCTACCTGTGAAAGAATTCTTATAATGCAGGGAACTAGCAAAATGGTAGAAACTTCTAAACATATCGCCTCAAAAAAACTAGCGAAAACTATTGTTTTCTTCGGTGCGATGATTCCCTATGAATTAGCGCAAACCGATGCGATGTTTAATTTTGGCTTCGCGTTGGCTGCAGTAGAGATGCTGCCAAATGGTGTTTATATCGCGATGAATGGGCAAATTTTTCCTCACGACAAAGTAAAGAAAAACGGCACGGAAGCTACTTTTGAAACGGCTTAAACTCAATCCTCATGTGTGGAATCTTTGCTTATCTCGGAGATAAAAAAACTGCGGGGAAACTCGTAGTTGAGGGTTTGAAGAAATTGGAATATCGCGGTTACGATTCTTTTGGGATTGCCGAGAAGCTGCCAAATAAATTTCAGATTATTAAAAAAGTTGGAAAGATTAGTGATTTCGATCCAAATAAAGCGAAGCTCGCAAGCACGAATCTCGCAATCGGCCACACACGCTGGGCTACGCATGGTGGAGTCACGAAACTGAATGCGCATCCGCATCTCAGCAGCAATGGAAAAATCGCAGTGGTGCACAACGGTATCGTGGAGAATCACGATGCGCTGCGCAAAGCTTTGCAAAAGAAGGGAGTGAAATTTATTTCTCAAACCGATACAGAAGTAATTCCGAATTTGATTGCTGCCGAGCTAGAGAAAAATGATTTCCCAACTGCAGTGAGGAAAGCAGCGAAGAAAATTAAAGGTAGATATTCTTTCGTAGCGCTGAAGCATGATGAGGAAACTCTCGTAGCTGCAAGAAATGGTAGCCCACTCATCGTCGGTGTGGAAAAGTTTTATCCGAAGAATGATGGTGAAAGACATGGCAAAGCCGATGGCAGCGCTTTCTTCATTGCTAGTGATGTGCCAGCGTTTCTCGCCTACACCAGTGATGTTTCCTATCTCGATGATGAGCAAATGGTGGTGATTACACGCAGCCCACTGGGAGACCACTTCCATGGAAGATTTTTCAATCTCAATACTGGTGAAGCTGTGCCGAAACGCATTGTTTCGATTGAGTTGGCTGCTGGCAAAGCGGAGAAAGGTAGCTTCGAGCATTTCATGCTGAAGGAAATTTTTGAGCAGAAGGAAACGATTGCGAAAGCGCTAAATCAAGATGAGAAGCAACTGAAACTCGTAGCGCAGATGATTAAGAAAGCTTACGGGAGTTTCTTCATCGGCTGTGGCACCGCTGGCAAAGTTTGCGCCGCCGCAGAATATCTTTTTGCCAGCATCGCGAAGAAACACATCAATGTAATCTTCGGTAGCGAATTCGATACGCAGGAAGCTTTCCTCACACCAAAAACTCTCCTCGTAGCAGTCAGCCAAAGCGGAGAAACTGCGGATGTCTTGGAGGCCTACAAGATTGCGAAGAAGAAAAAAGTAAAAACTGTCGGTGTGGTGAATGTAGCCGGCAGCAGTATTGCGCGCAGCTCTGATGTGATTTTGCCTGTGAATGCTGGTGTGGAAAAAGCGGTGGCTTCAACCAAAGCTACCACCGCGCAACTCGCGATTCTCACGCTGCTGGCTTACACCGTGGCTGGAAAGTTGGAAGAAGGTAAAAGAGTTTTGGCGGAAGCCGCCAGCCAAATCAACGATTTCCTCAATCCCCGCTATTCCGCGCATCTCAAAACCATCGCAGAGAAAATCAAAAATGTGGAAAGCATGTATGTGATTGGCAAAGGCGCGGATTTCCCGATGGCGCTGGAGGCTGCGATTAAGTTACAAGAAGTCAGCTACATCCACGCAGAAGGTTTCGCTGCGGGAGAACTCAAGCATGGCCCACTCGCTTTGATTGAGAAAAATACTCCACTGATTGCTTTCGTGCCAGCAGAGAGATTCCGCCACGATGTGCTGAGTAATGTAGCAGAGGTAAAAGCGCGTGGAGGGATGATTATCGGAGTTTCTCCGAAGAATGATGCGCTCTTCGATGAGTGGATCCGCGTGCCAAATGTAGATACCGCGCAACCGATTGTAAATATTATCCCGATCCAACTCCTCGCCTACCATCTCGCAGTGCTGCGAAAAAATAATCCAGACTTACCAAGGAATTTGGCGAAATCTGTAACTGTAAAATAAAAAGGAAATAAGTTTGTGTTTAAAGAAACACCAAGATACAATCTTTTACTGATTTAACTTCTTCTTTATGAAAGATAGATTAAATTCTCCAGAAAGAGAAAACCCTGGATTGGATGGCTTAAAAAAATCTTTCCGCGGCTTAGTAGATACGGTTTATCTCCTAGGCACAAAGCATTTTGGCTGGGATAAGGAAATCGCACAAGCAGCTTTGGGAGAAGAAAATCCTGAGACTAGAGCTCTGATGATAGAGCTGGTTGGTTTGCGCAAAGTGCAAATACCTCAAGGCGCAGATGAATTTAAAATTCCAAATAGAGAAATGGAAATTGCTGCGAGATTAGTAGAGTTAACAAAAAATCATCCCACTCTGAGGTTTGTAATCCATTCAGATGGTAGAGATTATGGTTGTCGAATAGCTAAACCAAAAAAATCCGAAGATCGGGCACCAACATTTGTGAGTGCTAGTGAATTTAGAAACAGACAGGAATACACAACATGCATGGAAAGCATCAAAAAACATGGAGCAGCAGCCAGATTAGCAACTGATTTAGTTTATGCTGGTATTCCACTTGTAACTCTAAAGAAAGTTGACCCCGCAACAGGAAAAGAAACAGTTATAAAAGAAGGTTATTTAATCCCTGGTAAACCAATTGCTACCCTAGATGAGCTTTTAGGAAGGGAATAAGAAATCTTCTTTTCTGCTGGTCTGGGTTTGTAACCCAGACTCCATTGTCATCCCCGCGAAAGCGGGGATCCAGAAACCGGAATGCAGTGTGATTTTTCTGGAGGTAAACCTTCTGCCTTTTTCTGGATTCCCAATCAAGTTGGGAATGACAGGGTGGAGTTGGGAATGACAAAATAGAATTTGGTAACTACAAATCCTCAAACAACTTCGGATATAAATCCACCCAACTTGGATTTTCTTTTTCGATTAACTCAAGCTTCCAAGCGCGATTCCATCTCTTGAGTTGCTTCTCGCGGTGAATCGCTTCATCGATTGCGCCGAACTTCAGCTGGTCTGGGTTTGTAACCCAGACTTTTCGTTTTTCAGTAGCGCTATCAACCCAATCGGAAAACCATTCTAAAGCTTTAGTTGTTGCAAATTAAAAACAAACGAAGCGGGTTACAAACCCGCTCCAGCGCTGTGTTGAGAGTTACTTCTTTTCAAGTTCTATCCCTTTTTGCTAAAAGCAAAACTTTATAATTTTATAAATATATGCTAAACTCTATAAAGTTTTAAATATATTGAAATGTTGAGTATTTCTCAAAAACTACGCTTTATCCAAAAACTCTCCGCGCTAACCCAAGAAAAATTAGCGCAAAAGTTGGGGGTTTCTTTTGCCACGCTAAATAGTTGGATAAATGCGAAATCCATCCCCCACCCCAAAACTCAAACCCGCATTGATGCGCTGTATTTAGAATTAAGCGGAGAAAAAATTATTCCGCAGAATGTTTTGGAAGCGAAGAAAGATTTGATTTGGAGCAAAAGTAAAAAATCTAAAAATATCGCGCAGAAAATTTCGGGAAACAAAAAATTGTTGGATGAATTTATCCTCGCGCTTACCTACCATAGCAACAAAATCGAAGGTAGCACTCTCACTGAAGCAGAAACTGCGGATGTGTTGTTTCGCAACATTGCGCTGCCGAATAAAGATTTGATCGAACAACTCGAAGCCAAAAATCACCAAACCGCTTTGCTTTACTTGTTTCGTGAAATTCAAACTTTAAAAAAAATTGGAGAAAATTTTATCGAGAAGCTGCATAGTATTTTGATGAATGGAATCCGCGAAGATGCGGGAATTTATCGCAACCACGCGGTGAGAATCCTCGGGGCAAATGTAGCAACTGCTAACTATCTAAAAGTTCCGATTCTGATGCAGGCTTTGGTGGAAGAAATTAATACAGCTTCCAAAGATTGGATTCGGCAAACAACAATTATTCACAGCAAGTTTGAAAAAATCCATCCCTTCTCAGATGGAAATGGAAGAGTAGGAAGATTACTGATGGCTGCGATGTTGCTGCGAAAAAATTTAACCCCTGCGGTAATTCAACAAAGCAAACGCAGCGCCTACTACACCTCTCTCCAAAAATCCCAACAAAGTGAAGATTTTAGTTTGCTGGAAGATCTTATCTGCGATGCAATTTTGGATGGATTTCAAATTTTGGAAAATTAGAAGCCTTATTCCATTATTCTTCTTCCATTCAGCGCAGCGCTAAGTTTTTGAGATTGTTGCAAAATATTGTATTTAAGTTATAATACGATACTTAATTTTTTCTTATGGCTGAATTACCTCTTCCCCCAGAAGCAGTAGATATCAAAACTCAAACTGGCGATCTCAAAGGATTGAGAGAGTTTGTAGCTAATGGTAGTGATGTATTGAAAACTCCAGAGGCATACACAAATGCTATCAAGCTTCTAAAGCATTATTTTGGAAATAATGCTGGAGCTATTAGGCTGAGAATTAATATGGGAGGTGACTTAAAAAAACTTGGGACTAAAACCGAAGTCGGAGAACTTCTTTACATGCTTGGGTGGCCAACAGCGGCAGAAACTGCTGATACAGCTTTCGATTGCACAAACAATCTTTCTAGCAAAGAAAGACTGGAAGGATTAAATGTAGTTCAAAATTTTATAGATAAGATTTCTTAATACTCTCTTCTTCCATTCAGCGCAGCGCTGAGAGTTACTTCATCTGCATAAGATAATTCGCTGCCAGTCGGTAATCCTCGCGCGAGCCGAGTAGTTTTGATATTAAACGGCTGGAGTTGCTTCGTGAGATACATCGCAGTGGCTTCTCCTTCCACACTCGGATTCATCGCCAGAATTATTTCTTCTACTCCCCCGCCTTTCACTCTCTCGATGAGATGCGCGATGGTGAGAGATTCTGGGCCGATGCCTTCGAGTGGATTCAGCACTCCATGCAACACATGGTAAACACCTTTGTAACCATTCGCTTTCTCAAAAGCTAAAACATCCAGCGCTTCTTCTACTATCAGAATTTGAGAAGTGTTGCGCGCAGAATCATTGCAGACTCCACACACTGCGCTATCGCAAACATTGCGGCATTTTTCACAGAGCTTCAATTCGCGGCGCAACTCTGCGGCGGCTTCACCCAGCTCTACGGAAGCTTGCTGCGGTGAGCGAATGAGATGGAACACCAAGCGTGTGGCAGTTTTTTCTCCGATACCAGGCAGCGAAGCAAAAGCATCGATAAGGCGGGAAATCGCAATGGGAAATCTAGAATGCATAACCCTCGCATTTTAGCGTTTATTACAGGCTAACCAAAGAAAATTCGAATAAGGAATTGATGCAAAGAAAAGAAATTTGCAATAAAGCAAAGGCGCCCCAACCCCTAAGGGGCCACCTAGTGGCGGGGCGCCTCTACATTTTTTCTTAATTCTTAATCCTTATAAACTTAATCCTTGCTTAGTATTTCAGATAGCGCTCAGTTTCAAATGGAGAAACATAGAGGCGGTATTCATCGTATTCTTGAGTTTTGGCAGCAATGTATTTATCCGTGAAGTGTTTACCAAAAGTTTCCATCAGCATTTTATCTTTCGCGAAATTTGTCAGCGCATCGCCGAGATTGGCAGGGAGAGTTTTGATTTTGTATTTCTCCGCCTGTTGGTCTGTAAATTCGAAAATGTTTTCTTCCACTGGATTTGGTGCTTTGAGGTTGCGGCGAATGCCATCCAATCCACTTGCTAGCATCGCTGCGAAAGCGAGGTAAGGATTGCAGCTTGGATCTGGATTGCGCAATTCGATGCGAGTAGCCTTGGCAGCCAACGCAGGATTTACGCGTGGGAGACGCACGAGAGCTGAGCGATTGGTAGTTCCCCAAGCAATATATACAGGAGCTTCGTAACCAGGCACCAAGCGTTTGTAGCTATTTACAGTTGGATTGGTGACTGCAGCAAAAGCACTCACATGCTCGAGCAAACCCGCTACATAATTCTTGGCTAACGCAGATAAACCATCTGGGCTTTTCGCATCATAGAAAAGATTCTTACCAGTTTTTATATCGCTGAGAGATTGGTGGGTATGCATACCGCTGCCGTTTTCTTTTTGAATTGGTTTTGGCATGAAGGTGCAGTGCAAATCATATTTCTGCGCAATCGCTTTGAGAGTGAATTTGAAGATGATTGCTGCATCCGCTGTAGTCAGCGCATCAGCGTAGCGGAAGCTAATCTCATGCTGGCCTGGCGCAACTTCGTGATGCAGAGTTTCTGCGTTGATCTTGAGCGCAAGCAATGCGGAAGCCATATCTTTGCGAATATGCGCTGCGAGATCAGAAGTGAAATCGAAATAACCCGCGTAATCGTTTGGGAGAATTCCTACCTTGCCATCTTCCCCTCTCTTAAAGAGAAAGAATTCTAACTCTGGCCCAGTATTGAGAATGTAACCCATCTTCTTCGCTTCTTCCATCTGCTTCTTGAGAATCTGGCGAGGATCCCCCATAAAAGGTTCACCATCTGGAAGATACACATCACAGATAAAGAAAGCGGTTGGAGTGCTCCCCCAAGGAATGATGCGGAAAGTATTCAAATCTAATTTGAGATACATATCGCTTTCGAAAATGCGTGTGAAGCCTTCGATCGAGCTACCATCAAACCACACATTACTTTCGATCGCACTTTCGATCTCGCTAGCTGGAATCGTCACGGATTTCACCATTCCGTGGATATCGGTAAAGTGGAGATTGATAAACTCAATCTTGTTTTTTTTGATTTCCGAGAGGATTTCAGCTTTGGTAGGCATAAGCGATGAGATTAAGAATAGCTGGATTTTAGTCTGGCACGGGGCGAAATCAAGGTGGTTTTAGCTCGATTTCCTTTACATTTTTTTAGAAAGCTTGCTGCTTACTATGCTTTTTTTGACTGTTGTCAAGTTTTTATAGCAAAATCACCTCAAGTATCAGGAGATGCAAGCTGATTTTGGAATCATCTATACTTCCCACATGCAGCTCGAACTAAAAATCACCGGCAAAGTGCAAGGTGTGTGGTATCGCGATCACACCAGAAAAGAAGCGCTGAGGCTTGGGCTAAGAGGTTTTGCGCGCAATGAAGCAGATGGCAGCGTGATTGTAATCGCAGTAGGCAGCAAAGAAAAACTCCAGCAATTACGGAAGTGGTGTGAAACTGGCAGCCCAAAATCCGAAGTAAATTCGGTAATAGAAAACTGGAGTGAAGAGGAAGAATCCTTCGCAGGATTTGAGATTTACTAAGCCTCCACCTGAGAGAGAATCTCAGTAGTAACATCCTCCACCGGCTGGCTACCATCCACTTCGATCAATCTTCCAGCTGCGCGATATTTCTCAATCACCGGAAGTGTTTGCGCTGCATACACATCGAGCCTAGTGCGAATCGCCTCCTCCGTATCATCCGCGCGGATTTTTAATTCACCGCCACACACTGGGCAGGAAGTAGCGGCAGCAATATTATCTTTGCTGCCAAAAATCTTGCCACACTTGCTGCAAGTTTTTCTTCCTAGCAATCTTTTCAAAGCTTCTTCTTCAGTGAGTTTGATATACAGCGCGGTTGGCTTGCGATTGAATTTCTCAAACTCTCCTTCGAGCATGAGGTATTGCGATTCGCTGCGTGGAATCCCATCGAAAATCACACCCTCAGTCGCTGGAGTTTTCTTGAGGAAATTCTCTACAATTTCCATCACCACTTCATCGCTGACAAGATTGCCACTCTCGATAATCCCCTTCACTTTCTTGCCCAAATCGGAATCCTCCGCTGCGAGTTTGCGAAGCTGCCCACCAGTTTCAAAAACTTGGAGATTGAGTTTCGCTGCGAGGATTTGGCCTTGAGTGCCTTTGCCACTGCCTTGCATCCCGAAGAGAATGAAATCTTGCATAGTGATGGAGTTATTAGATTGTAGTTAGTAGTTAGTAGATTTTTTAAGCTCTGTCATTGCGAGGGCGAAGCCCGAAGCAATCCCGAAACTTTCTTTGCCAGCTTCACGAGACTGCTTCGTCCGCCAAGGCGAACTCGCAGTGACAGTGGTTTATTTACTCTTTGATAAGAATTGCTTTGATTCTCCTCACACCAGAGGAAGAAGATTCTTCTTTCTTGAGTTGGAATTTTCCAAGCTCAGAAGTATTGGAAACGTGAGGGCCTCCACAGATTTCTCGAGAAATAGGGTTTGCTGGATCACCAATCGTATAGACCTTCACCTTCTCTCCGTATTTACTTTCGAAAATTCCCATCGCGCCAGCCTCCCGCGCTTTTTCTAAATCCATCTCCTCCATTACCACTGGAAGCTTCGCCTGAATCGCATCATTCACAATTTTTTCTACTTCCGCTTTTTGCGCATCAGTAAGTTTGTCTGGATGAGAGAAGTCGAAACGCAATCTCTCTGCCGTGATATTGCTGCCGCGTTGCTCCACATGATTGCCTAAAACCTTACGAAGAGCTGCAAGGAGAATATGCGCAGCAGTGTGTAGTGCAGTGGTTTCCGCAGAATTATCCGCGAGGCCTCCAGCGAATCTACCAGCCGCCGCAGTGCGAGAAGCATCTTGATGCTCTCCTAGCCTTTTGTTGAAGTGATCCCAAAACTCTTTCTCATTTAATTTACCGCTAACACGATTATCGTTTTTTAATTCTTCCAAAGTAAGCTCTGGAGGAAATCCAAATGTTTCATACATATAAAAAGCAAACCCGCCTTTAAATGGAATTTTATCTTCTGCTATATCACCAAACAATTCCTGATATGCATCGACATTTTCCTTTAAATACTTCAACCCATTCTCCAAAGTTTTCTTGAATTGATTTTCTTCTTTCTCCAGCGCGAGTAAAACTTTGCCAGAATTTTGCACCAACTCTGGATAATGCTCTCCGAAGATAGAAATAATTACTTCAGCAATCTGAGTGGTGAAAGTTTCGCGGAAATCAAAACCAAGTTTGCGCGCTTCGCGAATCGCGCGGCGAATCAATCTCCTCACCACGTAGCCTGCATCCACATTGCTTGGAGTGATTCCTTTGGAATCTCCGATGATGAAAGTAGCTGCGCGGAGATGATCCGCAATAATTCTCTCGCTGCGGATTTCTGAAACTGTAGCGAGCTCGCGGATTTTCGCGATGATTGGTGCGAAAGCATCCGTTTCGAAAACGTTGGATTTTCCTTGCAGGATAGCAGCTACACGATCCAGGCCCATGCCAGTATCTACATTGGTTTGCGCGAGTGGAATATATTTTCCTGCTTCATCTTTGTTGTATTGCATGAAAACATCATTCCAAACTTCTACCCACAGCGGATCTTCACAGGTTGCTTGGAAATCCTCTGGTGCCGGAGTTTCGCCAGTCCAGTAAAACATTTCGGAGTCTGGTCCGCATGGGCCGGTTTGGCCGGCTGGCCCCCACCAGTTATTTTTGCGTGAAAGTTTTGCAATTCTTTTTTCTGAAATGCCAAGTTTCTTCCAGATTTCGTAAGCTTCCGCATCGTAAGGCGCGCCTCCCTCCTCTCCTTCGAAAACAGAAACCGCCAGTTTCTCGATTGGGAAACCTAATTCCTTGGTGAGAAATTCAAAACTCCAACTCAGCGCTTCCTCTTTCCAATAATCACCGAGGCTCCAGTTACCCAGCATCTCGAAGAAAGTAAGGTGAATCGCATCACCCACCTCCTCGATATCTCCCGTGCGCACACACTTCTGACAGTTGGCGAGTCTCGCGCCACTCGGATGCTTCTCACCGAGGAGATAAGGCACCAATGGATGCATGCCGGCGGTGGTGAATAAACAAGTTGGATCATTCTCTGGAATCAAACTCGCGGAAGGCAAAATCGCGTGGCTTTTAGAGGCAAAGAAATCGAGATACTTTTGGCGAAGCTCGGAAGTTTTCATAGGGGTAAATTACGGAATTGAATTTTACCGCAAAAAGCGAAAAGGAGTAAGTATAAATCTACTTTGATATACTCACTCAATTCACTTATAAACCAGAGATTCCTTTAGCCTAAGCCTCTCCTTCAGTCTGCATGGATTTTGGCATCTTATCTATAAGACCAGCAGTTTGCGCTGCTTTAAGTGCAGCCCTCATAACGGCTGGATCATCAGGTAAAACCGCAGACCTAGCAGATGAAATTGCCATCTGCCTAAGCGTATCGACATTAGCCAGGAGAATAAGACTTGCGATTGATTTTACTAGCATTACTGCAACACTTTTTGTTAGCGCAGCATTCTCATCAGAGAAATTAAACATGCCAGACAATCCTTTCATGTCATCATATGTTTTTAATTCTTCTGGCAAATTGCCTGAACCATGCTCTTTGATATATCCATCCATTGCTCCTTCTTGGATAATCAACGCTGCCATAAACTCAGTTACTTTCTCACGATTCTGGCGCATCAATACTAACTCTTCGGTTGTGCCTTCTAGGGCTCGCAAAATAGCTGCATATTTCTTTTCGGCAGATTGCTTTGCTACTGGAGCAATTACATCCATTCTCTTTTGGATATCTGCTTTGGCGGTAGCATCCATTTTTTCATAACCCTTATTTCTCAATAAACGGCCAGCTTCTTTAGTGTCGCTAACTGTGCGCAAACCTTCAGCCAGCGCTGTATCATCTGCCATAATGGTTTGTATTTTGAACTCACTGAAATCTTTTTCCAGAATCCCCGATTGAAATTTATCAGCAGCCTCTTGCGTTTTACCTTGATTCAAAAGCCTATGCACTTCCAGTAAAACTGGCTTGTATTTCTCATCCTGATGCTTCCTCTCAAAACTAGTAATAAATTTTTCAAGACGATTAGATTTTTGCACATCATCAACACTGCCTCCTTCGGATGCTTCTCTAGCTGTTGCTCTTGCAGTTTTACCGCTATTGCCTGTGATACGAGCAATGAATTCAGAGACTGGAATTTCATCAGTTGAAAATGATTTTTGCTCAAAAACACCATCACTTCCTTTTTTCTGGATATCTGTTTTTACGGTTCCCGTGATTGCTTCTTGACTCGCAAGCGCATCAATAGCCTCCTCAATATTCTCAATTTCCCGATCTTGGTTTTCACTAGTATGCGAGAAAAAACCTCTTGAAACATTTTCTCTTGATTTATTCAAAGCAACAATCGTATCAGCGCGCTCCTTGAGTATATCAGGTGGTAATTTCCCAACCAACTCTTTGAGTTTTGGCATTACAGTCACAGCATCAAGCACCACGCGCTGCTCTCTAGGATCCTTGATACCTTCCAGCTTCTCACCAAAATCAGAATCTACGATTTGCGAAACAGCCTTGTCTAAATATTGGGTATATTGAACAAGATCAACTGGATCAATACCATCTTTATCTTTATCAAATTTATCCAAACCAATCAAAAGAGAATCCTCACCACCTGAAATAGAAGCATTTAGCGCACTCATGACTTTTTCCTGCGCAGCCTTATTGTTTTGAGTAGCAGCTAATAGCTGGTTAATTTTTGCAGATACTTTCTCAGACACTATCTTGGAATCCATATAATTCGCAAGATGAAGCTTATCTGTTTTTACTGCTGCCTCAACAACTCTACTTACTTCTCCACCGCCATCAAAAAAAATCCTACGAGGAAATAAGCTAAATTCTGTATTCGAGTATTTTCTTATTTTATTTTTCATTTTTAAATTGTATTGATCTCGGCCTCAATTTTTTCCAAATCAAAAGCATCTTTTTGCACAGCACTAATTTCAGATTCCTCCAGGGTTTTGCGCACTGCTTGATGAGTAAATGATTCTAAATTTTTAATAAACTCAGGTTGTTTTATCGCGATCTTCGTAAGCAAATCAACTTGCTTAGCATCAGCCTCAGTAAGCAAAGTAAGCAATAACTCCAACTGAGCTGGAGATAGCGCATCAATCTTTTCTACTACCGCAGATTTTGCCTCTTTGGTAAGAAAAAAATTCCGACGAAGTAGATCAAGAATATTTTGTTTTTGATTTTTCATGTTAAATAGATATTTCCGCTTATTTTAGCATTTTTATCGAAAAACATCAATGATTCAGAGAGGTTTATTATTATCCCACCCTCAACCAAAATGCCTTATTCTATATTCCTTATTTCAACAAAAAACATTTAGAATAACCAACTAAGTAGTAACCCGTTGTGAAGCTTTACGCTTGCTTCTTCACTGCTGCTTGGAGTAATCCAAGGAAAAGTGGATGTGGGCGGAAAGGCCGAGAGAGGAATTCCGGATGGAATTGGCTACCCAGCATGAAAGGATGATTCTTGATTTCGCTAATCTCTACGAGATCTGCATCAGGATTGATTCCAGCGATGCGTAGCCCCGCAGTTTCGAGTTGCTTGCGATAATCATTGTTTACTTCGTAGCGGTGGCGGTGGCGCTCAGAAATCATCTTCTTACCATAAAGCTTGAGGGAAAGTGAGCCTGGTTGCAGCGCGCATTTATAAGCACCGAGGCGCATCGTGCCACCCTTGCGCTCAATTTTCCTTTGCTCTGGCATGAAGTGAATCACAGGATTCGCAGTTTTACTATCAAACTCTTCACTATTCGCATCGAGAAGTCCTAAAACATTTCTCGCAAACTCAATCACGAGAATCTGCATCCCGAGGCAAAGCCCGAGATATGGAATTTTATTTTCACGCGCGAATTTCGCGGCAGCGATTTTTCCTTCGATACCACGATTGCCAAATCCACCTGGCACGATAATTCCATCTACATTTTTTAGCTTCTCCCATTCTGGGCAATCGGATTTTTGAAGTTTCTCGCTATCAATCCAAACAATCTTCGGCTCGCGATTCACTGCGAAAGCTGCTGCTTTGATTGCTTCATTCACGGAGATATAAGCATCATCAAGGTTGGTATATTTCCCGACACAACCAATCGTAATCGTTTTCTTCTCACGATTAATTACTTTTAATAATTTTTCCCATTCCGCTGTTTTCGCTTTTTTCAAGGGTAAATCAAGCTTCTCTTCAATAATCTTCGTGATATTATGCTTTTCGTAATTGATCGGCACTTGGTAAATCGTGCTAACTGTCAGCGCTGGAATTACACAGTTTTCTTTTACATCACAAAACAAAGCAATCTTACGTAGCAAATCATCGGTAACTGGTAAATCCGCGCGAGGCAAGATGATATCGGGAGAAATTCCAATCCTACGCAACTCTCTCACGGAGGCTTGCGTTGGTTTTGTTTTCAGCTCTTTGGAGGCAGCAAGGTATGGAAGCAGTGTGAGATGCACGAAAAGAGTATTTTTCGCGCCGAGGCGATAGCGCATATGACGAATCGCTTCGAGGAAAGGCTCACCCTCGATATCTCCGACAGTGCCACCAATCTCTACTAAAACAATTTCCGCTTTACTATTCTCCGCTGCGAGTTGGATTCTTTCTCTGATTGTGCGAGTGATATGTGGAATGATTTGAATCGTGCCACCGAGGTAATCTCCCTTCCTTTCTTTCTCTAGAACTTCTGTGTAAATCTGACCGGTGGTAACTGTAGAAAATTTGGAAAGTGGAATATCGATGAATCTCTCATAGTGACCCAAATCCAAATCTGTCTCCGCGCCATCATCTGTTACGAAAACTTCTCCATGCTGAAATGGAGACATCGTGCCTGGATCTACGTTTAGATATGGATCCAGTTTCATCGTAAATACAGAAAAACCAGCCGACTTCAGCAAAGAGCCGATGGAAGCTGTTGCTATACCCTTCCCTAGAGAAGAGCACACTCCACCGGTTACAAATATAAATTTAGTCTGCTGCATTTTGAAACAACGGGGAGATTGTAGCACAAAATTAAAATTGGTTAGCTAGAGCTGAAGAAACACCAGTTCTTCCAGAATTTCTCGCTGCTTTATTCTCTAAAGCGTTAATCTCATGTCTTTTAGATCGCATCTCCTTATAAATGCTTTCAGCTTCATTTTGTGCGATGCGAATGCTAGCCTTTAAAAGGGATTTTTGATTCCCACCGTTAGCTTGACTGAGTTTTGCACGTAATTTACTAAGCGCTGCATTTAAATCATCTAACCTCGTTTTATATACTTGAATATCTGCTTTTAGCGCAGAGATTCTTCCCTGTAGAGATTTATCTACACGAGAGTCATCAAGTGTTGGAAGTGAATCTACTAAACCTGGCATCAGATAAAAAAATGATTTTTAAAACTAATTGCTAATAAAAGTTTTTCCTCTAACTCTCACAACTACCCTCCCATCACTGTTTTTAGCCACAGCTTTTCTCATTTTCAAAACCTGTTTTTTCAGCGAGAGTGCGCTCGAAATTGCATTTAACTTTTCTATATCAATCACATCACCTAAAGCTGTTTTATTTTCGCGTAAAAAAGAAATCATATCTTCTAATCCTTGCAGATTAGTAATCATTGTTTCTTTTAGCTTTCCCAAGAAATCTCCACAATCAACCTCTCCATTAAATAAATCATCAATGGGAAGATTCGGAAACAGCGTATTCCATGCGCTAGTAAGATTTTCCTGCGGATTCTCACTACCCTCTTCTGACTTTCTTCTTCTTATTACGGAAGGCCTACCATCCCAATCTTCTGCAATAACTTTAACTTCATTTCCCATCAGGATTAAATTTAAATTAAATAAGTGAGGTAATCTACTCGCTGAGGCTACTTTTGTCAATCAAGCCAATTTTTCTGATTCCCTGCTACAATAAGCGAGTTAAAACTACTTTATGCGCTTATCCCAATCCCTTTCTCAAACGAGTAAAACTTTTTCTTCCGATGATCCAACCGCGAATGCGAAGCTGCTGACGCAAGCGGGTTTCGTGAAAAGAGAATCAGCGGGAGTGTATAGTTTCCTCCCTTTCGGCTGGAGAGTGATGCGGAAAATTATCGAAATCATCCGAGAAGAAATGAATGCAGTGGATGCGCAAGAAGTTCTCATGCCGGCTTTGGTGCCAATTGAGTATTGGCAAAAAACTGGCAGGGATAATGTGGAGATTGGTTTCCAACCAAGTGAAAAATACATTCTCGGTTGGAGTCACGAGGAAGTAGTGACTCCGATGGGAAAACAAAGAATCAAGAGTTATCGTGATTTACCTTTCTGCGCTTTCCAGATTCAAACAAAATTCCGCAATGAAGCGCGCGCGAAAAGTGGTTTGATGCGCGGAAGAGAATTCATGATGAAAGATGCTTACTCTTTTCATGCGAATCAAGCAGATTTGGAAAAATATTATGCGCGCATGAAACAAGCTTATTTCAATGTGTTTGGGCGCTGCGGCTTGGAAAGTTTTTATGTGGATGCTCCCGGTGGAGAATTCACCAAGAAGCGTAGCCACGAATTTCAAGTGCTAACGGAAGCCGGTGAAGATAAAATTTTTGTGTGTGAAAAATGCAAACTCGCGTGGAATAGTGAGCTGGAAGTGAGGAAATGTGAGAAGTGCGGAGGTAAACTCGTAGAAAAAAAAGGTGCAGAAGTAGGTAATATTTTCGATCTCAGCACTCGTTTCTCCGAAGCTTTCGATGTGAAGTATCTCGATGAGAATGGAAAGCAGCAACTCGTGGTGATGGGCTGCTACGGAATCGGAGTAAGCAGAATCATGGCAGTGGTAGCTGAAGTGCATCATGATGAAAAAGGTTTACTGTGGCCAGAAAGTATCGCGCCTTTTGCGGTGCATTTGGTGAGTTTAGGGAAGGATGAAGCAGCCAAAAAGGCCGCAGAAGAGCTTTATGAGGAGCTAAACAAAGCAAAAATAGAAGTTTTATTCGACGAAAGAGATGCTGCTGCTGGCGCGAAATTTGCGGATGCGGATTTGATCGGAATTCCCTTGAGAGTAGTGGTTAGCCCAAAAACTCTGGAGGCTGGAGGAGTAGAGATTAAAAAAAGAAATTCCTCTGAAGTCAACACTATCTCAGTGAAAGAATTGTTAAAAAGTTTGCAAAAGTGATTTTCCGCCCTTAAAATCTGGGCAATTAATTTCTAACCCTCCCATAAAATGCGAAAGCTTATCGCTCTTTGCGGACTCGGACTGCTCCTAGCTGGCTGCCAAGTTCCTGGTTCAAACGAAGCTACAACTCCAGAAGACACTATGCTTCCTCCTGCTGCAGAAATGCCAGCTTCAGAGAATACAGTTTCTCCTGATGTTTCAGCTCCTGCTGCAGAAATGCCAGCAACTGAAGTTCCAGCTGCTACTACAGAAGTTCCAGCTGCTGAATAATTTCAGCTTCAAACTTAATAGATAAAAAAACCATCTCGTTTCGAGATGGTTTTTTTATGTTTAGTAATGGAGAAAAAAACTAAAAAACAAAGATAAGCACAAAACACTCTCGACCTTATTTAGATAGTGATTCCGCAATTGCGTAGCAACATAATCACTGTGCCAGCCACGAGTGGCACCACCACATTATCGTTGAGTAATTGCTGATTGAGGCGAATCTCCATCGCTTCGAAAAACATCGCAATGAAAGCTGCCAGCATTGCTTCGAAAGGCGCCACGAAAAGCATCGCCGCTAAACCACCCGCCACTCCCCCAGCAAAAGTGCCTTCAAATAATTTCTTATCAGAAAGCTTGGTTTGGATATGCCCAAAAGGCCCGATGAGGCTACTCACTCCATCACCTACGGCAAGAATTAGAATTGAGGCGTAAGCGATGTCGTGAGGGAAAAGTTGTAGCGCGAGTAATACTCCGATGAAATAAGTAATCGCACCTTTACCCGGCCGAGTTTGTTTGCGCTCGAATTTATCGAGAAACCAACCAATCACAGGTAAACGAATATGCGCAGAAATCCAAGAAACGATAATTCCCATCACCAAAACCCAAAACAAAATCCACGCATTTACAAAGCCGTGGCTGAGAAGAAAAACCAAAACAAAACCCAGCGAGATGTGAAAAAGTTGCCGGCGAATCTCGAGAGGTGTGATTGGCATTCTAGCCATCGGAGTTTTGGGTTAAATCAATCAGCGTTTCGAAGTTATCATCTTCCGCGCAACGATTGGGTTGCTCTTTTCCGCATTCGAGGCAGCGGTGAATCACCACCCACTCTCCATGCTTTTGGAAAATCGCCGCTGGCTCCATCACTCCTCCGCAGGTGGCAGCTCGATCGCCTGGAATATTTTCATCTACATGCAAACTCCAGAGACAATGTGGGCAGTGATTCCGCGCAGTCACTACCGCTGGTGAAACTTTTTCTCCACAATGCGCGCAAATGAAACCACTATTCGTTTCGTTTTTAGGAAGCATGTTGCGTTTCATCTTAGAAACCGAGGAAGAGTAACAAACTTGAGCCTAATGCGAGTTGCATCATAAGATAAGCAATCAAAATCCCCGCTGCTACATCAGAAAAAAAATGCAGTTGAAGATACATACGCGAAGCAGCTACCAAAGAGGCAAGCGCAAAAAAGGCAATCGCGAACTTTGGACAAAAAACTGCCAACGCAAAAGCAGCTGCGAAACTCCCGGCGGTATGCGCAGAAGGAAAAGCTGAGTCGATTTTGCCAAGATAAGTAGTGTGACCAAAAGGTCTTACACGCGCAAAAATATATTTCCCAAGAAAAGCCAAGCCCAAAGCGAGACTGCAGCTAGCAGTCAAAGCCGCCATGGTATAGATATCCCCCTGCCTAAAAAGACAAATTAGTGGAATGAAATACAAAACGATTACCACTAAAGGTGTATAGGAAAGCGCTGCAAAAATTATACTAAAAGTTTTTGGGATTTTTTTTCTTAAACGCAAATTTTTCTTTACGATGAAATTATCTACGCCAGCGAAACCCGCAATCACTGCAAGTATTAATACGCCTATGAGATACCAATTCAGCAAGGTAATTTGTTAGTGTAGATATTTTAGCATGAGTAAAATTATGATAGCCTACAGGCCAACTTACTAAAACTTTATGCAAAAAAAGAAACAACAAACTTTCCTCATCACTGGAGGCACAGGTTTCTTCGGTTGCCACATGGCAGCAGAATTATTGAAGCGCGGAGAGAAAGTGAAACTCCTCGATCTCGCACCACTCACCGAGCCTGATTTGATTGGAAGAGTAGAAAATTATCAAGGAGATGTGAGAGATAAAATGATTCTGGAAAGATTGATGGAAGGAGTGGATGTAGTAATTCATGCTGCTGCTGCCTTACCACTCGCACCGAAAAAAGAAATCGTAACTACTACTGTCGATGGCACGAAATTAGTTTTGGCAACTGCGAAAAAAGCGAAAGTAAAACGCGTAATCTACATCTCTTCCACTGCTGTGTATGGAGTGCCTATGAAGCATCCGATTTATGAAACCGATGAAAGAATCGGAGTCGGTGCTTACGGTATCGCGAAGATTGAAGCAGAGAAAGCGTGTGAGAAAGCAAGGAAAGAAGGATCAGTAGTAACTATCATCAGACCGAAAAGTTTTATCGGCACTGGCAGGCTCGGAGTTTTCCAAATCTTGTTTGATTGGATTCGCAGAGGTTGTCGAATTCCAGTGATTGGAGATGGTAGCAATCGCTATCAACTCATGGATGTAGAAGATCTCACGCAAGCAATTTGGCTAGCTGCAACTAAACCAGCAGCCAAAGCAAACGATACTTTCAATGTTGGCGCAAAA
>JAQVAZ010000031.1 GCA_028690585.1 Candidatus Altimarinota bacterium
CGTGAGATAATTCAAACCAACATTCTCAAGGAAGCCGAGGCGCGCATCAATCTCTTTCAGAATCAGATTTGAAATTTGTTGCTGGGTTGGATTGAGTTTCAAGCTTGCGAAAAATTTCCGTGAATCACTGATAGAAAAAGAGGAGGCTTCAATAATATTTTTCCCACCAACTGTAACTCCCAAAACATCACTGCGTAAGCGTTTTCCTCCGCAACTCGCGCAAACACTTTCCAACATAAATTTCCCTAGTTTATTCTGCACAAAATCAGAATCGGTTTCGCGATATCTTCTTTCGATATTGGGAATGACGCCTTCGAAGCGTGTGGAGTATTCTCCGGCGAATCTATCGCTGTGGAAATTCACTTCGTATTTTTCATCACCAGTTCCGTAAAGCACGATTTTGCGTTGCTCGGGTGTGAGTTTTCTCCACGGAGTGGAAGTTTTGAAACCGTTTGCTTCTGCTACTGCTTTCAAGATATTTCCATAAAAATCTGTGGAAGCGAGAGTTGCCCAAGGTAAAATCGCGCCTTCATCAATCGAAAGATCTCCATTTGGAATAATCGTTTCAGTATCCACGCTGAGTTTCGTGCCGAGGCCATGACAATCTGGGCAAGCGCCGTGTGGAGAATTGAAACTAAACATGCGCGGAGAAATCTCGGGTAATCCGATTCCACAATCCGCGCAGGCAAACGCTTCACTGAAGATTGTCTCATCTTTCGCGTTGTCTGCATCCACGATTTTGATGACACCATTCCCGTGTTTGAGAGCTAATTCCACACTATCCGCGAGGCGACTTCTATCAGGATTCGGTTGCGCAACTTCATCACCAGATTTCAGCTTCTTCACGATTTGTTTCAAATCTTTCACCACCAATCTATCCACCACGATTTCAATCGTGTGTTTTTTCTTCTCATCGAGTTTCAATTCTTCGCTGATGGTGACTACTTTTCCATCTACGCGGTAGCGGAGGAATCCATCTTTTTTGATTTTCTCGATTATCGCTGCATGCTCACCTTTCCTGTCATTCACTACTGGCGCAAGTAGCAGGATTTTTTTGCCTTCTTGCATCGCGCCAATCGCATCGATGATTTGGCTGCTGGTTTGCCGCGCGATTTCTTTCCCGCATTTTGGGCAGTGGGGGATTCCTACTTTTGCAAAAAGTAAGCGCAGGTAATCGTAAATTTCCGTAACAGTGCCGACTGTAGATCTTGGATTTCGTGTGGCGGATTTCTGATCTACGGAAATCGCTGGCGATAATCCTGTGATGCTATCTACATCGGGTTTATTGCTAATCCCGAGGAATTGCCTAGCGTAAGAAGACAAGCTTTCTACATATCTGCGTTGGCCTTCCGCGTAAATCGTATCGAAAGCGAGTGAGGATTTTCCGCTACCAGATAAACCCGTGATGACTGTGAGTTTGTCACGTGGAATTTCCACATCGATATTCTTGAGGTTGTGAGTCCTAGCGCCTTTGATTGTGATTTTATCTACCATGAGAGAGTGGGGTTGAAAAATTTCTTTACACGCAAAATGCGCTATTTTAACTAAGCAAGGTTAGCAAATTTTCTCTTAGTTAGTCAATTTTTTACTCTCAATTCAAACTAAAAATCTGAGATTAAAAAAGTTTTTTTGCTTACACTTCCAGCGCTTTTAGAAGATCTTTAGTTGTAAAAAACACGCTACTCCCATATTCTTATAGCATCGTAGTTTCGGTTAAATCGCTTATAATCAAAAATGGATAACCCCAATCCTCACAAAACAATCGATTATTCCGATTTGAAAATCACTTATTTTGAGTATCTCTCCGTGATTGGTTATCTCACCAAAACTATGGAAGATGTGATTATCCGTAAGGCGCGTTTTCTCAGTATATTGCTGCTGGCGGTAGATATCCCACTCGCGCTGGCGCTACTTATCGTTAATATTGAAAGATTGGTTTACCAAGAGATTATCGAATTTCTCCTTTCGCATGTGATGTTTGATATTCGGCCTTTGGTGAGGAGATTCCGCAATTTCATTCCAGAGAAACAAGTAGAGAAATTACTAGGAGGAGAAGAGGAGCAAATCATGGAAGAAGAAACCGTCTCTGGAAAACTCTTCCAAACTACTTATGATTTTCTGCGTTTCATTTGGGCGGTTTTGGTTTTTGCTTTATTTCTCCCGATTTGGCCGCTGATCTTCATGTATCGGATCTTCATCAACTTTGTGATTGTGGGTGTGTTTTATTACTTCCTGATTTTTTCTACTTTCACTGGTTTCCTCGGTGGAGTGCTTTATTTTCTCATGTTTGTCACCGTGACTTTCCTCGTGGCGAGTATTTCGGTGCCTTTTTTCATGAAGCTTTTCATCTATCTCAAATATATTTTTTCTCTTGAAAGAAAAAGTTGGAAAGTAATCAACAACGAAGCCAAAGCAGCTTTCTTCGATTTTTATTTGCGCACCCATGCGAGTCGCATCAGAGTTTTTGATGATCTCGCCAAGAAACAACCACAAAAAATTAAATCGGATGGAGGGATTTATTATCTTTTCCTTAAGGTAATTCATGGAATCAAAAATCGTTTCCTTCGATTGCGCCTAAAGAGTCTCCGCAATACTTTCACCAAGCTTGAGCAGAGTTTGCTTTCGATGGAGGCGGATATAACCGAAGAGAAACAGGAGTATGAGAAAACGCTTTCTGAGATTCAGAAATCTGAAATTATCCATATCACTATCGCGCTAGGAATCACTTTTATTTTCTCTGGCTGGCTGGCGATGGTGGGGCTGGAGGGCCACAATATTCTCGCGAGTGTTTTCCTCTCTTTCCTCAGTAAAGATTTTGCCAACACCGCTTGGTCAAATTATGAAAACAGCGGTTTTGGTTATTACGAATATCTCACGCATTATTACGCTTTCTTCCCAGGGTTTGCGCGCTTCATCGCTGCAGCCGTAGATTATTTCTGGCGTTATTTCTTCCAAGCTTATTACTATCTGTTGCCGGGCTATCTTTCCTTCACTGCTAGCTACTACGGTTATTTTGGTGATTTAGCGAAGAAGCTTTTCTGATAAATTCTTCTAAACGAAATACACCCAGAGTTTAGCTGGGTGTATCTTAAGTTTTGTGAAGCGAAATTTTCTTAATCTTCTACTACCAATCCCATCGACTTCGCTGTGCCAGCGATGATTTTTTTCGCGCCTTCCAAATCATTGGCATTCAAGTCTGGCATCTTTCTCTCCGCAATCTTCGCGAGTTGCGCTTGAGTGATTTTGCCAACCTTAGTTTTATTTGGAGTGCCGCTGCCTTTTTCCATCTTCAATTCTTTCTTGATGAGCTCAGCTGCGGGTGGAGTCTTGGTCACGAAATCAAAACTCCTATCATCGTAAACCGTAATAATCACTGGGATAATATCTCCCATTTGATCTTTCGTTTTATCGTTGAATTTGGTGCAGAATTCTTGAATCGCCACACCATGCTGACCCAAAGCACTACCGACTGGAGGCGCTGGGTTTGCTTTACCAGCAGGGATTTGAAGTTTGATCTTCGCTTTAACTGTTTTAGCCATTTGAGTAAGTGATTAGAAATTGAGATTAATTGAGAGATAGTTTCTCCAGAAGTATTCCGCAGCAATGAGAAGCGCAATGCCGAGGGCGATAAGTATAGCAATTTTTAGGCGAGACATTTATTTCTTCTTTATTTGCACGAAATCCAATTCCACAGGAGTTTCTCTGCCAAAGATGCTGACATTTACTTTTACCTTTCCTTTCGCAGTATCGATATGCGCGACTGCGCCTTCGTAACCAGCAAAAGGCCCATCGAGAATCGTAACAGTAGAGCCAACGCTGACTTCGATTTTGAATTTTGGTTCAGCGGTGCCGATGTGTTTCTCAATTACACCGAATTCCTCAGGAGTGACTGGCACTGGGATATTCCCGCTACCGACGAAACCTGTAACATTTGGAGTGTTGCGCGCTACATACCAGCTATCATCAGTTACATTCATCTCCACCAAAACATATCCTGGGAAAAGTCTTTTCTTCTCAGAAACTTTTTCACCTCTCCTCACAGTGACTTCTTCTACCTTCGGCACAATCACATTGAAAATATAATCCTGCATGTTGCAGCTTTCGATGCGTTGCTTTAGCGCTTCTGACACCGCATCTTCATAACCAGAATAGGTGTGAAGCACATACCAGTTTCGGCCTGTATTTCCAGCTTGTTTTGACACAGTTAGAAAAGTAAGGAATTAAGTTTTTGAGCTATCAGCGAAGCTGAGTAAGAGTTTGTAACCAGCAGCTAGGAAAGTATCGAGGAATCCTAGAGCAAAAGCGAAGAAGAGAGTAACTCCCAAAACGATGAGAGAAATCCTCACAGCTTGCGCGCGAGTTGGCCAGGTTACTCGATGCAATTCAGAAACCGCATCGCGAATGTATCTGAGGAGGATATTCAAAGTATGGAGTTTAAGACCGAGGAATTTTACTTCATTTTTCTAAAGGAAAAAAGCCTCGCCAATTCGCGAAGGATTATAAAGAAGGGAAGAGTGAAATGCAAACTTTGGTGGATTTTATATTTCAGCAGTTTATTCACGACGAAGGAAAGTTAAACGAGACAACTATCTTTCATATTTTACTCTTGAGAACAAATTCACCATCAATAAGCCATTAGCTGTTTTAGAATCACAGATATGCCATTGATTTTTTACAGATAATCTGGTAAAATTTCCCGATTTAAAAATTAAAAACCAAAATATGCAAACCACACACCTCCACAATCACGAATATCTACATTCTCTTGCGCAGGGGAAAAGAGTTGTGTTTCTTCATCCTTTCGAAGTTGGTAATAAATTTGATGTTATTGCTACTCCTTCTGAAGAGGGACCAGAGCCAAAAGATTGGAGGAAAGAGGTTAGGGGAGATGCTATTGGTGTTCGTCATGTCAAAGGTCTGGATCAGGTTAGGCACTATAATGCTGCTACCGCCGAACAACTAAAGGGTCTCAAAGGATCGATTTTACAAGAAATCGCAGGAGCAGCTGAAGGTTCTTCTGCTGAGCAAATTGATAATGCTTTTATAAAAAAGATTATTCCGCTTATTGCAGAAATGAAGATTGATTTAGGTGTTACAAAGCCAGGAGATACATTTCTAAAAGTCATCAATAAAGCTGTGAGCTGGAATGGTGGTGGATCTGATTTTGCAAAATCGGTTCAAGCACAAGAATGGTATGACAAAGCTAAATTCACTCCACGGACAATCGCTGCGATCCAAAAAATTACCACACGCATTATTACTTCTGCAGCGAATCGAGAGGGTTTCAATGTTGATTACATTGTGCCTGGTATGAAATTGGCTATGGAAAATGGTGGTCTCGTTGTCCGCGAAAAAGCTAAACGCCAAGCTGCTCCAGATATTGGTGGTGATAATGGAAATCCAAAAACAATTGAAGGTATGGCAGCAAAAGATCGTGGATTTAAGGAGCAAGTAGTTAAAAATACACAAGCAAAAGTCGATATATTGAAAAAGAAAGTTGGTGAACGGACTAAAGAGCGCGATACGGAAAAACTAAGAGTGGATGTCTCGGGATCAAACTTGGGGGTTATTGAAAAATCTCTCAAAGCAAAGCAGGCAGAGCTTGATGCTGCTTATATTTGGTCACCAATAATCAAGAGAGATTTAGCTAAATTAACAGAACAATTCAACGAATCTAAAGCTGACTTGGCGGGGAAACAAAAAGAACTTGCGGCAAAACAGAAGGTTTTAGACGAAGCCACAGCAGAATTTACAGCCGCTGATAGTGCTTTGAATGGTAGAAAGACAACATACGAGATTGCTGATCGCGCAGCGGAGCGATACAAAACTAAATAAACCTGCTGTAACAGAATAAAACCGATATTCTGAATCAGAGTATGGAAGCCACAGCTTGATAAAACGATAATAGAGGAAGAATTTCCTTGCAAGATTTGTGGTAGTTGAAAATCAATTTAGTTTCTATAGAAAGATATCTTCAGGATTGTCTCCTATGTGTTTTATCTGCTAGCTAGTTTCAGCATTTGACCGGATAAAAATTGTTATCTAAAATCCTTGCACTTAGCCGCGGGATTCGTTAGAATCTTCCGGCTTATAATTTTTAACCCCAAAAAAAATGGCTGAAGGAAATTTTGATCGCAGCAAAGTCCACGTAAATGTGGGAACTATCGGTCACGTTGACCATGGTAAAACTACACTTACTTCTGCGATTTGTACCGTTCTCGCAAAGACCGGTCACGCAAAAGCTCGCGCATTTGCTGATATCGATAATGCTCCAGAAGAGAGAGAGCGTGGTATTACTATCGCTACTTCCCATCAGGAATACGAATCTGACAAACGCCATTATGCTCACGTTGATTGTCCAGGCCATGCGGATTATGTGAAGAATATGATTACTGGTGCTGCGCAGATGGATGGTGCGATTCTCGTAGTATCTGCTTCTGATGGACCGATGCCACAAACCAAAGAGCACATTCTTCTCGCGCATCAAGTAAACGTGCCTACAATGGTGGTTTACCTCAACAAGTGCGATATGGTTGATGATAAGGAAATGATTGATTTGGTTGAAGAAGAAGTAAGAGAATTGCTTACAAAATACGAATTCGACGGCAAAAACACTCCAATCATCCGTGGTTCTGCTACATTGGCACTCGCAGGTGATACTTCCGAGCTTGGTGAGCCTTCTATCAAGCGTTTGATTGAAGCTCTCGATAGCTACATTCCTGATCCAGTCAGAGATCTCGACAAACCTTTCCTCATGCCAGTGGAAGATGTTTTCTCTATCAAAGGCCGTGGAACTGTGGTTACAGGTAGAATCGATCAAGGTGTCATCAATGTGAATGATGAAGTTGAAATCGTTGGTATCCGCGACACTCAGAAATCTGTAGTTACTGGTGTGGAAATGTTCCGCAAAACTCTCGATCGTGGCCAAGCTGGAGACAACGCTGGTATCCTCCTTCGTGGTGTTGAAAAAGAGCAAGTTGAGCGTGGCCAAGTGCTTTGCAAACCAGGTAGCATCAAACCTCACAAGAAATTTGAATGCACAGTTTATATCCTTACAAAAGAGGAAGGTGGTCGCCACACTCCATTCTTCAAAGGTTACAAACCTCAATTCTACATCCGCACAACTGATGTAACTGGTGATGTTGAGCTTCCAGCTGGCACAGAGATGGTTATGCCTGGCGATGAAGTGAAACTCGTAGTAAACCTAGGAGTGCCGGTAGCGCTTGATGATTCCACTCGCTTCGCTATCCGCGAAGGTGGCCGCACCGTAGGTGCTGGAGTTGTAACTAAGATTCTCGAATAATTACTTCCCAAATTTCAATCTAAAATAACCCTGCCTCGGCGGGGTTATTTTTTGCCTAAATATCTATTTTTCCAGTGGCAATCTCTCTTGCTGCCAATCGAGAATTCCGTAGGTGAGATGATAGATTTTCTGAAACCCCAGTTTCTCAAAAATAGGTAATGCGTTTGCGGTTCTCACTCCGCTTCT
>JAQVAZ010000009.1 GCA_028690585.1 Candidatus Altimarinota bacterium
AATCCGAAAATGGAGGATTCCAAATCTGAATGGGTGGAAATCCAAAACTATGGAAATTCACTTGCAGATATCAGCGGTTACCAACTCACTGCTGGTAAAAAAAATTACGAATTTCCAGCTGCTTCTACTATCCCAGCGGGTGGTTTTTTGTTGCTTCCGCGCAATCTCACACAGCTTTCTCTTGCCAATACTGCTGGAAAAATTTCTCTCAATCTTCCAACAAAGAGGATTATCTCTCAGGTGAAATACGAAAAAACGAAAGAAAATGTTTCACTCGCCTGGAATGGGAAAGATTTTGTTTTCACTTCGATCCTTACTCCTGGAGAAGAGAATCGGATTCTCACACCAATTTCCAAAAGTAAAAAATCTTCCAAAGCGAAAGTGGTTTACCGTAATGGAGATCTTTCCGAGGCAATCGTAATCTCGGAAATTCTTCCTAATCCATTGGGAAATGATTCAGCGGATGAGTGGATTGAAATTCAAAATACTGGAAAGAATTCTATAAATCTCGGCAACTGGCAGCTTGATGATTCATCAGCTGGCAGTAAGCCCTTTCATATCCCTGATTCCATTACACTTCACTCAGGAGAATATCGAGTTTTCCCACGCAACCTCACGAAGCTTGCGCTGAATAATTCTGGTAGCGAAGCTGCGCGCTTATTTGATTACCGCGGGAAGTTAGTAGCTTCCGTAGATTTCCGTGATATCCCAGAGGGAGTTTCCTACTCACGCGATGATGATGGTGAATTCCGCGCCACGAAGATTCTTACTCCAAATCAAACCAATGCTTTCGATACAGAGAAACTAAAAGGAAAGATTAGCTTTATCGGAGAAGATGGTTTCATTCTCAAAACTACGAGTGGTGAAAAATTCATTCTTTTCGGTAGCAGTAGTGAAGCTTTACTCGCAAAAGCTTTATTCACCATCGGTGAAGAGTGGAAAGTTTTCGTAAATAATAATTCTAGTGAGGCAACTCTCAGTAGCTTCGAGATTCCGAAAAATCTGTTGGAAGCTTCCATCCTAAACACACCAAAATTAGATTCTGGAATCCCTTGGCTATTCAGTAGTTTTTTTCTGCTAGCAGGATTCTTTCTCTCTCTGCGAATGTATCTACACAAGAGATTACTAGAAGAAAAAGTTTAGGAAATCTGCCAAACATTCTGGTGAGTTTCCGTATTTAGATTCAAGAAGATTTTTATCAGCAAAGCTTTTTGCGCGGCGAGACGATTTTCCGATTGATCGAAAACAGCGGATTGTGTGGAATCCATCACATCACTCGTGATTTCATTTCCACGATGCGCTGGTAAGCAATGCAAAACGATTGCATCCTTTTTCGCTTTATCAAGATTCTCGCGATTCAGTTGATAAGGGAGAAAGGCTGTAAACTTTTCAGCTTCTTCTTTTTTGTCCGTGTTGTTTCCCCAGATATCCGTGTAAACCACATCAGCATCTTGCAGTGCCGAATCAATATCTTCGGTTTGATTGATCTGGTTGTAGGGGAGGAAATATTTTTTCGGGCCAGCTAACACAAATTCAAATCCCATAATTTCTGAAGCGATTGCGAGAGAAAGTGCGATGTTATTTCCATTGCCGAGGAAAACCATTTTGAAATCATTTAATCTTCCTAATCGCTCTTTGATCGTAAGTAAATCTGCGAGAATCTGGCAGGGATTTTCTCGATTAGTTAGGGCATTTATCACTGGGCTGCTACTAGCTGAGGCGAATTTTTCTAGCGCAACATGATCACTGACACGCGCAACAATTGCATCAAAAAACCGACTCATACTGCGCGCTTGATCTTCGACACTTTCTCTTTCTCCCAGCCTTCCACTTTCAATCGCGCTGAAGTAAGAAACATTTCCACCCAACTCGTGGATTCCAGTTTCGAAACTGGCTTTGGTACGCAAACTTTCTTTTTCAAAAAGCAGCGCGATATTTTTCCCCTTCAAAATCTCCGAGGTAACTCGTTTTTTTTGCGTGTTGGCTACCTCGAGTAACTCGAGAATTTCATCACGACTGATATCCGCGATGGACAGAAAGTTCTTCTGCATCAGGATATTTTAGCAAAAAAGCCTTATTTTTACAAGTCTAAAAGGCTGTTTTGGGCTTATTTCTTGGGAGTTACCACATCGGAGCGATACTCCTTTTCGAGTGCTTCCAACCCTTCTTGGAGGCTGCCAATCCAATCTACACCCAGCTTTTCGATATCGATATGCAGCTTATCTCCACTGATTTGCCAGGCTGGATTTACCCCCAAAACACTCATAATATTGGCTGGTTTCACTTTTTCACCAAGCGTAAGGATAGCTTCGCGGCTGCGCGGCCCAGTTTTACCGACTTTTACACTAGTGACTCCTGCTCTTCTACAAGCCAATTTAAGCTTAATTACTTTCAAGAGATTCACTACTTCAATCGGTGGATGGCCGTATTCCTCGATAATCTCCATTTTTTGCTCATTTAGCGCTTTCTCATCTTCCACTGAGGAAAGCTTCTGATACGCGCGGATTTTTTCCTTGGTATCGGAAATATAATTCACTGGAATGAAGGCTGAAATCGGGATTTCGAGTGTAACATCGGCTTTTGCCCCAGTTTTGCCTTTTGTCCCAGTATCGATTTTCTTGCCCGCTTTGATATCTTCCACTGCTTGATTTAGCATCCTCACGAAATGCGAAACTCCTACCACATTAATCGCGCCACTTTGGCTGGCGCCGAGAATATCGCCAGCGCCACGGATTTCCAAATCCTTCATCGCGATTTCAAATCCCGCGCCTAATTCACTCGCTTCCACAATCGCGCGTAATCTTTTCTTTGCATCGGTTTTTAGGTGATTCGTATTGTATAAGAAAAATGCGTAGGCTTGAGTGCGACTCCTGCCAACTCTTCCTCTCAATTGATACAACTGAGATAAGCCAAAGTTCTCCGCATCATTCACAATCAGCGTATTTGCATTCGGCAGATCGATTCCATTCTCAATAATCGCGCTACTCACCAACACATCATATTTTCCATCTTTGAAATCAAAGATGCGGTTTTCCAAATCATCTGATTTCAGCTGCCCGTGAGTTACCACGAAGCGCGCTTCTGGAATCAAGCTTCTGAGTTTCTCCGCGATTCCTTCAATCGTAGCTACGCGGTTATGCAGGAAATATACTTGACCTTTGCGTTTCAATTCTTCCAGAATCGCATCGCGAATTAGTTTCCAGCTGAAATGCCTAACCTCCGTAATTATCGGTAATCTACCAGGTGGGGGAGTAGTAATCGTGGTGATGTCACGCAGTTTATTTAGCGCCATATTCAAAGTGCGAGGAATCGGAGTCGCTGTCATCGTGAGAATATCTACTTGGCTGCGCAATTCCTTCAGCGTTTCTTTTTGCTTCACTCCAAAGCGCTGTTCTTCATCGATGATTACCAAACCCAAATCTTTAAACTTAATATCTGGTTGGAGGAGGCGGTGGGTGCCAATTACGATTTGAGTGCTTCCATCTGCGAGGCTCTCTAGAATTTTTTTCTGCTGCGCGGCGGTTTTGAATCTACTCAACATTTCACAGCTCACATCGAATCCTTCCAAGCGTTTCTTGAAAGATTTGTAATGCTGGTCAGTGAGGATGGTGATAGGAGAAATAAAAGCGACTTGCTTGCCAGCCATCGCGGCTTTGAAGGCTGCGCGCAAAGCTACCTCCGTTTTTCCAAATCCTACATCTCCACAAACCAATCTATCCATTGGCCTTTTATTTTCCATATCGCTTTTCACATCTTCGATAGCGCGGAGTTGCCCGGGAGTTTCTTCATACGGAAATTTGTTTTCAAACTCTTGCTGGCGTTTCCCATCTTCACCAAAATCTACTCCTACTGCTGCAGCGCGGGCAGCATAGAGTGCAAGTAATTCCTTCGCGATTTGCTCGGTTTCCGCGGCTACGCGTTTTTGCACTGTAACCCATTCGCTACTGCCGAGGCGCGTTAATCTTGGAGGCGCATCACCCGTGCCAATAAAACGATTTACTTTATCCGCCTGATCGATAGGCACGAAAAGCTTATCGCCCATCGCATAATCGATTCTCAGATATTCGCGCGTAATCTCATCCACAGTTTTTTGCTCGATGCCGCGGAAAATCCCGATGCCGTGATCGAGATGCACCACATAATCTCCACCGCGCAAACTCGTGATGAAATCGAGATAAACCTTTTGCTCACTTACGCTTTTTCCGCTGCGCTGGAAGCCAAAAATTTCTCTATCCGTCAAAACTGCGATTTTCAATTCAGGATTCTGGAAAGCTTGCGGAGAGAATTCCTCCTCACCCAAATCCACGATAGTTACTCCTTCTTTCCCTTCCAAGCCTTCGCGGAAAATGAAGTTATGCTCATTCAAAATATTCTTCAGCTCCACTCCTTGCTTCGTGAGAATCAAAACTTTCCAGCCTCTTTCTTTCTTGCTGCGCAAATCATCGAGTAAATCGCGCGGAGTTACATATTTCAACACTGAGAGAAAACGCAGATGCGCGAAATCACTACCTTCCTCGGGGAAGCTTGTGAAAAGCACTTTCTGAATCGCAGGATTTCTACCTAGCCACTCCGCGATTTCTGGCAAACTCTCACCATCTAGCCCGAGGCTTTCCGCGTTGCCGTTTTCTTCTACGATGATTTCATCTGCGATGATAATCGCTTTATCTGGCAGTGTAGCAATCAAATCAATCGTTTCGTATTCGCTACTGATGGGTAGTAATTTCACCTGCGCGATTTCCTCTTTTCCGCGAATAATTTTCTCAATCTTTTCTCCATCGAGATCTAGTTTCACCAATTCGCTACTTCCCATCGGGAAAATACTGATTACGCTGCCAGTTGCCCGATAAGTGCCAGGAATCAATTCTGTTTCGCTTTCCACATTTTCATAACCTCTCCCAATCAAATCATTGAAGAATTCTGTGCGATTCAATTTACTCTGCGCTTCAATCACTAGTGCAGATCTTTCCATCATATCCAAATCTGGAAGCAAAACTTGCGCATCGCGATAAGTAGTTATCACGATAGATTTTTCTTCCTGTAGCGCGAGTGCTTCCTCTACCAATCTCAATGTATGCGCGCGGGTTTCTTCATCACTTTGCTGCGCAGCAAAAAGCTTCACTGGGCGGGTTTGCCATTCGCGTAAATGCGCGGAAAGCGCATTCGCTTCACCGCTATCATTCACTACCCACACGATGAGTTGTTGCTTCGCACCAAAAAGCTTATCAATCAATAAACTCTTAGCCGAAAGATTTCCCGCGCCAGAAAAAGTGAGGGAATTTTTTTCAGATAACTCCTCCAAAGGTTGGAAGAGATTTTCTCCGAAAGCCGAACTAAACGGTCTGAGAATCAAAAAAATTTACTAAAAATCAAAACAAAAAAGTTTGCGCAACAGAGCTAACCTTTGCCGCGAGAGTTTAATGGGCGGCTTCCGCCTTGTCAAAAAGTTTTACTAACCACTCTACAAAATCAGAGAAAAGCGGAATACGATAATCTTTTCCGCCTGCGGTGTAGATGAAACCAGTCGCTGCCAGCGCTACGAAAATCAGTGAAATGATTCCACCAAAATCTGGAATCAAGAAGTAGGCAAGGAAAAGATAAAGCGTGAGGAAAATTCCTTGCAAGGCATGGAAAGCGATGAAGCTATTGCGATAGTGTTTCACAAAAATCAAAAATCCTATCAGCGGAATATAACCAGCAGAAGCGAGTTTCAAAGTTTCACGAGAGTGTTTGTTGGTAGTCAAAATGTTTGAGATTAAAAACCAAGCTTGCTGGTAACTGAACTTTTTAGCGCATTGGTAGCGGTGCTTTGTAAGCCACTGAGATTACTTAGGCTACTGAGGTTTCCGATATTACTAAGGTTACTGATGTCACTAACCCCCATTTTGCTAGCTATTCCACTTAATCCACTCAAAGCAGAAATTCCACTAGGGAGGCTTACATTTGGAATTGATTGTTGAATGCCAGCGATATTACCGATTTGTGCAGATACTCCTGGGCAGGCAGTAGCTGCATCTACACCACCACTGGCTACATTTGGGCAGGCAGTATCTTTCAGTGTAGTTAATCTTTCGCCTAAGATTTTTTTCTGCGCATCAGTGAGATTCATATCTTGCATTTGAAGCGGGAGTTTCAGATCAGTTATTTGTTTATTGGCGGTTGCTAGTTGCGCTGCTTCAGCTGTGCTTGGTAAAGAGTTGCCACTAATATTTTTGAGTAGAGATAAATTATTTGCAGATACTTGATTTGTTGCTGCGCTAGCTGCTGCGGTAGCGGTTGTTTGAACATTCTTAGCAGTAGTAGATAAATTGCCACTGATTTGCTGCTGAATAGCACTTAATTTCGCTGTTGCACTTTGCGCTGTTTGTGTTGCTGTAGTTGTGTTTGGTAAAGAGCCGCTAATACTTGTCGGTAGATTTAAGTTACTTGTAGATACTAATTTTGTTGCTGCGTTTTGGGCTGTTGTTGTAGCAGTTTTCGTTGCAGCTGCTTGCGCACTTGTAACTGCATTCGTAATGCTAGAGGTTGGTATTGTTGTGGGAATAATACTTGCTTGCAGCTGGCTGCCTTCTGGCTGTTTCGCAAAGTTTTGCCCAATCACCACTCCGATGAAGAGAAAGTAGGCGGAAGCGATTGCGAAAGCGTAAATCGGAAGTTTGTTATTCATAGTGAGTTTATTTAGAAGCTGAAGCATTTAGCACCAGCCTTATCGATGCTGTTACAAAGTTGATTTTGGATAAGCGCATCGTTTGGGTAAGGTAATTCTTCTGCGCCTTTGGCGAAACCAGATCTAGGCGCATAAGGATCGAAATTATTTTGCGCAGCGAGATAAAGTAAGACTGCTTTCTTGAAATTCAAAGCAAGGAAATTCATTTTATTGAAATCATCTACGAGATTGAGAATTCCATAAGAGAATAAACTGCCATCTGCAGATGCAGTGATTTCAGTTTTAGCTTGGTCCAAAACATCTTTCAAACCAGCTGATTCAGGTAAAGCTATCTCTACAGTTTCTCCTTCGTCGGGAGTTATGTCGTTTGGTTGCTCGAAATAATCACTGCTATCGCCATCAGGCGCATCTCTCCACTTCAAAACATCAGGCGCGTCTGAGCCGCCAAAGAAAGCCTTTTTACTTTCTGGGATTGGTCCAGCGTTTTGATATGCCAAAAGTTGAATAATCTTATCTAACTGCTGTGATTGCTGGCCTTGCACTTGAGTTTGATTATTCGCTATAGCTTTATCGTTTTGCGCGAGAGTCATGCTTCTATCTGCGAGATTGTTGCTAGTTTGGGTGGAGAGGCTGGCGATGGTTGCAGTGGTTTGTTGATCAGCTGCTTTTGCTGCTTCAACCGCGTTATCAATGGTTAATTTCACAGAGTTTTCAGTTTGAGTTAAATCATCTGCCGCTGTTTTAGAATCTGACATGGCATTTGTGAGAAATCTTCCACTGTTGTTTTCACCACTAGGTTCTTCTGCACTAACCACCTTCATATAAACATTTAAATCATTACCAAGCATGCTTGCATATCCCGTATAATAAATCCTTTTGAAAGCACTATTATCTATGCAAAATTGTAGGTTTGCGTAGCGCTGCATTACCTCTAGCACCAAAGCATCTCTGCGGCTGCTAACCATACCTGCATGCTCACGCAGTAAATCTCCAGCTCCAGGTAGGATTCCGTTGAAACTCTTTTCAAAAGAGCCAAGGAAAGCTTTGGCGCGATTATTCGCGCGGTTAGATTTACAAGTTTGCACTGCTGTAGAAATTTCCTCAGCTGTTTTTTCATCAGCAGCTGTTAAATTTTGGGTGGTTGGTGTTTCTACAATTCGGATGGTATCGCTATCTGTAACCTGACCAGCGAAATACTGAGGCGCGAGAGTTTCTCCGAGATTCAGAGTCAGTGCAACCATCCCTACAATCAGGATGCTGGCTATTACCGCTCGATTAGTTTTCTCGGGGTTGGTAGTAACTTCACTCGCGAAATTTTTCAGGTAGTTAAGCATTGCGTTTTTGAGTTTTATTGCCGAGGATAGCGAGTAACGAAACCGCGAAGCGAGTTTCGATTGCGAGCGACGCAGGTAACAAAAGGTGAATACCCTTTATTTTTGCGATAAGCTACGAAGCTTAGGATTAGCATCCCGATTACGATTGCGAGATTGGTTGTTTCTGGGCCAGTTTGGGATAATTCCACTTTGGCTTTCCCAGTGTTTCCACCTTTGAGATAACTGGCGTAAGAGAAAGAAGTAATTTGATTCGCCTCTGGGAGATAATCCAAGATTGGTTGCGCGATAATTACTGGAGTGGATTCTGTGAAAGGATTGCTAATCACTCCACCATTGAAAGGTGGCACATTTGGATTTACTTTTCCTCCAGTGGTTTGAGTTGTGACAGTTGTGGTAGTGGTTGTAGTTGTTTCAAGCACGCCACCTTTGCCAGTTGTGTTTGCGGTAGTTGGGAGAGATTGAGTCGGTGTAGTTTCTGTTGTCTCGCGAATCGCTGCTTCAGGTGTGTTTGTATTCGTTTGCGTAGTTGTATCTCCAGAGATTGATTCGCGGCTGTAGATATCTTGCACTTGGTCTAGATCTGCAGCTTGCGCAGCTGCGAAGCTGAGAAGTAAGCAGGGGATTGCGAAAAGGATTTTGAATTTTGGCATAGTGTTTAGATAGCAAGGATTAAACCAGTGACACGCGCAACTTCCTCGAAAGTAGTGAGGCCAGCGCAAGCTTTGATTACTCCATCTTCTGCGAAGGAAATCATGCCTTGATCTTTGCGAATCGCCTTGGTGATTTCCGCTACAGAAACATCTTTCAAAATCATCTCACGCAAATCATCGGTGAGATGAAAAGTCTCCGCTACAACGATTTGGCCGCGGTAGCCTGTGTGGCCGCAAACTTCGCAACCTTGCGCTTTGAGAATGAAATCAGGTGCTTCTACTTTTAGTTTCGCGTTGTGTGCTTTTGCCTCTGTGAGGTAATCCGTAATCACACTGCGTTGTTGCATCGTGAGATTGATTTTCTCCGCGCATTTCGCGCAAGGTCGGCGCACCAAACGTTGTGCAATCACTAGCGCAAGACTGCCAGCCACCACGAAAGGTTTCATTCCGAGATTGAGTAAGCGAGGAATCGTTTCCACCGCAGAATTTGTATGCAGCGTGCTGAGGAGAATGTGGCCAGTCATCGCTGCTTGCGCTGCGGTTTCGGCGGTTTCGCCATCGCGGATTTCACCTACCATCATCACATCAGGATCTTGGCGGAGAAGCGCGCGTAATCCACTGCCAAAAGTGTAATTATGATTCTCATCAATCTGACTTTGCACCACATTGGGAATGTGATATTCAATCGGATTTTCAAGAGTGGTTACTTTTCTGTCGGGCTTATTGAACCCATCGAGGAGAGTGTAAAGCGTGGTTGTTTTTCCGCTGCCAGTCGGCCCAGTAGCGAGAATCATTCCACTACGGAGATTCAACGCTGCTGTGATATTCTCCAGATTTGTGTCTGTGAATCCCAATTCCTCGAGACTGCGGATTTTTTTACCTGGATCAAGAAGGCGGCAAACCACACTCTCGCCAAATTCTGTCGGCAAAGTGCCAACCCTCATATCGATTTTTCTTTCGCTAGCCATGAAGCTGAGTCTGCCATCTTGCGGAATATTCGAAACATTCAAGCGCAATCTCGCTTCGTATTTCAGCTGATCTACAATCTCCCCACCGATTTTGCGGTTGAAGTTGAGAATTTTTTGCAACACTCCATCTACGCGGAAACGAATCGCAATCTCTGTATCTTCCGGCTGGAAATGAATATCACTCGCGCCAACGCGTAAAGCGCCAACAAAAATTCGATTCAAGGTTTCTTTCGCTGCCAGATTTTGAGCATCGGTTTCGAGAGAATCAAGCGATTTGATTTCTTCCTCATAATTTTTGAGATTGATTTCCGCATCGCGATTCTCAAATCCCAAATCTTTATGCGGTTGCAATGCTTTAATCTGCTCAATTTTGCTTTGGATTCCTTCTTCACTCGCGAGATTCAGCTGCACCGTAGTCTGCTTTGTTTTCAGCTTCGCAAGGTATTCGAGTGTTACAGGATTCTCAGGATTTACCACTGCTATACGCATCTTTTTTCCCAATACGAAGAAGGGGATTGCAAGCGCTGCTTCCGCTTCCGCTACATCGATTTTGCTCATCAAATCTGGGCTAATCGGTGTCAGCGCGATATCGATGTAAGGCAGCTTCGTTTTCTTCGCAGTATCAATCACTTGCTTCTCAGCGAAACTACGATTGATATTATCAATCGCTTCATTCACATCTCCTGCCGCAGGGGTTGCGGAAGTGGAGGTTTGGGCGGCTTTTAGTTGTGAGTCAGAAGGCACTTTTTGGTTTTTGTTATCGGGATATTCTACCAAAAATCACCCCAAATAGCAATGATTTAGGGTGACAAAAAGAGAGTTACTAGGTCTGTAGAAGCTGCGGAGGAGTAGGGAATTTCCCTACATTCTCCTAATTCTAAATTGTTACAATAAGTGCGCATTTACGCACTAACTGTTAACAAATCTTTTTGTGAAAATTAGGTTTTCTTCACTGGTGAAAGCCAAATTCTCATGAATTTCACTAGATTACTTTGTTTTGCAGGAATTTTTATAACTTACCAAAAACAAAAACCTCCCGCCTACGGCGGAAGAACTTTGTTTGTGGCGCGGAAGACCCAGCCTTCATCCGCCAAGGCAGATTTCGGCGGGCAGGCGGGACTTGAAGTTAGCTTCATGTTTTCTACTAATTTAAAATTTCTACGCGTGTCGCCACGAAACCGCTTACTTAAAATAAGATTCCTACCCCGCGCGAGTTTGCGCCAGCCTTCCCATCATGAAAAACAACCCCGCTAAGGCGGGGATTATTTTACATGGCGCGGAAGACGGGACTTGAACCCGCGACCTCTGCCGTGACAGGGCAGCGCTCTAACCAGCTGAGCTACTCCCGCGTAGGAGTTGAGAAATTGCTTAGTTTTTTATTTTAGTTTGTAGATTTTATCCAGCTGACCCAGCCTTCGTTTCACTTCGGCGGGCAGGGCTACTCTCGCGTAGGAGTTGGGATGATGCTTCCGAAAAGGAAGCCGGGTAATTTTAGCGAAATTTGGTTTTTCCGCAAATCTAAAGAGTGCGTACAATCTTTTCTTTCTTCCAAGCCTGGAGAATGTCGCCTTCTTGGATTTTGGCTTTCGATAGACTGAGTTTCAAACCACACTCGAATCCTTCTCTTACTTCTTTGGTATTCTCAGCACCGCGCTTCAGGCTGCTGATTCTGGATTCATCGATTAGCTGATTATCTCGGAGAATCCTCACATTCGCACCCAGCTGGATTACTCCACTCTTCACCATTCCTCCGATAGTTTGCTCTTTACCTTTCACGAAGAAAATTCCTCTCACTTCCAATTCTCCCAGCTGAGTTTCGATTTCCTCAGGATCAAGCATGCCACTCAGCATCTTCTCGATCTCTTCTAGAATCTTATAAATAATCGTGTGTTGGCGGATGCTGACTCCTTCTCGGCGCGCAAGCTTATCTACTTGCGGTGGCACTTTCACATGGAAAGCGATTACCAATCCATCGGCGGCGGAAGCCATCAATACATCGGTTTCAGTTACATTTCCCACGCTTCCGTGAATCACTTTAGCTTTCACTTCTGCGCTACCAATCTTCGCGATGTTTTCACGCAGCGCTTCCAAGCTTCCTTCCACATCAGTTTTCAAAACAATCTTTAACTCTTTCAGATCACCAGTGTTAATTCTATTGATAAGCTGACTCATACCACTCGCTTTTTCTTTGGTGCTGATTTCCATCAAGCGTTTTAGCTCTTGCGCTTTCTTGCGAGCCACTTCCGCATTCGGCAAAACTTGGAGAATTTCTCCAGCGCCTTGCTCAGGCGCGCCAGTGAGTCCTGCAATTCTGACTGGAGTGCTTGGTGGCGCTTCCTTCATTGATTTTCCGTTGTAATCAAACATCTTCTTCACTTTTCCCACTACTGGCCCAATCACAAAATTATCTCCGATATGCAGAGTGCCAGTATTTACCAACACAGTTGCTACCGGTCCAAAAGATTTATCCAAGCGCGATTCAATCACGGTGCCGATAGCTTCACGGTTTGGATTCGCCTTCACAGGGTCGATATCATTTGTCAGCAAAACTACTTCCAACAAATCATCCACGCCTTGGCCAGTCAGCGCGCTGACTCCAATCATCTCAGTTTTGCCACCCCAATCACTGGCTTGCAAATCAAACTCTGCGAGTTCACCTTTTACTTTATCGATATTGGCACCTGGTTTATCGATCTTCGTAATCGCAATTATGATTGGAATCTTCGCATCTTTCGCATGGTTAATCGCTTCCACGGTTTGAGGCTTCACTCCTTCTTCTGCTGCCACCACGATTATCGCGATATCTGTCGCCCTTGCGCCTCTTGCGCGCATCGTAGTAAACGCTTCGTGGCCAGGAGTATCGAGGAAAGTAATTTTTCTACCGTTGTGCTCCACTTGATAAGCGCCGATGTGTTGCGTGATTCCGCCAGCTTCTCCACCCACCACATTCGTTTTTCTTATCTTATCGAGGAGTGTAGTTTTGCCGTGGTCGACGTGGCCCATCACCGCTACGATTGGTGGGCGAGGCTCCATCTTTTCCTCATCATCCTCGAGGAGTTTTGCGATATTACCTTTCAAAATTTCCTTACCACTGACTGCTGCGCTATCGCGGGAAACCTTACAACCGAAGGCTTCACACACGATGGTAGCAGTATCAAAATCGATAATCTGAGTGAGGTTTGCCATCACTCCATTTTTCAATAATTCTCCCACCACGCGAATCGGGCTGACACCCATCTTCTCACCCAACTCTCTCACACTCACTGCATCACCGATTTTGATTTCTCCGTGAGTAGCCGCAGTTTGCTGGCTAGGAGTTTTCATTACCTCTTCGATTTTTTCTTGCTGGCGAGTCAATCGCTTCACGCTATCTTTCTCCATCTTCTTCACTTTGCGCTTCAATAAATCCTCACTCGCGCGTTTGGCCCTAGCCCATCTGGCGCGCGCCGCCTCTTGATCCGCGCTGACTTTTGGTGCTGCGGCTGCTGCAGGTTTCGCTGTTTCTGTAGTGGTTTTCGTTACTTCAGTTTTTGGCTGCGCAGCTGCTTCTTCTTTCTTTTCGATCTCTACTTCCTCTACTTCTTCATCATCTTCAAAAAACATTCCCATCAATTCTTGCGTTTCTTCATCTTGGATTTTGCCATCTTTCACTTTAGCTTTCAGATCTTCAAAAATCTTATCCGCTTTCGCAGCTTCGATTTCCTTCGCATTTTCTACCACACCAAAATTCTTCAGTTGCAAACGCAAATCATCCGTAGAGATTTCGAGTTTTCGGGCGAGGTCAGAAACGCGCAAAGAAAGAGGTTTAAAGCGGGAGGAAAGTTACCCGAGTTTAGCGAAAAAATTAGATTTGCGCGAATTTCTGCGGAGAAAATTTTTCAGATTGAGTTAAAATCGGAAAGAGGAATGGATGGTTTTATTAGGATTAGTATGGTTGACAATAATGCAATTTTAATCTAAAATACGCGTAGTTTAAATTCAAACTTATGAGAGAAGGTGGTGATATCCATTCCGCTGACAGAAATATATTCGCAGCCAAGAGAGTAGCAGATGAAGAATCAAAAGCTAAAGCGATAGCTGATGAAGAGTTAGCTATGAAGGATTTGATTCCGTTTTCTGTTATCGCAGAAGGTATGGCAGGAGTTGCTTCTAATGAAGCTATGTCACTAGGTAAAAATCCTGGTGAATCTCGAGCACAAAACATCGTAAATTTTTTAACCCATAAACTAAACACCAAAAGTGCGCTTTCTATTCAAGAAAAAAAGGTGCTTGCAGATATGCAAGATTTTTTAGTAGCTGAGAGAGAGAATGATGAGATGGGTTTAAGCAGAGTAGAAGTGGATGGTCAGGAAATTCGCAGTATAAGAAATGCCGAAAGAATGAGTGTGAGATCAGCATTACTTTTGAAAGATCCAACTTTAGAAAAGTTTTTAGATAATCCAGAGGAGATTCAGCGTGTGAATTTCGAAGAATTTTGGCATGTAGTTTCAGTTTTGCATTTCAAATACGAAGCTTTTGGGAATTCTTTACCTCTTAAAGAAGCGCGCCTCATGGAAGAGGCTGACAAAAGAATCGCAAAAATGTCAGGAACTCCTAAAGGAAATGCTAAAAGAGATGCAGCATTAGAAGCTTAATCTTTCAGCTTCTCAATCTGCGCTTTTAGTTTTCTCTCTACTTCATCTATCGCATCAGCGATGGTTTTTCCGCTGGCTTCTGCGCGGAGAGAATCTCCAGGAATTGTGAGAGTCACTCTGATGCCAAAGTTGGGAGAATTGTGTCTCGTGCCTCTCACTACTTCGGTATGCACTTTCACGCTTTCATCCGCTACCCGCGAGTTGAATTTTGTAAGTTTTTCGAGTTTTGTTTCAATCAATTCTTTATCTTCCTCGCGGAGAGTGTAGCCATCCGCATTCCAGCTATCGAAAATCATAGTAAAAAAGTTAGAAAATTAAACCTTTAGCCCACTCGCTAAATCACGCAAAACTTCCGCAGGGTTAGCAGCTTTCGTCACGCCACTCGCCAGCAATACTCCTTTGGCGCCAAGCTTTATCGCAGTTGCCACATCTTTCCCATTCTTCACACCCGCGCCAACTAGTAGCTGGCAATCACCACAGCGCTTCACGCTTTCCTCTATAATTGCAGGGTTTGCGCTAGTGACTGAGATATCTCCACCGATTAATTCTGGTGGCTCGACAGCGATATATTCTGGAGAATACTCTACAAATTTTTCCGCTTCCTCGGCAGTCTCTGCGCAAAGAATTATTACTAAACCAGCGCGTTTGGCAGCGGCGATGCAGGCGGGGAGTTTTTCACCCAGGCGTTTCTCTGAGTGATTGAGTAAAGTGCCGACTGCGCCAAGCGCTTTTACTACTTCAGGCACGATGCCACCAGTGAAGCTACCGAAATCTGCAGCATCCACATGCTGCGCAAATACTGGAATCGAAACTACTTCCGCAACCTTTGCGAGATCCAAAGCATCGACTGCAATCCCGATATCTACTCCAGTTTCTTTAGCTACGACTTCGTGGATTTTCGCCAACTCTACTGCGGCTGGGCCAACTGCATTTTGATACGTTTTGAAGTTAACAATAATCATTCTGATTTTTTTAAGCGACTAAATCTTTACCTTGCGCGCCACAGCGTGAAGCGATTACATCAATCACCAAACCGTAGAAACCTCCGACCAAAACTGTCAGCCAGAAATATTTCATTGCATCAGGGATAGGATTAACCAGCAATTCTAAAGCTAGAGGAATAGAAACAATTCCACCGATGCAGAATCCGCGTAGCCAAGGTGGAGTAGGGAATTTCAAAAGTGGATGTTTTGTCATCCAGCCTGCGAAGAAAATTGTGAAACCAATCATGAAGCGATTAGCTACGATTATCCAAAGCGCTGGTGATTTCAAATCAAAAGCGAAGCTGGGATTTCCGCGGGAAGCGAGATAAGCGCAAAGCACTCCAAAACCTAACCCGAGAGGAAATGCGATAGCTGCGCGTTTTGCTGCGGAAGGTTGACAGCAGCATTTTCCACCGCAACATTCCATTTTTGCTTTAGCCATAGGATGAGGAGTTAAGGAATTAAAAAGTTATTTTGCCAGAAGTATTGATTTCTCCTGCGAGGCGGGCAGCTACTTTCGCTTTCGCTAGTAGTTTAATCGTTTTCTCTACATCTTCTGGCGCTACTACGATTAGCATTCCATTGCCGAGATTCCAAACTTCACGCGCTTCAGCGAGAGTGACTCTGCCAAGCTTAATCAATTCTTCCATCCAAGGAGTTGGTAGCCAAAGATTTGGCAGCGCAGCCCCAAACTTTTTCTCGCGGAAAATTCTTGGCAGATTGCCTTCCACACCACCACCAGTGATATGCGCAATTCCTTTTACATTCACCTGTGATTTTTCTCCGTATCTTCCTACTAGCGAAAGAATCGCAGAATGATAAACCTGACTTGGAGTCAATAATAATTCTCCCCAGGTTTTGCCTTTGAAAGTTTGCTGATGCCAACTTTCTCCAAAGCGTTTCCGCAAAATATATCTGGCAAGGCTAAAACCATTACTGCGTAAGCCTGTTTCGCGCAGCGCAATTACTGCATCGCCAGCTTTGATTTTGCTTCCATCGATTATCTTATCCTTAGCGACTATTCCGATAGCGGTAGCATTCCAAACCAAACCGTTTACCGCCTTGCCTACTTCGGCGATTTCTCCACCCGAGATGAGGATCTTCTCTTTCTTGCAGGCGGCTGCGAGACTTTTCAATAATTCTCCAATGATTTTTTTATCCACCTTACGGCAATCGAGAGTATTTGTAATGCTGATTACTTCCGCGCCGAGACAAATCGCATCATCACTCACCATCGCGAGTAAATCACTGCCGATGGTATCAAACTTCTGCATTCTTTCTGCTACTTCCATCTTGGTGCCAGTGCCATCATCACCAGTTACAATCAAAAATTTCCCGAAATCCATGGCGCCAGCGAAACCACCTGGGAGTTTTACGGGGCTGCCAATCATTCCATTTCTTCCAGCAAAAGTAGTGGCTGCGTATTTACCAGCGAGAGAAGAAGCTGCATCTCCCGCATCAATATCTACGCCAGCCTTTGCATATTTTTTGGTTGTTTTCATGTCACCATTGTAGCAAACAGTTTCAAGTTTGCAGTTTTTTGGAATTTTTTAGAAACACTCAGCATACGGTATAGCAGCATACAGTTTTGTGGAAGTTAACCTACCACTTAAGTGGTAGGTTAACGATTTTATTAGTTACCAACTATCAACTCTTCGCGCTTTCCTCTAAAATCTGGAAACTAGGAGGATTGGCTGCGGTGGAATATTTCGCTACGAGGTAGCCAGCAGCAAAAGCGCAAGCGAGAGAAATCACGATTGCTGCTACTATCAACTCGATAAACAAACTTCTCTTCATGGAAACTCAGTTAACCGCTTTCATTCTAGGGAGAAATCCACAGATTTCAATTGCAGAATTGCAAGCAGTTTTTCCAAACGCGAAATTCACACATCATAATAATTTTGCAGTAGCAGAAAATTTACCAATCTCAGATGTGGATTTGCGCAGATTGGGTGGGATTATAAAAGTCGGGGAGGTATTCAATCACTCTCCACTTTTCGGAGTGAAACCAATCGCGCAACACATCTTCAAGAAATTCGATGGCGTAGAAGGGAAACAAGTTTACGGAGTTTCGAGCTATGGATTGCGTAGCAACACCAATAAAACAATTCTTATCGGTATCAAGAAAGCGCTGAAAGAAACGGGGATTTCTTCACGCTTCGCTAATAAGGATTTCGAGAATCTTTCTTCTGCACAAACTCAATTCGAGATTATAAACAAGCATGGAGTAGAGATTCTCGTTTTATCCAACGGGAAAGAATATTGGCTAGCGGAAACGAAAGCCGTGCAGCCTTTCGAAGAATTCAGTAAGCGCGATTACGATAAGCCTGGCAGAGATGCGCGGGTGGGAATGTTGCCTCCGAAGCTTGCGCAGATTCTTATCAATCTCGCGTGTGGAGATGCTAAAAATTTACGAGTTTATGATCCATTCTGCGGAAGTGGCACGATTCTCACCGAAGCTGCTTTACTCAATCACACACCACTCGGGAGTGATATTGATTCACGCATGGTTATCATCACTCGGCAAAATCTCGCAGCTGCGAAACTTCAAGCTGATGTGTGGATTCAAGATGCTTCTGCTGCGAATACAAAAAAGTTTGATGTGGTAGTGAGTGAAGGTTATCTCGGACCACCACGCAAAAGTATTCCAGAAGAAAAAGTGCGGGATCACATTTTCCGTGAGTTGGGAGATGTTTACGAAGGTTTCTTCGGTTGGGTGAAAGCGAAACGCATCGCGATTACTTTGCCAGTTTACTGCGAAGGTGGAGTGCCAAAATTTTTCTCTTCAGATGTGATTGCTCAGCGCCTCGAAAAACTCGGCTGGAAACGCAACAGCATCTATAAGCTGGTTTATTCTCGCGCGAGTCAAATCGTAGGTAGAGAAATTACGATTTGGAATAAGGAATAATAGAATAAAGAATAAGGCTTTAAAAATAGCGTAGAAACGCCCCAATGGGGCGTTTTGTGTTTTGGAAAATTTTAAATTTTTTGTGGTTCGGCAGGCTCACCACGACAAAAACTAAACCAGCTGCAAAATTTTTTCCGTGAGGCTGCCTCTCCAAGTAATCATATCTGCGAGATTATCGAAGTAACCGTAGAAACCGTTTTCGTAATCTCTCACACTCCAGCCCCAGATATCTGTATTCGCTGGTTGTAGTCTTCTCACTCCAAAGTGAAGGTGTGGGCCGGTGGCTGCGCCACTCACTCCCGAGATTCCGATGATATCCCCGATATTCACACTGCTGCCTGTTTTTACGAGGATTTTCGACAAATGTGCGTAGCAAGCTTCTCGCGCAACTTCACTTCCGCGGTGTTTGATATGCAAACCATAACCTTTATTTCCATCGTTGCCTGAGGTGATGATTCCGTTGAAACTCGCGAAAACTGGAATCCCAACTTTCGCGCGAAAATCAATTCCGTTGTGGCCTTTCAGCCCGAGGCTTTTGTAATAATATTTTCCTTGTAATAAAAAATCCTCTCCAAACTTTTGTGTGATGACAGGTTTGCGCTGAATTGAATTCAGGAAAACATCATTTTGCAGCGGAGAGAGAATCTTCATTTAGCTTTTGGTTAAAGCGATAGCAGCAATTTCAATCTTAGCTTTTTTCGGTAATTCCTTCACTGCGACAGTTACTCGCGCAGGTTTCCAATCTCCAAAAAAATGCGCATACACTTCATTCACCGCTGCAAAATCTTCCATATTCACGAGGTAAATCGTAGTTTTCACTACTTGCTGCATTCCGCTGCCAGCTTCTGCCAAAACTGCGCGAAGATTCTCCAGCGCTTGCTTCGCTTGGGAGGCTGCAGTCTCTCCTACCATCTCACCGCTTTGAGGATGGAGTCCTAGTTGCCCACTACAAAAAACCATTCCATTTCCTGTGATTGCTTGAGAGTAGGGGCCAATCGCTTCAGGTGCTTCAGTTGTATAGATTTTTCTGAGATGCATAAATCAGGATTAAGGGCTAAGTTTCTATTGTTTTTATTCGAGCTTGTTGAGAATTTTAACTAAAGAAACTTCTCGATTCCGCTTCGCTTCACCCGAAGAAAAAAATCACTGACTACCAACTCTTAGCTGAATTTTAAAGCGTGTTAAAATTTCCACAAAATGAAACTACCACATTTACTCCAGTTTCTACATCCTTCCCGCAAGCCTTTGGTTTGGAAAATCGCAGGCATAAGTTTGGCTCTCGCGCTACTTTTTTTCTTACTCTTCGCGCTTTCTACTCTCGGAGAAATCAACGATTTAGGCATCCGTAAACTCACTGGTTTCCCTGGTGGCAATAACTATCTGCTGGTTTTCCAGAATGATGCAGAGAGGCGGCCGACAGGAGGATTCATCACTGCTTATGGGATTCTCAAGTTTCGCTTTGGAATTCCTTTTATCAGCTTTGGAAATGTTTACGATCCGAAACTTATCCAACCTGGAGAAGTATCACCCGACCCAACTATTGCTTCTCTTCTCGCTGGAGATTTTTTCCCTGGCAACGGTTTCCGTGATGGCAACTACTCACCAGATTTTCCGACTTCCGCGCAAGAATTAATGCGCTTGTATCACTTGGGTTATCCCGATACCAATTTTGATGGAGTGATTGCGGTGGATTTCACCGCTTTCGAAAATCTCGCCAAAGTAGTCGCGCCAGAAGTTTTGGGTGAAACTGGTTTATTCTCCGCTATCGAAACCAAAGTGCAAGACATCGATCTTCACAACCCCGATGAGTTAGCTGAAAGAAAAAACTTCCTTGGAGATCTTGCGAAATATCTGATTCGGAAAATTATTACTTCTCCTGGCAAGTATTCTCTTGCTGCGGAAAGTATTGTAAGCAGCTTAGACTCCAAGCATCTTCAGATGTATTTCACGGATAGCGAGATGGAGTCGCGTGCAAAAACCAAAGCTTGGGATGGAAGTTTGCCTACTGTGGCTAGCGGAGATTTACTCGCGGTGGTAGAGGGAAACTACGGAGGAATGAAATCTTCCCGCTACCTCATTCGCGATGTGGATTATTCTGTAGAGGTTGCGGATAGTGAAAATGGTTTACAGCCGACTGCGCATCTCAAGATTTCTCTCAAACACTGGGGAGATGCAGCTGAGCCGATTTCGGGTTATTACAAAGGATTTTTCCGCGTTTATGCACCGCTAGGAGCGGAATTAATTTCTGGGAAAATTGATAGATTTTACGATGATGGTTTACACAGTGTTTACGAAAAAATTATCCAAATGAATCCAGGCGAAGAAAGAGAAATTAATCTCACTTACACACTTCCAGAATCGGTAATCGTAGGAGATACTTACAAACTCAAAATCGTGAAACAAGCGGGGAGTAGCGATGATAGGATTCGCGCAATCGTGAAGTTGCCTCATGGTTATCTTACTTCTTCTAGCGAGTTTGAAGCGCGGGAAAATCTCGCATTTTTCCAAACCGATATCATGCACAATAAGGATTTAGCTCTCAAAATAATTCCCGATACACTGCCTCCGCGACTCGCTTGGCAGGAATTTGTCGGAGGTTTAACCACTATCGATTTACGCTTCAATGAAGCGCTGGATGCGGATTCCGTATCTAAAGCTACTTTTGCGATTACCGATGCGAATTACCGCAATTCCGCTACTGATAATGTGGTGATAGAGAAAGTTAAATTTATTCCGCCGCAAGATATTCGCCTAACAGTTAGCGGTGTGAGTGAAGTTTGCCGTGAGTGGTATAAGCTAGATTTTTCAGGAGTAGCAGATAAGCATGGAAACATTCTCAACAATCAAAAAATTACTATCGTAGAGTGGTTAAATTCCGCTGGAGAGATTTGTGATAAAGAGAGGAAGCTTTAATTTAAGCAGCATTAGCGGTTTGAGTTTTTTTCGCGAGATATCCCACCATGACTGAATGTAATCCAGATTTACCCCTACTACCTCTATGGACTGGTTGGATATCATTTTCTCTTATCGTTTGTATTTCTTCTTTAGTAAAATTAAAACTACTATGAAGAATTAAAAGAGGTTTTTGAGCTTCATCTAATTCTCCAGTTTCCAAGAGTTTCGAGATCTCTGCGCGTATTTTTACTAACCAATTCAATCCCAGCTCCCCGACTCTGTCTTCGGCAGAGATGATGAAATCAGGCATTTTGCCAGCTTCCTCTAATATTTTTTCAAGACTAAGACGTTGGTTGTTTTTAAAAGATTTATAATGAATACCTAAAAGTTCCAAAAGAGTCGACACGCCTTCTATAGTATATTCTTGACTTTCTATATGAATAGCGCGAAGAGTTTTAGGTGTGTTCATAGAATAAATTTAGAGTAGGTGATGTTAATGTTAAAACTGTTTTATTTCAATTTTTTTGCTTCTCTGCGTTTTTCTCCAGTAGAATAACCTCCGATGAAAACACTTACAAAAATATCCACTTCTGTGGTTGCGCTGCTATTGCTTCCAATCAGTGCTTTTGCTGCGTTTAATAATGATTTATCCATCGCAGATGATGATTTAGTTATCAAGCCGAAGGCTGGAGTGGTGGCGGGTCAAATCATCAAACTCTATGTTACTGCGCGAAATAATGGAGATAAGGACTTGATTGGCACAGTTAAATTTTTCGTAGATGGAAATCAAGTAACCACCGACCAGCCAGTTAGTGTGAAGCAGGGTAGTATCCCTGATGAGGTATTTGTAAACTGGGTAGCCATAGCGGGGAATCACAAAGTTTCTGCGCAGGTTTACCCTTATGATGCAGAAGGTGATGATTCTTCTAATAATTACGCAGAAGAAGATTTATTTGTAGATTCTGATACTGATGGTGATGGAGTAGGAGACTCAGTCGATGTGGATGATGATAATGATGGGATAAAAGATCCTGATGAATCTACTCAAGGCACAAATCCTAAGAAATCAGACACAGACAACGATGGAGTCAATGACGGGAAAGATGTTTTCCCTATTGATCCAGCTGAGAGTATCGATACTGATAAAGATGGAATCGGCAACAACGCAGATACTGATGATGATAATGATGGGTTGCCAGATGAGGCAGAAGCCAAGCTTGGAACTGATCCACTCAAACCCGATACCGATGGTGATGGAGTCGAAAGCTGCAATGATTTAAAAGATGCTTTTCCTCTTGATACGAAGGAGTGTAAGGATAGCGATGGAGATGGAGTAGGAGATAATTTCGATTTATTCCCCAACGATCCAAAAGAAAGCGCGGATTGTGATAAAGATGGAATCGGTAACAATGCGGATAAGGATGATGATAATGATGGGCACCTTGATTCAGAAGATGCTTTCCCTTGCGATCCAGCGGAATGGCAGGATACCGATAAAGATGGAGTCGGCAATAATGCGGATACTGATGATGATAATGATGGTTACTGTGACGCAACTCCTGCTATCAAAGGAGTTTGTAAGCTGAATCCCGATGGCTCTACTGATGCTTTTCCATTTGATCCAACAGAATGGTTTGATAGCGATAAAGATGGGATGGGAGATAACGCAGACCCAAATGATGGTAATCAGGGGCCAGTAGCTATTCTTGAGGGAGAGATGCTGGCGATTGTGAATAACCAAGTAACTTTCGATGGAAGTAAAAGTCAGGATGCAGATGGGAAAGTGATGAGTTACTCTTGGGATTTTGGTGATGGATCACCAATCCTCGAAGGCGCAATCGCACCACACATCTACAAAAAAGTTGGTGATTATATCGTGAAGCTTACAGTCACTGATGATAAAGGTGAGAGTAGAGTGAAGCAAGCAACCGTGATGGTAGAAAACTCTCATTGGCTGGAAGATGTTTTGATGTGGTTGCTACTTCTGCTGCTGATTCTCTTCCTCTACATTTTTTACAAAACAGTGAAGCAGGGCAAAAAGCGTAAGAAATAGGGATTTCCTTTATTCTCTGATTGATTTAACCCTGCATTTTTGCTAGAATACTCCGAATCAAAATCAAAATTGAGAATCAAGAATTTATTTTTCGCGCTTATCTCTTTGTTAGCAGTTTCTTTCAGCGAAAGTTGTTTTGCTGCCGGAGTGGGAATTCTCGATGCTTCCAAGCAAACAGATATTTCAATCAGCTGCCCAGTCGGAGTAATTAATTGCGATGCTTACACCACGCGTGATGCGGAGGTGAGTAAGTTTTCTGCTACTGGCACTCAAACTTTTCTCCTCAAATTGCTTGGTGGGGTTTTGAATTTTGCAGCGTTGGCTGCGGTGGTGATGTTGGTAATCGCGGGTATCCGCTATGCTACTGCGTTGGGTGGAGATGAAGCACTAAAAACTGCTAGAAATAATGTGATTTGGACAATTGTGGGATTACTCGTAATCATGATTGCTTTACTCATCGTGAGAAATGTTACTTCTACGATTTACGAAAGCTTGGGAGAAAAAACTGCGCCAGTTCAGAAACCAGCTGCTACTTCCACTACTGCTACTGCTGCTACCGAAAATAAAACAGAAAATACTTCCGCAGCTTGCAATCCTCCTGCTTCGATTCCTGATTCTTGTTATGAAGGTGATATCAATGGAGTGCAAACCAAAACTGCAGCAGAATGCCAAGCAGCTGGCGAAGCGTTGCAACCAATTTGTAAGATGCTGGGATTATCAGAAGATTTAGGTAGTGGCTGCACAATAACTTCTATCCAAGAAAAACTTATTTCAGCTGGTGCTTATGAGGGCTTATCCTCCAACTGCTCGAAAGCGGATGGAAAATATGGGCAATGCACAACACAAGCAGTTAGCGCTTATTGCACCAAAGTAAGTAAATAGTTAATTCCTAAATCTCCCCTAACCCCTCTTTACGAAAGAGGGGAATTTTTGGATTCCCGCTTTCGCGGGAATGACAACAGGAGAGATTTATTTTGCGAGAATCTACAATCTAAAAACTATTTTCTACCAACTATTTACATTCCCATACCCATTCCTCCCATCCCACCCATACCTCCTCCCATCTGTGGATTAGCTTCTTCTTTCTTTGGTTTATCAGCAACTGCTGCTTCAGTCGTGAGGAAGATTCCTGCGATACTGGAAGCATTCTCAAGCGCGCTTCTAGTTACTTTCTTTGGATCGATAATTCCAGCTTTTACCATATCAGTATAGATTCCTTTCGCTGCATCGAAGCCTTCATTTTTGCTTTTGCTATTACGAATATTCTCAACTACTACACCGCCTTCTACTCCAGCGTTTTGCGCGATTTGTCTGGCAGGAATTTCAAGCGCTTTCTGGATAATCATCGCGCCATGAATCTCATCATCATCTTTTAGCGTTGCGATAAATTTATTCAAACCATCTGCAGCTTTCAGCAATGCAACTCCGCCACCAGCTACGATGCCTTCTTCGATTGCTGCTTTGGTTGCTTCCACTGCATCGGTGACGCGGTGTTGTTTTTCTTTTTGCTCTACTTCTGTCGCAGCACCGACTTTTATCACACCGACTCCGCCAGTGAGTTTCGCGAGTCTCTCTATGAGTTTGTCTTTATCGAAGCTGCTAGTAGTTGTTTCCAACTCGGCTTTGATTTCATTCACTCGCGCTTCAATCGCAGATTTTTTTCCTTTGCCATCGACTATGACAGTTTTCTCTTTATCGCTGATTACCTTCGCTGCTTTACCTAAATCACTTACTTCCACAGTCTCTAGCTTCAAACCGATTTCTTCGCTAATCACTCTGCCACCAGTCAGCGCAGCTATGTCTGCCAGCATTGCTTTCCTTCTTTCACCGAATCCTGGCGCTTTGATTGCTAGCGCTGAGAAAGCGCCACGAAGTTTATTCACCACGAGAGTGGCGAGTGCCTCACCATCGATATCTTCTGCAATGATTACCAATTCTTTCCTGCCAGTTTTCGCCAGCTTCTCCAGCAGCGGAAGAATTTCCTGGATGCTAGAAATTTTCTTATCAGTGATGAGAATCAGCGCATCGTGAATCTCAGCTTTGAGGCTCTGAGTATCCGTAATCATGTAAGCGGAAATGTAGCCGTTATCAAACTGCATTCCCTCCACCACATCAGTTTCGAGCCCCATAGTTTGGCCTTCTTCCACTGTGATTACTCCATTCTCACCAACTTTTTCCAACACATCGGCAATCACTTTTCCCACTTCTTCACTTTGCGCGGAGATGGTCGCCACTTGCTGTTGCTGTTGTTTGGTTTTCACTGGCTCTGCCATCTTGCCAAGTTCTTCCACTACAGCAGCGGTAGCTTTCATGATTCCGCTTTTGAGATTCATTGCATTCGCACCAGCCGTGAGATATTTCAAGCCTTCGGCGATAATGGCATGCGCTAGCACTGTAGCTGTAGTGGTTCCATCACCAGCTGTATCATTCGTTTTACTTGCAACTTCTTTTACCATCTCAGCTCCCATATTTTCAAACTTATCTTCGAGATCAATCTCTTTCGCAATCGTAACTCCATCATTCGTGATGGTTGGGCTGCCATAACTTTTCTCTAGAATTACATTCCGACCTTTTGGGCCCATCGTGATTCGCACTGCATCAGCGAGTTTTGTGATGCCTTTGAAAAGTTTTTTTCTCGCGTCTTCGGAGAAGAGAATATCTTTAGCCATTTTTATCAGGATTAAGGATTAAGTTATAAGTTTAAAAATAAACTGAATTAGTTAAGTGGATGGATATTGATTCATCTCTGAAATATCATCGGTAGATATTTCAATTGTTTTTTTCTCTGTAGGTTTACTTCCGCGGCTTTCTTGAAAATTAATGTATTTTTGTATTGCAGCTTTGGCTTTTCCCAAATCTACGTAAACTTCATGATTTGCTGGATTCGTTTTATAAAGGTCAGCTATGCCAGCCGCCCCGCCAGAAATTGATACCTCAATTTTTCTTTGATTAATATCAATTTCAAAAAATTCCTTATCTTCTCCATTTTTTTTGGAAATTTGCTTCATAGATTGAATTTCTGACATTTTAATAAGGTTAAAATATTATTTTAAAATTGCGATTACATCGCTATCTTGGATGAAGAAATAATCTTCACCATCGAGCTTTACTTCGGTTGGCCCGTATTTAGAATAGAGGATAGTATCGCCGACCTTCACACTCATCTCTACGCGTTTCTCATCATCAAATTTTCCTGGGCCAACTGCTATTACTTTTGCTTTCTGTGGTTTCTCTTTACTCGCGGTATCGGGAATGAAAATTCCACTCGCGGTTTTCTCTTCCGCTTTCTCGGGATTGATGAGAATGTAATCGTTGACTGGTTGGATTTTGGTTGCCATTTTGAGAGGAAGTTAAATATTTTATCGGGTAGTGATTTTAAGTAAGCTTGAGTTTTAAGTCAATTTTCTAGGGAATTCCGCAGCTTCCAAGAATTGTTTTTTCGCTGGTTTTCAGCGCATTAAAGCTGAATTTAAAAGTGATGAAAGAAATCTTTGACAAAACAGATTTTTGCGATGAAAATAATAAACCTAATAAATTTTTACTATGAGTGAAGCGCTTAAGTATTCGTCAGTAGAAGAATTGCTAACTACATTAGCTTCGCAAGAAGAGCAGCTGGAAAACGACTTACATACCAGAGAAGTGAATACAGGAAATCCTGATTCCGAAGACAGCCAAAAAGTTCACGATGATTTTTACGCGGAATTAGTAAAATTGCGAGGGGAAGCACTATCGAAGATTCAACAATTAGATGTTTTCTCGCCAGAGTTTTGGAGTGTTAAACCTGAAGATGCCCAGAAGGGTGATTCTTTGCCAAGTCCTAGCGGTGATTTGAATTTTAACCAGAAAGGTCTTTTTGCGGAGGCTCAGAGAAAAATTTTAGCAGAAATCGCTCAAAGTTTAGGATTAAAAGAAGCAAGTAAACGCTGGATAAAAACACAATACAGAAAAGGTGAAGAATAAAGATCTGCTTGAAGCTACCACTTCCAACCTCTAGAATTAGCAGGTGAGTTTCCAAAAAACTGGTAGCGAAATTATCTGCGAGAGTATTATCGCTGAAGGAGTGAAAACTATCTTCGGTTATCCAGGTGGGCAAATACTCCCGCTTTACGATACGCTGCCTCGCTACGCAAAACAGATGAGGCACATTCTTACGCGCCACGAGCAGGGTGCGGCTTTTGCTGCAGAGGGTTACGCAAGAGCTTCGGGGGATGTGGGAGTTTGTATTGCTACGAGTGGGCCTGGTGCTACGAATCTGATTACCGGTATCGCAAATGCTTATCTCGATTCTGTGCCGATGGTTGTGATTACCGGGCAGGTTCCGAGTCATTTGATTGGCACTGATGCATTCCAGGAGGCGGATATTACTGGTATCACGCTGCCAATCACGAAACACAATTATCTCATCACCGATGTGAAAGATTTGGCGCAAGCTATCAAAGAAGCTTTTTATCTTGCGCGTGATGGTAGGCCGGGGCCCGTGTTGATTGATGTAGCGAAAGATGCGCAAGTGGCAGCTACTGAGTTTGATTACAAAAAAACGCAGATGCATCTGCCGGGTTATCTGCCTCGTGGTAAAGCTGCGGATAAGCAAGTCACGGAAGCGGCGAAACTACTCAAAGCCGCGCGGCGACCTGTGATTATTTCTGGTAGAGGAGTTTTGATTTCACAGGCTTCGCGAGAGTTACAAACTTTTGCGAAGAAAATCGATGCAGCGAGTGTGGTGACGCTTCACGGAATTTCCACACTGCCTGCGGATTTCCCCAATTATCTCGGAATGTTGGGGATGCATGGAATGGCGCCAGCCAATTTTGCCATCTCACACGCAGATTTAATTATCTCGGTGGGTTGTAGATTCGATGATAGGATTACTGGCAAACTTGATGAATTTGGCAGTGAAGCCAAAATTATCCACATCGATATCGACCCAGCGGAGGTTGGAAAAATTGTAAAAGTCGATGCGCCGGTAGTTGGCGATGCGAAACTTGCGTTGCAGCAATTACTCAAAGTTATCAAACCGCAGAAGCATCCAAGTTGGCATACACAGATTCTCGAGTATTCCACACAAGTAAATAAAGAATTAGCTGCGGTTATTCGCGCGAAAAATCCACAGAGGTTACGCGCTTACGAAGTGGTGCAAGCGGTAAATACTGCATCCCCTGATGCTTTCATCGTTTCTGATGTGGGGCAAAATCAGATGTGGGCGGCGCAGCATTTTCGTTTCAGTAAACCGGGTAGATACCTCAGTAGCGGAGGATTGGGTAGCATGGGTTACGGTTTGCCAGCAGCGATGGGGGCAGCAGTCGCGCAACCAAAAATCCCAGTGTGGTGCCTCACGGGTGATGGAGGTTTGCAGATGAATATGCAGGAGTTGGTTACTCTCGCGCAAGATAAGATTCCGCTGAAGATTGCAGTTTTCAATAATGGTTTCCTCGGCATGGTGAGGCAGTGGCAAGAGTTATTTTATAAGCGCAATTACTCGCATACTCCGCTGCTGAATCCTGATTTCATCAAACTTGCGGAAGCTTGCGGTATCACCGCTTTTCGCGTGACGAAACCAGGTGAAGCACTCGCGATTACCAAGCTTGCACAAAAAACCCCCGGGCCAGTCTTAGTTGAATACCTCATCGAGCCAGAAGAAAATGTTTTCCCGATGGTGGCGCCAGGGGATGCGCTGCGGAATACAAGAATTAAGTAGATAGTAGTAGGTAGATTGTAGTCAATAGATTTTTGCTTTTACTCTATTTGACAAATAAGAATTTTAATCGTATTATCTTATCTTGAATTTGGGTTTTTTGCACTTTGAAATCTCGGTGGTAGACATCAACCTATTCGCGATATTGTATCGTGATGTGGCAATTTTGCTTTCAATGGCAGGAATTTTCACTCCGAAAATCATCGTGAGTGGGTGTCCTGTCTACCAAAAAATTAACGGAGGTATCCCATGTCCAAGAGAGAAACATTGGTGGTTTTCTTCATCACCGCGATCATCGTCGTCTTCATTCACTTCTTTTTGATTCCTCATTTCAAGGAGGTTGAAGGCTATCGCTCCAATGCTATCAGCAGTCTGGAGCGCGCTCGCCATTCCGTGGAAGGAGCATCGATCGACGCTTACCTGGTCAGAGCATTCCTCAAGCGTGGCGGCTTTACTTTCGCCGACATCGGCACGGATGAGGAGGAGCTCAACAAGCTCGAAAAGCAGTCTTACAAGCTGAAGGCTATCAGCAGTCTGGAGCGCGCTCGCCATTCCGTGGAAGGAGCATCGATCGACGCTTACCTGGTCAGAGCATTCCTCAAGCGTGGCGGCTTTACTTTCGCCGACATCGGCACTTCCGAAAAGGAGCTGGCTCAGCTCGAAAAGAGCTAGCGTTTTCAAGACAGGACAAAACAGAAGCCCACTATCAGCAATGACGGTGGGCTTCTTCAACTTGGTATCAATTTTTTATTCCAACAACTTCCGTAACTCAGCTTCCATCTCTCCAAACGGCCCGATGCAAGCAAGGCGATAGTTTTTTGCTTGGAAAATTTCTGCTGCGAGTTTCTGAATATCTTCGACTTTCACGGCTTCGATTTTCGCGAAAACATCTTCGATGGAATTTTGCTTAGCGTAGAGGAGATGCTGCTTGCCGAGGAAATGCGCGTATTCTTCACTATCTTCCAATCGGAGAGTAAGTTTGCCTTTGAGGAATTCTTTCCCGCGAGTGAGCTCGGCTGCATCGATTCCTGCTTTTGCGAGCTTCTCGTATTCCGCGCGGATGGCTTTTACTGCTTCGGGTAGGCGCTTTAGATCCACTCCCGCAGCGGTAGAAACGATGCCCGCATCGGTGTAATCATCGGTATCGGTGCGAATGTAGTAACACAAACCTTGCGCTTCTCTCACAGAGAGAAACATGCGGCTACTCATATTGCCTCCGAGGATTACTGCGAGTAGGCGCTGAGTCCAAAATCTCGCATCTTCCGCAGCGACACCTCTCACACCCAAGACGAGGTGGCCTTGCTCAGTTTTTTTATTTTGGATCTTCACTGGATTCTCCGCAGTGAATTCTTCCAGTGGTTTCCAATCAAACGCTTTCTGATTATTCGCAAACTGGAAATATTTCTCAACCTGCTTCACCACTTCTTCGTGGTTGCAATTTCCTGCTACTGCTACCACTGTGTTGTCAGGTGTATAAAGTTCTTTTTTATATTTCACAAATTCCTCACGGGGGAAGCTGCTGATATTTTCTTTCGTGCCGATTTGATCCCAACCCATCGGTTGATCACCAAACATCAATCTCTCGAAATCCCAACCCACCTGATACATCGGAGTATCTTGATACATATTGTATTCCTCGAGAATCACACCTCTTTCCTTTTCAATCTCTTCCGCAGGAAAAGTCGCATTCACCAGCATATCACTCAAAACATCGTAGGCGATTTCCGCGTGATTTGCAGCGAGTTTCACGAAGTAACCAGCGTATTCTTTCCCAGTAAACGCGTTGAATTCGCCACCAATCGCATCAATTGCTTCACTCACTTCTTTGGTATTGCGAAACTTTTCGCCACCCTTAAAAAACATATGCTCCAAAAAATGCGATAATCCGCTCCTTTGCGGAGTTTCGAATCTACTGCCAGCTTTTACCAAAACCAAAACAGTGACAGCAGCCGTGGAAGCGAGTGGTTGCGTGATTACGCGTAAACCAGAAGGAAGAGTAGTAATTTGCATAAAGAGATTCTAGCGTATTTCTAAATCTCTTTACTCGCTAGCAAAAAGAGGATTAGAGAAGTCGCGCTATCTTCGAGTGGGTGCAGAAATAGCGCAATCACTGCGATTCCAATCAAGCTATAAAACAGCGGAGATTTCTTCTGATTCAATTCTATTAGCAAGCTTCCCAGAAATGCGAGGAAAAGCATTCCACCAAGCCAACCAGTTTCTAGTGCGATTCCGAGATAAGTATTTTCAGGAGTAATTCCTTCATTTTTTTCCGTATCAAATCTCTGGGAAACTCCTGCGGTTTCTCCCAATCCCAAACCGAGAGGATTCGCTATCACCAGCTTCGCAGCTTTCACACTTCGCGTGAGATGCGCGGAGGTGGAGGATTTACGCAGAATATTTTCACGGAAGCTTGGTTGCAGTAGGATTGCTCCAATAGCTGCGATTACTGCGAGGAAAATGCCAAGCAGAAAACGTTTGCGTAATTTCGCCGAGAGATTTTTTTTCCAAGAGAAAATTGCATATACCAAACCGATTGCGAATAACCCTACCCAAGCGCTGCGCGAAAAAGTCCAGAAGATTGTGGCGCCGCCACCGATTAGCGTGAAGCCAGCAATCCATTCCCAGATTTTTTTTCTCTCTCCGCAGATTACTAACCACGCGAGCGGGAAGATTACTATCAAGTAAGCTGCGAGTTGGTTTGGGCCAGCGAGAGTAGATTGCAAACGCATCCCACCAGTTTCTCCTACGAGGTGATACATCGGGAGATTGCCTCCAGGTAACCAGCTACTCACATTCACCGAGTAGCCAAAGTGAGAGAGGAAATCAGGAGGTAAGAAAAATTTCTGCAGCAATGCAAAAGCAATCACAATACTCGCAGAAGCGATTGCGATTTTTTTCAGCCTATCCAATTTTTCATCCCCAAAATCGAAGAAGGGAAGTGTAAGAAAAGCCATTAGAAATATAGTAGCGGTGCGTAATCCCAAGATTCTTTGCGCTAACTCTCCAGATCCGAAAGCTGCATAAATTCCTGCTAAAACTACAAAACTCAAAGCCAACCACCAGGATTTTTGCTTAGGTAATTTCCAGTTTCCCCACCAATTTATCAGCGCGAGAATTCCCAAAACTCCCACCAAGATTTCTTTCCAAGCTTGCGCGAAAATTACCCAGCTAGCATTCCAAAAAAAACTATGTAGGTAGGTGTAGAGAAAAGCGTGGAAAGGAAGAATAGCAATCAGGATTGCTATCAGCCACCACGCCAATGCATTAATTTTTAGCTTCATCAAGAATGATTTTAGCGATTTTTTGCGCAGCATCTTTCGGAGAAAGTTTCACCGCAGCTTCTCCCATTTGCTTTAGCTGCTTTTTATTTTTCAGCATTTTCAAAACGGTTTCTATGAATTCCTGCGCAGTGAGAGTTTCTTGATAAATTACTTCCGCGGCTTTGGCTTGGCGGAAAAATTTTGCATTGAGAATTTGATCTCCGCGGCTGCCTTCGCGCGGTAGAGGAATGAGAAGGCTGGGTTTTCCTGCGGCAGCGATTTCCATAATCGCATTGGCGCCAGCGCGAGAGACTACCAAATCACTCGCAGCTAATACATCAAGATATTCTTTCCTCAAGAAATCGAAAACGCGTAAGCCTGGGAATTTCAGCGGTTTACTGATTTGGCCACCCGTAATCCAAACGAGATTTACTTTCCTGCCGAGAGTTTTCGCTACCAATTCCACCAAGCGATTCAAGAAACTCGCACCGCTGCTACCACCTGTAATCAATACGATAGGTTTGCGATTCCCAAACTTCAGAAACTTTTTACCACGCGCAGCGTTGCCATTTTGGCGAATTGGATTTCCTGTGAGAATTGTTTTTGCCGAAGATTGTGTAGTGGCAAAAGAAACACAAATTTTACTTGCAAACCGCGCTGCAATTTTCGTCGCCAACCCAAAAGTTGCATCGCTTTCATGGATAATCAGCGGGATTTTCAGAATGCCAGCAGCAACTGCAGTAGGAATACTTACATATCCGCCTTTCGCAAAAACTGCATCGGGTTTCAGTCTTCGCAACAATCTGATTGCTTGCAAAATTCCCACTGGGATTTTCGCTGCATCGGTGAGATTACGTAGCGAAAAATATCTACGAAGTTTCCCACTTTTCACTGCAAAAAATTTTAACCCTGCTTCTTTTACGAGTTGCTCTTCGATGCTATTGCGGCAGCCAATGTAAACAATCTCTGCGCGTGGTTTAAATTTCTTTAGCGCTGCAATCACCGCTAGATTGGGGATTACATGCCCGCCAGTGCCGCCGCCAGTAAAAACAATTTTCATATTTTTTTAGATTACCTCATCATCCTCATCTTCCTCTTTGTTTTTATCTCTCTGGAGAAAACCAACCTGGGGTTTTTTTCCGCTACGCATTAGCAGTAACTCTTCAGGAGTGAAATTTTCACCTTTGCGCGAATTGAGTCTATCACTACTTCTAGCACCAAAATCACTGCTGCGGCGTTGCAAAGAAGCATAGCGTTGGATGTCGAGAATTTTACGAGAAGTGAGATTGGGAGATTTCACATATTTCATCGTGAGTGGTAATTCAATGCTGCTGGATTGAATCTCTAGTTTCCCCACATCAAATAAATTAGCGATGAAGCCAGCAGAGAATCCACTCACTTCTTGGATACGATTAAGACTGACTTCAGAAATTTGCCGGTTAAAAAGCCCGTGTTGGGTGAGATCTACCACTCTTTCGCTAGTTACGATGATTACAGTTAATTCACTTTTTATAAACTCTACAAAAACATGTAGCCAAACTCCTGCAAGATAGCCACCTAAAAATAAATGGATATAAGACCAGTTGATATTTCCCGTCTCAAAAAACTCAAGTAGATAAATAAAAATTGCTGGAAAAATTATCGCCAAAAGTATGAAGCGCAGAAAGATATGGATTTCTCGCAGCCAGTGGCTTCTCACACATATCTTCACTTTTTCGCCATCACGTTGGCCTGGAAAAAAATCCGAATCCCTTTCGATTTGGCTATGTAGCTTTTCTAAATAAGCTTTGCTATGCGCGATGACTTTTTTTGTCTCTGGCATGGGAAAATTCTAAATTTTTAAGCCTAGAAAAGCCAACTTCTTAGCTTGTGTAGGTTTGCCATTTTTCGATAAATTTGTTAAAATACTACCGCAAAAACAAACAAAAAATGCCTCAAACAAAAGATTCCATTCTCGAGCTTCCTGCAACAGAATCCGTATTCCAAGCTATTAGCGATGAGAATCCAGAAGTTGCTGAAACTCTTGCTGGTATGAATTTGCGTGATGCGGTGCATCTCATCGAAGGCAGAGAAACCGACCAACGTTTCACGGAAGCAAAGCGCGCGATTGATAAGCAGCTTGCAGAAGCGCGTGATGCAGAAGAAAAAGCTACTTGTTATTACTATCTTTTACGCTTGGTTTTGCGTGGCCACATGCTTTTCGAAAACAAAGAAGCGCGTGATCTTTACGCAAAAATGCTAGAGAATTTTCATCAGCGCGAAGTAGAATATAAGAAAGATTATTTCGGAGTGAAAGACAAAGAAGATAAGAAAATTATTCATTCTCAAATCGATGCTTTCTACCAGCTGATTGATATTTATTTTGGCACTTTAGAGGCTGTTTACAGCAGGCGTGGTTTATCCAGCGCTTCCGAAAGAGTGTATATCGAGAAGATGAAATTCCGCCGTCGCCATGCGCTTTTTTCTGGCAAGCATATGAAGCATCTCGGCCATCTCTTCCTAGAAAAAACTTCGCATTACGGGCAAAGTCTAGGCAGATGGGGAGTGACCGTATTACTCTTTATCACTTTGTTTGCAGTGGTTTACGCTGCGCTAGATTATCTCTCGGTTGGTAGCATGCTGGCGCAATACAAGAATCACAATAGTTTGTTTGATTACTTCTATTTCTCCGTAGTGACTTTCACCACGCTGGGATATGGAGATATCGTGCCAGTAACCATCATCGAAAAAATAATCGTAGGAGTAGAAGTATTACTTGGCTTCACGATGCTTGGTATCTTCATCAATCTCATCAAACAGAGATCTTAAAACAGGATTAAAAGCAAAGGATTAAGTAGAGATTCTCTGCTTTTATTTACAAAGCAAATTTTCGTTTAAAAAAACACCCAATGGATTTATCTCTAAGTTTTTATAAGAGATACTTCCTTTTAGTGAATGGGGAGGTGACGTAGATTCTCGCGGAGAGAGTAAGAATCATGCGCAGCGAGGAGTGCTTGCTCAGCTTCGATTTCTCCACTCTTCACAAATTCCAGTAAATGATCATCGAATAAGCGCATTCCATCATTGCCATTGATTTGGATTTGAGAATAAATCTCACTGATTTTTCTTGCGCGGATTGCATGCGCGATACCACTATTCATCAGCATGATTTCTCTCACACAAACTCTGCCACTTTTATCTTTCTTCGGCAGCAAGCGCTGACTCATGATTGCGCTGAGGCTATGAGAAAGTTGCAGCGCGATTTGCTCTTGTTGACCAGCGGGGAAAACATCCACGATGCGTTGGATTGCGCGAGGCGCATCATCGGTGTGAAGAGTAGCCAATACAAGGTGGCCAGTTTCTGCGAGAGTGATAGCGGTTTGAATCGTTTCCAGATCACGCATTTCTCCGATAACCACTACATTCACATCTTGGCGGAGAGTGTGTTTTACTGCTTGCGCAAAACTGTGAGTATTGAGTCCCACTGCGCGTTGGCTAATCACAGATTGCTTCCGGTGGTAAGTAAACTCAATCGGATCTTCTACAGTTACGATATGCGCCTTGCGATTTTCGTTGATATATTCCACGAGGCTAGCGAGAGTGGTAGTCTTGCCACTACCGTTTGGGCCAGTAATGAGAATCAAACCATTCTCGCGCAAAACACGGGTGAGGATTTCTTTCGGAATCCCGATTTCCTGAGGGGAGGGAATCCTAAATGGAATCGCGCGAATCGCAATCGCTGGGCCACGGACTTCTTCATAAAAAGTTACGCGGAAGCGTGATAAACCTTTTTTCTCCATTCCATAATCTATCTCTTTGGTAATTTTGAATTTCTCCAAACCTTCTTTCCCAATGATTTCTACGATATAAGCCTCCACTTCTGCTTTGGTGAGAGGGTTTTGGTTTTGCACAGATTCGATTTCTCCGTTTGGCAAACG
>JAQVAZ010000010.1 GCA_028690585.1 Candidatus Altimarinota bacterium
AATCTTCGTAAGTGGCGCGATGCTAAGTGCGAGTTTTTTTACTCCTACGCCGAAGCGGATTTCGATGATGCCTCCGATTACATTCACCACTTTCCCTTCACCAAAGACTGGGTGGCTAGCAGTATCTCCCACTTGCCAATTCTCGGCTGGCGCGAAGATATTATCTTCTTCATTCTCATCAGGCAGTGGGATATTTCCATAGCCTCTTCTTCGAATTTCTCTTTGCGAATCTTCTGCGAGGAGATGCTTCGGTAAATCTTTGAGGAATTCGCTACTCGCATTCATCTGTGTCTCGCCAAAAAACATGCGCTGATTCGCGCGGAGGAGGAAGAGTTGCTGCTTCGCGCGCGTGATGCCTACATAAAATAATCTGCGCTCTTCTTCGAGTTGGCGGCTATCTAGCAACACACGCGAGTGGGGGAAAATATTTTGCTCCATACCTACGATGAAAACCACGGGGAATTCCAAACCCTTCGCGCTGTGGAGACTCATGAGTGTAATCGCATTCTCGCTATCTTTGATTTGATCCGCATCGGAGAGCAATGCCACTTCCTCGAGGAAAGTAGCGAGTGAAACTCCTGGCTCCAATTCATTGTATTTACTCGCCACCGAAATTAATTCCATCACGTTTTCGTAGCGGGTTTCACCTTCTTCCTCTCCCTCGAGTTTCCACCAATCGCGCAGTCGGCAGCGGGAAACCACTATCTTTATGAGGCTGCTGACTCTCTCCATTTTATTCGCTTCGCGCAAACCTTCGAGTAATCTCACGAAATCTTTGAGCACCACTTTCTTACTATCGGGTAATTCCAGCGTATTCACTGCGAGTAAACTTCCCCATAACCCACCTTGTGTTTGCGCTGCGTATTCTTGAAGCGCTTCCACCGTTTTCAAACCGATTTTTCTGGAAGGAATATTCAGAATGCGAATCAGCGCAACATCATCGCGCGGATTCTGAATCAAGCGCAGGTAACTCAAAACGTCTTTGATTTCTTTGCGCGCATAAAACTTCACACCACCGATGATGCGATGCGGTAATCCATGGCGGAGTAGCATTTCCTCAATCACACGGGATTGCGCGTTGGTGCGGTAAAGCACTACAAAATCCCGGTAAAACAAATTATCTTCGCGCACTCTGCGCTCCACTTCTCGCGCGATGAATTCTGCTTCATCTCTTTCACTCGATAATTCCATTAGGAAGATTTTTTCTCCCGCTTCTGCTTCCGTCCAGAGTTTCTTTTCCTGCCGATTGAAATTTCTAGCTATCACCGCGTTGGCGGCTTCGAGAATATTTCCACTGCTGCGGTAATTTTGCTCGAGTTTTATTTCGAGTGCTTCGGGATAGCGCTGCTTGAAATCCAAAATATTGCGGTAATCCGCACCGCGCCAAGAGTAGATGGATTGATCTGGATCTCCAATCACACAGAGATTGCGATACTTCTCCGCGAGGAGATTCGTAATACGCGCTTGCGCGAGGTTGGTATCCTGATACTCATCCACGCTGAGGAAGTGCCATTTTTCTTGATACCTATCGAGAATCTCCGGAAACTTCTCAAATAATTCCACTACCTTCAAAAGCAAATCATCGAAATCCAAACCATTATTCTCCGCGAGTTTTTTCTCATAGCGCGGATAAACCGCCAAAACATTTTCCCCAAAGTTAGAATTCGCGGAATAATTCTCGGGAGTAATCATCTGCGATTTCGCACTGCTGATTGCGGAGAGAAGCGCGCGCGGATTGAATTCTTTTTCTTCGATATGTAGCTCTTTCAGAATTTGTTTCATCACAATCAGCTGATCCGTATCATCGTAAATCACAAAATTATTTTCTCTTCCCAAGTGATGAATCTCTTTGCGCAGAATTCGCACACAGAGTGAGTGAAAAGTAGAAACGAGTGGGGGATTGCCTTTCACTCCGATTTCTTCCAGTAACTTCGTAACGCGCAGCTTCATTTCGCCTGCGGCTTTATTTGTGAAAGTGACTGCGAGAATTTTCTCCGCGGGGATTCCTTGCGAAATCATGTAAGCAATTCGATAAGTCAGCGCGCGAGTCTTGCCGCTACCAGCGCCAGCAATCACCAAAACTGCGCCACGAATAGCTTCCGCAGCGTTGCGCTGCATCGGATTCAAACTCGCTAAAATATCGGGAGAGGAATTCACCGAGAGATTTTAGCAGATAAATTTAGCTGCAATTTCTTAGCGATTCCCCGATTTAGGTTTCAGTATTCTTGGAATACAAAGTAAGTAGCGATAATGCAAAACGATATGTAGCAATGATAACCAAATCACTGCATAGCCCGAGGTTTCGTGGATTTCTCTCCAGTTTAAATTCAGCCAGCTACTATGCATCAGGAAAGTAGAAGCTGCCAAAACCAGGAAGCTGATAAACAAAACGATGTTGAGTAATACGAGAAGTTTGGCTTTCATAATAAAAAATTATTCAATCGTAATTGCGCCGACTGGGCAACTACTTGCTGCAGCTTCACCACCTTCTGCGGCTTCGTTAATTACTTGGGATTTTCCATCGCTACCCATCTCAAAAATATCAGGGCAGATACTTACGCAGATTCCACAACCGATGCATTTCGCTTTATTTACAGTGATTTTAGTCATTTAAGAAAGTTAATTTGGGGAAATTTTATCACCCTTCTTCGCTAATTCATTATTCCATAAGCCAGTGGAGAATAAAAGCTTCGCAGGGTTTCACGCTTCCTCGCTGAATTTAATTAGCGCTTCGAGTTTCGCTAGCGCTTTGCCACTCTCGACACTCTCTCTGGCTTTTACCATTCCTTCCTCGAGAGAAACTACCGCATCGGCTGCGAGTAAAGCCGCAGCAGCATTCAGCACCACGATATCTAGCTTCGAGCCAACGTCTTCTCCTCGTAGAATACTACGCGTAATTGCTGCGTTTTCTTTTGCATCACCACCGCGCAACTCTTCACTCGCTGCTGGTTTGATTCCAAGCTTCGCTAAATCAACTTTGTATTCCAGAATCTTTCCATCTTTCAATTCAAAAACCGTAGAAGCGCCAGTAGTTGTGAATTCATCCAAGCCTTCACCATTCACCACGATGGAGTGAATATGATTCATCTGCTGAAGCACTTCCGCAAAAGTGCGGAGGAGATTTGCATCTGCTACACCTACGAGTTGATGCTTCGTATTCGCAGGATTTGTCAGTGGGCCGAGGAGATTGAAAATAGTTTTCCTTCCCAGCTTCTGTCTCACTGGCATCGCATACTTCATTGCAGGATGGAAGTTTGGCGCGAAGAGAAATCCTATGCCAACTTCTTCAATCGCTTTCTCTACTTTCTCAGGCGGCAGCATGATATTTACTCCCAACTCTTCCAAGACATTCGCAGCGCCACACTTGCTACTGACAGCTTTGTTTCCATGCTTCGCAACTGCTACACCGCAACCCGCGACTACAAAAGCTACGGTGGTGGAGATATTGAAAGTATTACTGCCGTCACCACCAGTGCCAACAACATCCACAAGTTTCTTCACCTTCGGATAGATGCGGTTGCTGTGCTGATGCATTGTAATAGCGCTACCAGCGATTTCCTCGGAGGTTTCACCTTTATCTGCAAGCAACACGAGATATTCTTCTAGCTGCGCTTCATCGGCTTCTCCACGCATAATTATCTCCATCGCCGCGGAGGCTTCATCTTGAGTGAGATCGAGATTCTCTCGCAGCTTCGCGAGGAAAGGATAAAGCATCAATTAAATTTATTCATCGAGGATTCGATACCGTTTTTGAAGAATTCCAAAATAGCTGCTTGGGAATTTTCCAAAACTCCTGGCAATTGCCTTCTTTCTTCAGCGGTAAATTTTCCCAAAACGAATTCCTCTAGCGCAGCTAACTCCGCAAACTCATTCCTAATCCCTAAGCGTAATCTAGGAAATCCTTGGGTGCCGAAGTGTTGAATGAGGCTTTTGATTCCGTTGTGGCCAGCGCTGCCTCCTGCATCGCGCAAGCGCAAAGCGCCAAAAGGTAAATCCACATCATCGTAAACCACGATGAAATCTTCCATCTTTGGATGAAAATAATCTAACAAGCTGCGCGCAGATTCTCCTGAGAGATTCATGAAGGTTTGTGGTAGCGCGAGTAAAACTTTCTCCTCACCGATTTTCCCTTCGCTTAGCATTGCGCGGAATTTTTTATCTAGCTTGAATTCTGAAAACCCCTGCTTTTTCTGGAAATATTTACACACCATAAAACCGATATTGTGGCGGGTGAGTGAATATTTCTCTCCGGGATTTCCGAGACCTAGGATTAGCTTCATGCTGCGATTTTAGCAGGGAATTGAAAAAAGAGGGTAGGGAGAATAGAATCAAATCTTCAATTTCAAACTATATGAGTGAGAGGGTAACACTGCATAACCAGCTTATCGAAACTCCTGAGATACTGATTAAAAGTGGAAGATTCTCTGAGGTAATGAAATTGACTCAAGCGAATAGAAAAGCTTATGAGGAAGCCTCTGCCGAGAAACAGTTTTATGATTTAGTGTTACTTTTTCGTGCAGCAATTTTTGGTAGTGCTAGATTTGATAGAGGTTCGAAAGATTTCAAATTTGTTACCGAATTAGCTAGAGGATTGGTAGAAGCTAGAGGAATCGATATTGTGACTGGAGGCGGAATGGGAATTATGAAGGCGGCAAACCGTGGTTTGAATTGCGCTAAAGGATTAGCAAGAAAAAACGGTGAAAAATGTAAGGCAAGAAATATTGGAGTGAGAGTAAATCTACCTCTCGAAGAGAGAGGAAATCCTCATCTCCACATCAACACATTACATCGTGAGTTTCACACTCGCTTAAAAGCTTTCGAAAGTCAGATAAAAGGTGCTTATATAGCGCCAGGTGGTGATGGTAGTTTGCTTGAATTAGCTTATTTTCTTCAGTTAAAACAGGTTGGGCATGTGGAAAAAGATTTTCCAATTATTGTGCACCCGTTTTGGAATGAGATTTTAGATGCTACTTATAGGACTTTTTATCATAATCGCATTCAAGAAGGAGAGACTCCAACAATCAGCGAAAAAGATTTAAATCTAGTGGTAGTAAGTGAAAACATCCCAGATATTGTTGATGCGTTTACTGCTAGGTATGATTTTTGGAGGAAAAATTTTCGCGATAAAGTGAGATTCGTAACCAGTGAAAACTAACCCCACCACTCGATTCGCTTGCCAGCGATTTCGATTTTCGCGCCATCTTCTGCGCCAGCCCTGCGTAACTCACGATTCACCCCCATACGATTCAACACATCTTGGATACGCGCTACGGCATCTACATTGGTAGTATCACTCATAATGACGATTTGATTTAGGCGCGGGCCATCGACGAGGTAGAGATTTTTATTCTTGCGCTTCACCGTGAAGGATTTACTTTTTTCCTCGAGATGTGGGCGGAAAACAGGTAGTGGCTCGAGATTCTCTGCCGGTTTATTCATTTTACCTAGCGCTTCTATGGTTTTATTTAGCAAGATTTCCACACCGTTTTTCGTAGCTGCAGAGATTATCAGTGGTTTGCTTTTGCAAACCTTCTCGAGCTTCTGCGCGATTTTTTCCAGCGCTGTTTCATCTACGATGTCAGCTTTATTTAGCACTACGATTTCTGGTTTCGCTGCGAGTTTCGGATTGAATTTGCGCAACTCTTCTCTTATCACGCGGTAATCGGTGGTTGGTGTGGAAGAGGTTGCATCTACGAGATGCCAGAAAAAATTTACTCTCTCCGCGTGTTTGAGGAATTGAATGCCTAATCCTTTTCCTTTACTCGCATTCTTAATCAAACCTGGTAAATCGGTAACCACAAAACTATTGTTTTTGAAATCTACTACTCCGAGATTGGGAGTGAGGGTGGTGAAATGATAAGCCGCAATCTTTGGCCGCGCCGCAGAAATTTTGGAAATTAGCGTAGATTTTCCCACACTTGGTAAACCGATGATTCCTACATCAGCTACGAGTTTGAGTTCGAGTTTGAGCTTCTTTAATTCTCCTGGTTCACCGAGCTCTGCGAAGCGGGGAGCTTGCCTCGTGGAGGAAGTGAAGTTGGCATTTCCTTTGCCTCCCAATCCTCCGCGCACAGCGAGGAAACTTTCGCCAACTTTCGCGAGATCTTTCACGATTTTTCCATTCTTGAGAATGAGAGTGCCGACTGGCACTTCGAGGATTTTATCTTCGCCGGCTTTGCCTGCCATCAGCTGACCGCCACCACTCGCACCGTTTCCTCCTAGGAAAAGCTTCACACCTTTGAAGTGTTGGAGAGTATTGAGATTCGCAGTTGCGCGGAGAATCACATTGCCACCGCAACCACCATTTCCACCATCGGGACCGCCTTTGGCAACATACTTCGCGCGATGGAAACTCATTCCACCATTTCCACCATCACCAGCTTTTACCGAGATTTCTACTTCATCGAGAAACATAGAGAGAATGAGAAAGAGTGAATTTATAGCCGAATTATGTTAGCATCCTTTGGCTAAAAATTGCTTTTATGTCACTCAAAGCTCAAATCGTTTCCGATCTCACTGCTGCGATGAAAGCGGGTGAAGAGTTGCGCAAGCAAACTCTGCGTATGATTAAAGCGGAGATTATGAAAGAAGAAGTGGCTGGTAGTGCAAAAAGAGAATTAGATGATGCTGAAGTTGTGAAGTTGGTGAAACGCTTGATTAAGCAACGCAAAGATTCCGCAGAAGCTTTCACGCAAGGCGGCAGGGCAGAATCCGCTGAGAAGGAATTAGAAGAAGTGAAGATTCTCGAAGTTTATTTGCCAGCGCAAATGAGTGAAGCAGATTTGGCTGCCATCGTAGCTGCGAAGAAAGCAGAATTGAATATTACTGACAAAGCCAAGATGGGAATGCTGATGGGGGCGGTGATGAAGCAAGTAGGCGATAGCGCTGATGGAAGCATGGTGAAGCAACTCGTGGAGAAGAGTTTCAACTAAAATATTCTTTTACATCCAGATGCCGGAGTGGTGGAATGGTATACACGCGCGACTCAAAATCGCGTGCTGCAAGGCTTGTGGGTTCGAGTCCCACCTCCGGCACCAAAACTAATTTCCCACGAAGTGGGAATATTTGTTTTGGAGTGGGGTGGGCGAAAACTCACACGGAGAAGGAATTTTGTTTTACATTTAGAGGTTTCGAGGCGACTCGTAGTTTTTGCATAGCCACGAAGTGGCCACTTAGTGGCAAAAGCGTTTCGAAGTTTTAGTTTTAGAAAAATTTCGCAGCTAGCTTCGAGTCCCACCTCCGGCACCAGCCTTCGCCCTTTCGGGCTACGGCCGGCAGGCCAACCTTCTTCATTGCGCAAACTACGGCTGGCAGGCCAGCCTTCTTCACTATGCGGGTTTCAGTTAGCAGCCAAACTTCTTTCCTTTAGGAATTTTTGGAATGCTAAAATCACAGCATGCTTCAATCTAGTATTCTCAATCTCATCCGCCAAGCTGCCACCAATCTGCCGGCGGATGTTACGCATGCATTACTTCAAGCGCGCAACAATGAAGCGAAAGCTTCCACAGGGAAACTGAGTTTGCAGGTGATTCTCAAGAATATTGAATTAGCGCGCAGTTGCGCTACTCCGATTTGCCAAGATACAGGCTTCCCAACTTTCTGGGTGAAAACTTCACAATCACACTCAGTGATTCGCACAGCGATTCTCGCAGCTACTACAGAAGCAACCGAGAAGGGTTTACTTCGCCCGAATGCGGTGGATTCGCTTACGGGTAAGAATCTCGGCAATATCGGAGAAGGCTACCCTGCGATTTATTTTGAAGATGCGGATTCCGATTCCACAGAAATTTCTCTGCTACTCAAAGGTGGTGGTAGTGAAAATGTTTCGCAACAAATTTCTCTTCCAACTACCCTCGCTGATTTCGGTGAAGCTTCTCGTGATTTGGCTGGCGTGAAAGCAGCTGTGTTGCAAGTAGTGAAAGATGCGCAAGGTAAAGGTTGCGCGCCGGGTGTGATTTCCGTAGTGATAGGTGGAGATAGAAGCAGCGGATTTGCTTTTGCGAAGAAGAATTTTCTTCAACCAATCGGAAGTGAAAATCCGAATCCTATTCTCGCTAAACTTGAAGCGGAGATTATCCGCGATGTAAATAAAATGGGAATCGGGCCGCTGGGTTTGGGTGGCAAAACTACACTGCTGGATTGCAAAGTTTCCTCTCTCGCGCGGTTACCAGCTTGCTTCTTCGTAACAGTTGCTTACTCTTGTTGGGCTACACGTAGAGGCAAAATCACCTTAGATTCTAGTGGAAAAATTCTCTCCGATGATTTCAATGAAGAGTTAATCGAAACAGAATTGGATTTAACTAAAGTAAAAAAACTTACGCTTCCACTGAAAGCTGCTGAGGTGAAGAAACTAAAAAAAGGTGAAGTAGTTTTACTCAGCGGAAAAATGTTTACTGGCAGAGATAGATTGCATGAATATGCTTTGAAGAAAAAACTTCCGAAGAATTTGAAAGGCTCTGCGATTTTTCACTGTGGGCCAGTAGCGATTCAAAAATCTGGAGAGTGGGTTTTCCTCGCAGCTGGGCCAACTACTTCAGCGAGATTAGAAAAATACGAAGCTGACTTCATCGCAAAAACTGGCATCCGCGCGGTGATTGGCAAAGGTGGTATGGAAAAAAAAACTGCCTCCGCGCTAAAAAAACACGGAGGAGTTTATCTGCATGCGATTGGTGGCGCCGCTGCTTTCTACGCCAACTCTATTCGTAAAGTAGTGGGAGTAGATTTTCTCGCAGAGTTTGGAATGCCGGAAGCAATGTGGGAAATCGAAGTGGAAGATTTCCTCGCGGTAGTGGGGTAAAAGCGCTTCTAAACTAGGTTTCTCTCTCATTCAATACTTGCCTTTTTTGCTGTTTTTTGGTAAACTCTCCCGATTTAAAAATCAAAATTAAATGAATTCAAATCCTCAAACTGAAGCGGAAATCGAAGCAAAGATCGCTGAGAAAAAAGCTGAATTAGAATTTCTAAATAAAGCGCTGCGCGCTTTGCGTGAGGTAGAGGAAGATGATGACAGGGAAGATGATGATGGGAAAATCACTAAGCTAGAAGAAGAAATCACAGCTGCTTAAAAAATAAAAATTAAACTATTTAAACCAAAATAAAATGGCTGATGCTGTTACTCCTCTAGAAGCGCAAAATAATCCACCACTAGTGGAAGCGCAACCGCAATCTTCTGAAAGTGTTTTAGCTGCTATCGAGAAGCAGGGATTGGCTTCCAAGGAAAAACTTCAGACTGAGTTTGATAAGTTTAAAGAGGTGAATAAAGGTAAGCTGCAAAATTTTGAAGCTACTTTTTTCTTAAAGATGGCGCTGAAAATTAATGGTATAGACGCCAAAGCCAACAGTGGGGTTTATGGTGCTTTGGAGCCGGATAAGAAGGAAAAAGTGGATGCAACAATTAATCAGCTGAAAACGATTTTCAATTCACAACCAGAAGCAAAACCAGATGGAAAAGCAGCTGAAGCTAAGAAAGATGGTAAGGAGGCTGCTTTCACTCCGCTTACCAAAGAACAATTGGGTACGATAGTAGAAAACGATCAACTACCATCAAATGCCACTGAAAAAACAAAGGGAATTATGGATAACCTGAAAGCGGTGGGGTATAAGTTGGGAATAAAAGATGAGAAGCTGTTTGTTACTAGGATTTTAAAAGTTGAAGGTAAGCCTTTCGTAATTGAGCCAATTTCTTTCAAAATATCTGCAGATACTGATATCGATGCTGCACTTCAGAAATTTTTAGATGAAGCAAAAACTAAAGCAAAACCAGTAGCAGAAACATCAGCTGCGCAATCTCAAACACCCGTAGAGGCAACACCATCTCCAACTGTTGAATCTGCAGTGAAACCAGTATCAACAGCTGATACTGTAAAGCCAGCGGAAGTGAAGCCAGCAGAGGCATCATCAGCTCCAGCCAATCCAGCCAACCAATCGGAAGCAAAACCAGCAGAAGCAACACCAACACCAACATCAACATCGGCAGAAGCATCACCAACTCCAGCTGTCGAATCAGCAGCAAAGCAAGTATCAACAGCTGATACTGTATCACCAGCCCCCGAAGCAAAAGATAAACTATCAGTGAAAACTACCATGAGTTTTAGTGAAATAGGAGATAAAATTAGTGGTTTATTTAAAGGAATTTTTAGCAAGAAAGAAGAAAAACAACCCATAGAAAAACAGCAAGTAGCCTCATCAGGAGTAGAAACTCAACCGCCAGCTACAAAAACTCCTGCTGGAAGAGGTTTTACCTTAGGTGATATTCAGTCTGATTCAGGAAAGCCAAAACCAAAATTTGCTCAGCAACCTAATCAACAAGATCCAAATGTAAATGTTGGTAGGATTCAAGTGGAAGGTAGAGAAGCTTCTGCGAATCAAACCCCTGTCAAACCAAAACCAAATCTTGGAAAAGTTGACATCAGTAATACTCCAGCTGATGTAGTTATCAATCCAAAAACTGGGGAAGTAGAGATTTAATTTTTTATAGCGCGAGTTGCATGCGTTGCGCGCTGCCTAAAACTTTATTTAGCGCGTTTACATAGCTTCTCACACTCGCGACGATGATATCGTTATCAGCGCCTTTGCCAGTGTAGCTTCTGCCATCTTTGGTGGAGATTTTTACAGTTACCACTGCTTGCGCATCGATACCTTCAGTCACTGCATTCATGCCGAATTCCAGTAGCTTCACTTCTTCTCCGATAATTTTATCGACTGCTTTATACGCAGCATCGACTGGGCCGACTCCAGCTACTTTGGCAGTGAAGCGTTTGCCAGCGAGATTTTCTAAAATCACTTCTGCTGCGGGTTTGCGCTTGTTGCCTGCTTGGATATCGACACTCTTCACACTCCACATCGCAGCGATTTCGCGAATCTCATCGACTGCGAGAGTTTCGAGATCTTCATCAAAAATTTCTTTCTTCTCATCTGCGAGAATCTTGAATCTCGCGAAAGCTTTATCTAATTCCTCTCCACTGAAATCAAAACCGAGTTGCTTCAGGCGATTCGCCAATGCAGCCCTGCCACTGTGTTTACCTAAGACTAAACGATTTGCGCTGAGACCGATATCTTGCGCTTGCATGATTTCATAAGTTTCGCGCTTCGCGAGGATTCCGTGCTGATGGATTCCGCTTTCATGCGCGAAAGCGTTGCTTCCCACAATCGCTTTATTTGGTGCAACAGGGAAACCCGTGAGGCTGCTTACGAGTTTGCTGCTGCGGAAAATTTCTTTCGTATTGATGCTAGTAGTGAGATTCGCAAAATAATCCTTCCGAGTCTTCAGTCCCATCACTACTTCTTCTAGCGCTGCGTTGCCAGCCCTTTCACCGATTCCATTAATCGTGCATTCTACTTGCCTCGCGCCACACTTCACCGCTTCCAGAGAATTCGCCACCGCCAATCCTAAATCGTTATGGCAATGCACCGAAATCACCACACCATCAACTCCTTTCACATTCTTCTTGATTCCCATGATGATTTTGCCAAATTCACTCGGAGTGGAATAACCGACAGTATCAGGGATATTCAGCGTTTTTGCGCCAGCGCGAATCGCTGTTTCCAAAGCCTTGTAAAGAAATTTCGCATCAGTGCGACTGCCATCTTCGGGAGAAAATTCCACATCACTACAAAGACTCCGCGCGTATCTCACCATTTCTGAAATCCTTTCCAAAGCTTCCTCTCTACTCATCTTCAGTTTGTATCGCAGATGCAAATCACTCGTAGCGAGGAAAGTGTGAATGCGTTTCTTCTTCGCAGGCGCAATCGCTTCCGCAGTGGCAGCGATATCTTTTTCCACTGCGCGGGCCAATCCGCAAATCGTGGATTTTTTCACTAGTTTTGCAATCGCATTCACCGCCTTCCAATCATCGGGAGAGGCGACAGGGAAACCCGCCTCGATAATATCTACGCCGAGTTTCTCGAGTTGCTTCGCCACTTGAATTTTCTCGCTGTGGTTGAGACTAGCGCCAGGGCATTGCTCACCATCACGCAGAGTGGTGTCGAAGATTAAGACTTTTTCCATGGGATTGAAGTTAGGAAATTTGTAAGTAAAAAGCCCCTCAATGTGTGAGAGGCTTTTATTTCAATTTAATCGAAACATCAGCCTCTAGTCGCGGAGGAGGAGAAGTTCGAGAAGCAAAAGTTGCTTTTGCATTATTTACTTGCGTTTTGCGTTACCATTTTTAGCATGATGCTCCAACAAATGGAAGTGGTGGCCGATACCCCAGTGTGGAATCATTATAAATAAACCAACTATGATCTGAGTCAGAGGAGTGATAAAAAAAGCTACATCAATGGTAGCATCAGTAGTAAACAAAACATTGATGAGGTGATCCAATATCCCGTAAAGACCAGCGGCGATAAGTAGGAAGCCGATAAGCGCAGCGATGTAAACATAGATTGCCTTCATTGTTGCAAAAGGAGAGGTATTCATAGAGAAACGGTAAAGGAAATAAAAAATAAATCCGAGAATCAAAACTCCCGGAAAGATTACTATGACGCTGAGCGGAATGGATAAAACATTATCAGCCACGAGAATATTGTAGTAGCTTTTTACTAGTTGTGCAAAAAAATTATACACTCAAGTTTTGCTAGAATACTATTATGCAAAAAACTATCACAGGCAACGCTGCAGTTTTCTCCCAGCCAGACATTGATACAGATTTGATTATCCCAGCTTGTTATCTTACTACGAGTAATGCTGCGGAATTATCTCAGCATACACTGGAAGCAATCGGCGGTGAGAAGTTGAAAAAAATTTCCAACCCCATCGTAATCGCAGGAAATAATTTTGGTTGTGGAAGCAGTCGGGAGCATGCAGTTTGGGCTTTGGTCGGTAGCGGGGTAAAAGCAGTGATTGCCGATGGTTTCGCGCGGATTTTCTTTCGTAACTCTATCAATTTCGGTTTACCAACTGTGGTGATTACAGAGGCTTCGGAGAAGTTTGTGGAAGATGATTCTCTCGAGATTGATTTCAGTAAAAACGTAGTGAGAAATCTCACTCAAGATAAGGAGTATCCATTCGAACCGCTACCTCAATTCCTTCTCGAAATCGTGGAGGCGGGAGGTTTACTCAATCAGATTCAAAAGTAGAATTTCGGCTTGAAAATGAGCTTAATGCTAAAATACTCCCAATGGGTTTTTCTATCTTTGGCGATTACGGAATCCTCGGAATCAATGCGCGTAATCTGGATTACATCCGGCCTTTCAATTCTAAAAAGGCTAAATATTTTGCGGATAGTAAACTCAAAACGAAGCAGTATCTCTCGGCGCGCGGAATCCCAGTGCCAAAACTCATCGCAACTATTCGCACTCGCAAGGATTTAACGAAGCTGGATTTCACCAATTTGCCAGATAGTTTCGTTATCAAACCCAACGCGGGTTACGGAGGAGAAGGAATTATTGTGGTGGCGAAAAAGTTGCGTGAAGGTGTGTGGGAAACCGTGAGTGGCAAAACCATAACTGAAGAAGATTTCCGTGAAAGTATCGAGGATATTCTCGATGGTAAATATTCGCTGGCTTCGTTGCCTGATATCGCGCTGATTGAAACTCGTTTGATTTCTGCGGAGCTGATTCCAAATCTCGTGATGCAAGGTTTACCGGATATTCGCATCGTGATGTTTAAACTCATTCCGATGTTAGCAATGCTGCGGATTCCCACTCCAACGAGTGAAGGGAAAGCAAATGTGCATCTCGGTGGAATCGGAATCGGAGTAGATATCGTTACTGGCAAAACCACTAGCGCAACGCAATACAACAAAATTATCAAAGAGTTACCAGGTGGGATTCCGACCTCTGGCCACCAGATTCCTCACTGGGAAAAAATTCTGCGTATCGCGAGTGAAGCGCAACTCCATGCGAATCTCGGATTTCTGGCGGTGGATATTGTGATGGATGAAAATGTTGGACCAGTGTTGATTGAAATCAATGCGCGAAGTGGGCTGATGGTGCAAATAGCAAATCGCATTCCACTCAAGGCGCGTCTGGAAAGAGTGAAAGGATTAAAAGTAGAATCACCAGAAAAAGGCGTAAAAATTAGTAGGGAACTTTTCGGCAAAGATTCCAAGCAAAAGAAAACCAAGAAGAAGGTAGTGGGTTTTGTTTCACCAGGAGAGATTCTCAGTAATGGAGACACTCATCGTATCACCGCAGAGCTCAATCCTACTCAAGCTAATACTTCGATCGATAAAGATTTAGCGAAGAAGCTGAAACTTACGAAAGTGGGAGAAAGTAAGAATAAAGTGCATCTCAAATTAATTCTCGGAGAATCACGCATCACCACTGTGGCAGAGCTAGCGGATTTATCCAAAGCAGATTACAAAGTGATTCTTGGGAGAAAAGATTTAGGTGGTTTTCTTATAGATCCCACGCTTCAGGAATCCAAAATTTTACCTAAAGGCAACGGTGATTCACTCGTGAAGAAAGCGGATTACGCATCTCTCGATAAGCAGCTGATGGAGATTGATAAGAAAATCAAACTGCTGCATCACCTCAAACCTATCAATCTCGCTGCGGAGAAACACAAATTTTTCGCTTCCAAAAAATCTAATCCGCATTTTCGTTATCCTGCTTTGCGGTTTGAGGCGGAAGCTGTGTTGCGTGATTTAGAAAAAATTACTTTTCCTACCACTCCGCTAGGAGAGATTTTTCGTGCGAAAAAAGTGGAGATTCAAAATAAATTAAACTTACTCCTTGCAATCGGAAAACCTGAATTTACCGATTTTTCCCGCAAGCTGTATGGTTTCCCGAGTGAAGAAGTGGTAGCAGCTGCGCAAGCAATTCTCGCACAAAAACCAGCGAGTTTCACTCCAGAAAAAACTTTTCTCACCGCGCAGGAGGCTGCAGCAGAATTGCAAAAAGTTTTGCTGAGTTATGGTTTGAAGCAGTGGAAAATTTCCCTCAAAGAAAATCTCGCTTCCGATGCGTTAGCTGGCAAAAGCAATTCACTCTTCCTGCGTAAGGCTGCGCTTTTTTCACCGCAGCGCCTACAAGCTTTAGCTGCGCATGAAATCGAAACGCATATTCTTCGCGCGGAAAATGGCAAAAGCCAACCTTATCAAATTTTTTCACGAGGCTTCGCGAATTATCTCGAAACAGAAGAAGGATTGGCAATTCACAACCAAAACCGTTTTCTCAAAGCAGGAAATGAAAAACAATTTTGGATGGTGGTTGGTTTACTCGCGGTGGAAAAAGCTGCTAATCATAGCTTCCGCGAAGTGTTTGATTTTGTGCAGCAGCAAGGTTTCTCGCGCGAAAGAAGCTGGAATACCGCGCTGAAAGTGAAGCGTGGTTTGAGCGATACTCGCGCAGCGGGTTGCTTCACAAAAGAGCAAGTTTATTTTTCAGGTTTGCAGAAGATTGAAAAATTCCTCGCAGAAGGAGGGGATTTGCGCGATTTGTATTTAGGCAAAATCAAGATTGAGGATATTCCTTTCGTAAAAAATTTCAGTGAAATCAAACCAGCGAAGCTGCTGCCAGAGTTTTTGGAGAAGTAAGAAATTCCCCTCTTTCGTAAGTCTAAGACTTCCCTTCGGGAAAGAGGGGTTACCTGCCTGCCGGCAGGCAGGGGGGAGATTTAGGGAAAGATTGTAGGAGTTTTAAAATACTAAATCCCTCGGTTTCGCTTTGCGAAAACACTCCCTTTACCAAAGGGAGAATAAAAGGAATTTCTTTTATAATTTTCTGGATTCCCGCTTTCGCCACAAGGTGGCCACTTAGTGGCGGGAATGACAATGGGGGTGAAAATTACAAAAGCTATTTCCGCTTTCTCTTTAGCAAGTATTTCGCTTGGTATTTCACTGCATCACGAAAATGCTGGCGGAGAGTCCACTTCGTGAAGAAATCGCAGAAACCACCAGCGCTGCAGCGTAAGCCATCTGCATAAACTTTCACCTCAGGGAAATAAGTAACTTCAAAGCCTGCTTCCCACACACGGAAACAAAAATCCGGATCACTCATAAATAAAAAGAATCTCTCATCTAATCCTCCCAGCTTCTCCCATAAATCTTTTCGCAAAACCCAGAAGCTGCTCTGTAGCCAATCCACGCTTTGAGTTTCTGCATAATTCAGATGCTGCATCTCATCGTAAGCAACTCCTTCTTTGATTCCAGGGAGATAGCGCAACCAAGTTCTCCGCGCAATTTGTCGGCGTAACTTCGGAAAAGCCCTCACAGTTAGTGCGATTTGGCCGCTGCCTTCATCGATTTGCTGGGGGGCAGCTACACCCACTGCTAGATTAGTCTCCATAAAATCAACCATTTTTTGCAGCGTATCTGGTTGTTTCCAGACGATATCAGGATTCACCACAAGCAGAAATTCACCACTCGCTGCTTTCGCTGCTGCATTCATCCCGCGGGTGTAGCCGAGATTTTTCTCATTAAAAAGTAACTTCACATTTGCAATTTTCCCGAGAGGTTGCAGCTTCTCTTTTGTTTCTGTAGTCGCGGCATTTACCGCGATGATAATCTCAAAAGGAAAAGTAGTTTTTTGCTTTTGTATAGATTCCACATTTTGCAAAACGCGTTTACTTTTTTCGAAATCGAGAATGATGATGGAAGCCTTCAAGAATTAAGTTTGTAAGGATTAAGTAATTTTTTATCTACTATCTAATATCTACAATCTACCAGCTACCAGCTACTTCATGTATTTCTCAATCTCCGTAGGAGAAACGCGATGTGGAGTTAGTCTGCCTGTTGCTATCAATTTCGGTTTCAATTCACGCAACTTCCGTAACTGCAGCAAGCTACTGGTTTCGAAAATCGCGGAGTAAATCAGTGTAAAGAAGTTGCGTAGGTGGGTGGAGATTTTTACGCGGAGGGAGAAATCTGGAGAGAAATTTTTCAAAATTGTAGCGTGTTGCCCAAAGAAAGAATTCTCAATCTCGAGTTTACTACGCTTCTCACGCTGCTTCTCTTTACTCAATCCTCTTGAATGCCAAGCGATGCAATCTTTTAGCGCTAAGCATTTCCAGCCAGCCCACTGCAAGCGGTAAGAAATATCCACATCGTTTTTATAATGCAGATACTCTCCAAAATATTCTCCCTTTAGCGCGATATCATCCAGCGCAACCCTGCGATAAATCGCGAGAGCTCCACTCGCGCCAAATACTTCGCGTATCTCATCAAACTGCCCATTATCCAATTCTCCGCTACCGATATCATAGAAACGATGTGAGTGGGTGATGCCGATTCCAACTGAATCAATGATTTTGCTTCTTTCATTCCAAGCTGCATCCCATTGCCGGAGTCTCGGAGCCGCAAAACCAAACTGCTTATTTTCAGGTTTCTCCAACTCTGCTATCGCTTTGCTAATCAAATCGGGTGAATACAGCATATCAGTAGAAGCTGCTACGAAATATTCTCCAGTGGATTTCGCGATTAGCGCATTCATACCACCTGAGTGGAAGAGATTTTCACCCACTTCAATTTCTACCTTCGCAGCTACTTCTGGCAGATTTTCTTCGATAAATTTTTTCGTTGCCCCTTCGGGAGAATGGTCTCGCAGTAAAAATTCCAGATTGGGATAATCTTGCGCGAGGAGAGAGGGGAGTGATTCCTTGAGATAACCACTTCCGAATAAAACGATTCCGATAGTAACTTTAGGTTGCAACCCGAAGAGTTTAAGGCAGGAAAGGAGAATAGGGAAAAGTCTTAAATCTCTAATCCAAAGAATTTACGCATATAAAATTTCTCTATTGGATAAAAAATCTTGGCGATGATTTTTGCGAAAAATTCTCCACGAGTTTGGAGCAGGGAAGTATCGATAAGGTAAACCCCGTGATGATTGCCTATATCACCTTCCACAACATTGGTAGTTGCTGGTGTGAGATTTTCTTTATCTTCTTCTGGTAAATAGTTGCCAAGCAAATGTAACAACATACATCTACCAAGATTTCTTAAGCCTAAAAACTCGATGCTTGCGCCAGAGTTTTTCATCATATCTCTATTTTTCTTCGCAATTTTTTCCATCGTTACCTGAATTTCAGTTTTTTCTTCCATTAATTGCTTTGTGATTCCCTTAGGATTCAGAACTCTAGTCTGAAGAATTGCGTATTTTAAATTTCCACGAGTTTCCTCTCGTATCCTACGCATTTCTCGGTAAAGACTTGGAATTTCTGTATCTGGACAATAATCCGAGAAATACATTCTGCAGAGAGATTCATCTTGCTGAGCTTTTTTTCGAGAGTAGAGATTCCAAGGTTGTGGAATTTTGGCAACCACAAATGGATTTTCGGTTTCATAAACCCGATGTTCTGCTCCGCTATCGATAACATTCCTTAAAAACATATTAAAGAATCATAATTTTTTAGTCAGTCATATAATTTAATTATATTTAATGATTTTGTCAATACTATCAGAAAAAAGATTATCTCACTTAAATAAGCCAAATAACACATATTTTAGGCATTGCCTGCTTCCTTTGAGTTTTCCTTACGAGTATAATCCCATCACTGTAATTTTACCCGTGAAAGAAATCGCGAAAGCTTACATCCCGGGAGAAAATGAAGGCGATATTTCTAAACGCTGGCTGGATTCCCAGATTGGGAAAGCGGTGGGTAAATCCAAGAAAAACGCTTTCACTATCGTGATGCCACCGCCAAATGTGACTGGCGCGCTGCATCTCGGCCACGCGATTACACTCACTATCGAAGATATTCTCGTGAGGTATCAACGCATGCAAGGTAAAGATGTTTTGTGGTTACCTGGCACTGACCATGCAGGTATTGCTACGCAAAATGTTGTCGAGAAGCAATTACTCGAGAAAGGTTTATCGCGTGAAGATCTCGGTCGCGAAAGATTTATCCAAGAAGTGTGGAAGTGGAAAGATATTTACCATAAGCGGATTTCCGAGCAAGTCAGTAGGATGGGTGCGAGTTGTGATTGGAGTCGCGAAGCTTTCACACTTGATACTGCGCGCAGCGAAGCGGTGAATCACACTTTCGTGAAACTTTACAAGAAGGGTTTGATTTACCGCGATACGAAGTTGGTGAATTGGTGCCCACGCTGCCAAACCGTGATTTCTGATATCGAAGTGGAGCATCGTGAAGAAGAAGGGAATCTTTACTTCATCCGTTACTTCGTCAGCGCAACCGATCGCAGTGTGTGTATTTCCACCACTCGCCCAGAAACAATGCTTGGTGATGTAGCGGTAGCGGTGCATCCCGATGATCCTCGTTACAAAGAATTCATCGGTAAAGAGTTGATTCTCCCAATCGTGAATCGCATCATCCCAGTGATTGCGGATAAGCGTGTAGATATGAAGTTTGGCACTGGCGCTGTGAAGATTACGCCGGCGCATGACCCACTCGATGCGGAGATTGGGAGAGACCACAAACTCGAAAGTATCGTAGTCATCGGCCCACACGGCCGCATGACAAAACACGCTGGTAGGAGATTCAAAGGTTTGCCACTTACCGAGGCGCGTAAAGCAGTCGTGAAGTATCTTGATGATATCGGGAATCTGGAAAAAATCGTGAAGCATACGCATCAAGTCGGCCACTGTAGTCGTTGTGATAGCCGCATCGAGCCACTCGAATCCATGCAATGGTTTGTAAAAACTAAACCACTCGCGGAGAAAGCGCTGAAGTCTTACAAGAAAGGTGATTTTGAATTCATTCCTGGTAGATTTGAAAAAGAATTCACGCGCTGGATGGAAGAAATCCGCGATTGGTGTGTGAGTCGCCAGCTTTGGTGGGGCCACCAACTCCCAGTTTGGTATTGTAAAAAAGTGCCTATCTGGAAAGATAAGCGCAAGCAAGCAAAGGAGGGTTGCCAACGCGTGATTGTCAGCGAAAAAGAACCAAAGGCTTGCCCACACTGTGGAAATTTGAGTTTAGTGAGAGATGCGGATGTTTTGGATACTTGGTTTAGCAGTGGCCTTTGGCCTTTTACCACTCTCGGCTGGCCGAAGAATACCAAAGATTTCAAAACTTTCTACCCAAATACGGTGATGGAGACGGGTTACGATATCATCTTTTTCTGGGTAGCGCGGATGATTATGTTGGGATTGGAAATGACTGGCAAAGCGCCTTTCAAGAAAATTTATCTTCATGGGTTAGTGAGAGATGAGAAAGGCAGGAAGATGAGTAAATCTCTCGGCAACGGTATCGACCCACTCGAGATGATTGAGAAATACGGCACCGATGCTTTGCGTCTCACGCTGACTGTTGGCTCCACTCCAGGTAACGATTTGAAATTCTCTGAATCCAAAATCGAAGGCCAGCGTAATTTCGTCAATAAACTTTGGAATGCGGCGCGCTACACTTTCCTCACTCTCGGCAAAAATCCGAAGCCAGTGGCGCAAGCGACTCCACACGGTTTGCCAGATAGATGGATTCTCTCGCGCTACAATCGCCTTGTCGTAGAAGCTACCGAAGCTTTCGATAGATACGCTTTTGGTGAAGCGGCTGCCAAGATTCAGGATTTCGTTTGGCATGATTTCTGTGATTGGTATTTGGAATTAACGAAAGAGAAACCAAATAAGAAACTTCTCAGCTATCTCCTCGTAAATATTCTACGACTTTCTCATCCATTTATTCCGTTTGTCACCGAGAAACTCTGGGAGAATTTTTACCCAATCAATCCAAAATCCAAAGCGAAGCCAAAACTTCTCGCGCTAGATAAATGGCCAAAAGGCAGCAAAGCAAAAATTAATCTCAAAGTAGAAGAAGAGATGGAAGTGGTGCTGACGATTATTTCTCAAATCCGCAGTGTCAGAAGCGAGATGAGTGTGGAGCCAGGCAGGAAGATTGCTGCGATTGTCTATGCTGGCAAACATGAAGCCTTCCTCAAGAAACAGGCGAATGAAATCAAGAAACTTGCGCGACTTGCTTCTCTGACAGTGAAAAAATCTGGTAAGGAAATCGAAAACGCGGTGGCGAAATTCGAAGCAGGTTTGGAAATCTATCTCCCACTCGCGAAACTCCTCGATCCAAAAGTAGAAAAGAAACGCTTGAAGAATGATTTAACAGAAGCGCAGCAGTATCTCTCAGTGATTGATAAGAAACTCGCGAATGAAGATTTCACTTCTCGCGCGCCTCAAAATATCGTGGATAGCGAAAAGGCGAAGAAAGCGGAGGTAGAAGAAAAGATTCGCAAAATCGAAGAGAGGTTGAAGATTCTAGGCTAAAGATTTTCTAGAAAGTTCTGCGCGCGAAGCGCGCAGGTTCGGATTTGTAATCCGAACCATATATTTATAAACATCACAAAACTTTCAAACTTAGTTGAGTTTGAAGAAAGTGTGGTTCAAGTTACAAACTTGAACCTGCGATAGGATTCTGGGCTAAGAAGAGAATCCTAAACTGCTTTTCTCCATTGCATAGCTTCTTTGATTGGCTTACCAAACTTAGATGCGAAAAATTTTTCTAATAAGTTTGGTTCAACTACTAACTGCCAGCTTCCATCTTTCCCTCTCTCAAAATTGCTTTCTATAATACCAGGCACGATATAACCATCGCTGTCTTCTTGGTCTTTTAACATCTTTCTTATTAATCCATGTTCTTCATAAATATGATATGTTTCCTGAAGGGTGTATCTTCCTGTAGGATTTTTATTTATAGATATAGAAAACAATGTTGGGGGAAGTCTATTTGGTTTTATTCCAAACATGCGCGAATTTTCTTCTGGATTTCTATTAGGGTATCCATTCGATTTCAAGAAATCTAATAAATCTAAATCAGTCTTTGGAAGACTCAAATGCAGTATCCTAACCTTTGGCGGGAGGTTAAGTTTTTCTCTTACCTCTTCGGAGCCAGCATAAGTATTGCTGGTTTCGCAATCACAATCAGCTCTGTCTCTTTCCATAAATAAATTGGTTAAAAAATAAAACAGGGGATGATTTTATACATTTTGTATCGTTTTTGCAATAAGTGAATTAAATAAATCTGAGGAGGATTTAGTTTGCACTTATACATAAGCCTTGTGTATAATCTGCCCGATGTTACTTATTTCTAATTGCGCTTGCTGCTGCTGTATCTCCTGTGGAGGCGGTTGTTGCAAGTAAATTAGGATTCCAAGATTTACTCACACCGCTTCAGATGGAAGCGGTTTTTTTATTTAATTTTCCTCTCTCATGTTTATCCAAAATCTCACAGATTCCATCGGCAATACACCACTGTTACGCTTGGCAAAATTATTTCCTGATTCTGCTGTTTACGCGAAAATCGAAGGAGTGAATCCAGGTGGCAGTATAAAAGATCGCGCAGCTTTCAATATGATTACTCAAGCAATTGCGCGCGGAGATTTAACTCCAGCGAAAACGATTCTCGAAGCCACGAGTGGCAATATGGGAATCGCGCTGGCGTGGTTAGGCGCTTCACGCGGATTTCGTGTTGCTATCGTGATGAGTGAAGCGATGAGTGATGAGAGAAAGAAAATGTTGAAAGCGCTTGGTGCGGAATTGATTCTCACACCTGCAGCGTTTGGCACTGCTGGCGCAATCGCGAAAGCGCAGGAGATGCTTGCTGCGAATCCTGAGAAATACTGGTTTGCGAATCAATTTAATAATCCTGATAACGCAGTAGCTTACGAAAATACAATGGGGAAAGAGTTGCTTACAGATTTACCGCAGATTGATTTCCTCGTGGGTGGAGTAGCTACAGCTGGCACGATGGTTGGCCTCGGAAAATATTTCAAGAAAAATTCTCCAGCTACAGAAGTGGTGGGAGTTTTGCCTCCTGCTGGTTTCAAAATTCAGGGAATTCAAAATCACAATGAGGATTTCGCCGCAGGGTTGCTGGATTTGGGAGTGATTGATAAAGAAATCGCAGTGACTATCGAAGAAGCTTACGAATTCGCTAGAAGAATTTCGCGCGAAGAAGGAGTTTTTGTCGGCATGAGTAGTGGCGCTGCGCTAGCAGCTGCTTCCAAACTTACGATTCCTACTGGTAAAAATGTGGTGGTGATACTGCCAGATAGAGGAGAAAAGTATCTTTCGACGGATTTGTATCAAGAATAATAGAATAAGGAATAAAGAATAAAGCAATTAAAATTAGCTGCCTTATTCCATATTCTTTATTCTTGCATGCTAAAATCTTCTCCGATGCCTGCTACTAAACTCAAAGTTACTTTGCTTTCCCACACCCTCAATCCTGAGGAGGTGGTGGCTGCTGCGATAAACCAATGTTATTCAGCCAAAGGTGGCAGCGAATTAAAAGAAACGATTCCAGAAGATAAGCGCAAACGCTTGATTGATTTAGTAGTGGCCTCTGGCCATCACTCTACTATCGAGCATGCTTCATTTTCTTTCGCTGTGGAGGGAGTTTCTCGCGCGCTTACTCATCAACTCGTGAGGCATCGTGTTGCGAGTTTCTCTCAGCAATCTCAGCGCTATGTAGCTGTGAAGCAAGGGGATTTCAATTACCTCATTCCACCAGCGATTGCTGCTAAGCCAGAATTAAAAAAGAAATTTGAAACGCAGATGCAGGAGATTGGCAGTTTTTATTCTGAATTAATCGAAGGTGGAATCCTCGCAGAAGATGCGCGGAGTGTATTGCCGAATGCTGCGGAAACCAAGATTGTGATTACGATGAATGCTAGAGAGTTGCTACATTTCTTCCAGCATCGTTTGTGCATTCGCGCGCAGCTGGAGATTCGGCAGATGGCTGCAGAAATGTTGAAAATCGTGAAGCCACTTGCGCCAAACATCTTTGCGCATGCTGGGCCAACTTGTGAAACAGAAAAAATCTGCTGGGAAGGAAATCTCAGCTGCGGAAAATGGAAAGCAATCAAAGGCGCAGAGTTGCGTAGCCGCGGTGCTTAACCCCAAACAAAATGGATTTCAATAACAAATCTATCGGTATCGGTAATCTCACACGCATCAAGCGCAGAGAAAAACCAGCAGAAGTTTTAAAAAAATTACCCACTGAAGAGAATGGAGAAGTCGCGCAACTCGCGGTTGATGTATACGAAACCAACGATAAATTATTTATCGTAGCGCCACTTGCGGGAGTAGATACCGAAGATGTGAGAGTGGAGATTACGGAGGATGTGGTGGTAATAGAAGGTGAGAGGCAACATCCACTTCCACATGAAGCTTCCGAAGAGTTGCTAGTGCAAGAGTGTTATTTCGGCCCTTTTTCTCGGTCGATTGTGTTGCCAGAAGCTGTCGATAGTAAACGCGCGAAAGCAGAATTCAAAAAGAATATTCTGATTCTCTCAATCCCAAAACTAGATAATATTCGCACTCGCGTAATCAAAATCGAAAAAACTCAATGAAGCTTTTGCAAAAGTGCATCGCGGGTTTTCTCGTTGCTTCGTTTTGCATCACTATTTCTCCCGCGATTTTTGCGAGTAGCTTACTCGAAACTGCTGGTAAAACCGTGGAGGCTTTAGTCTATGTGAGAAATGAAATCAACAACCGCTACCAAACTTATCTCAACGCAGAGGATTCACTCACGGATTTAGCCAAAGAAAAACTGAAACCAATCGAAGCGAAAGTGAATACACTGCGAGATCAAGTGGCGGCTTTCGATGAAAATATCCGTCGCGCCAATCTCAATCTCTCCGCAGTGCAACAAGATATCAAAGGGATTCAGCTGCAAATGGGAGATTTATCTGAGTTAGCAGAGATGCGCGAAGTAGAGTTGGCGCGCAGTAAAGCGTTACTCAATGAGTTTATCCGTTTAGCGTATCAGGAGACGATGCAGTATACAGATTGGGAAACAGGTGAGATTTCCACATTGAAATTCCTGCTTCAAAACGAATCGCTTTCTGCGACAGAAATTAAGCAGGCTTATCTCTCAGTGTTGCAAAGCCTCAGTGTGAATCTCATCAATGACTTAAACGAGAAGCAAGCAGAATATAATAAAGCGAATAGTGATTTACTTGTGAAGCGTGGAGAATTGGTTTTGATTCAGCAGGATTTAGCCGATAAAGCGAATGAATTGAAAGAGATGCAGGAAGCGAAGAAACGCTTACTCGCAGAAACTAGTGGGGAAGAGAGAGCTTACCAACAACTCGTTGACCAATCTCGCAGGCAGCAAGCGGAAGCACTTCTCGAGATTGAAGATTTACAAAATCAGCTTGGAGTAGTGGATAACAAACTTAATTCCATCAAAGGAGATTTGGGCGAAGATGCTTTCGAGAAGCTTCTCAAAGAGCAATCTTCTGCAGGATTATCAGGAGTTACTTTCCCCGGCAGAATGCCGCGCCTCACTTGGCCAGCGAATCCAAGTGGTGGCATTACCGCTTACTTCCACGATTCTGCTTATGCAGTTACTTTTGGAGTAGCGCATCAAGCGATTGATTTCCGTTTGCGCCAAGGCACTCCAGTCGGTGCTGCAGCTCCAGGTATTGTTTATAAAGCGAAAGATAATGGATACGGTTACAACTACATCATGCTAGCGCATCCAGGAGGATTGGCTACAGTCTACGGGCATATCTCCAAAATCATGGTAAAAGAAGGGCAAACAGTAAAGGCAGGAGATATTATTGGATTATCTGGTGGTGCTCCTGGCACAGTTGGTGCGGGTTATATGACAACTGGCGCGCATCTTCACTTCGAAGTTCTAGACGGTGGTCAACATAGCAATCCACTGGATTATCTGCCTCTCGAGCAGCTACCCCTTGGTGATATTCCACAGAGATATTTGAAATTTGCGAAAGGTTTGAGGTAGAGTGTGGAACTTAATTGTTTCAATATGGATGAAGAAGAAGATTATAAAAAAATAATGGAGCGATTAGATCGTGATAATGGGCTGCGTGAAGCCTGTGAGGAGCTGGGGATTTCTTTATTAAGCAATCCTAAGCAAGATGGTTACTCCGCTAAGTTTTATGAGCTTGCTGCTCTCCTAGATGGAGATCCTGGTGATGATATTATGGATTTGTATCACAGCTCCGAGGCAGAAGAAATTTTAATTCGGCAAACTCGTAAATTTCTCGATAACTTATTAAGAAATATCAAAAAACCAAAATCAGAAATGTCGCAATAACCATTCTTATTATTTAACTCTGAGGAGTTTAATATTTCTAGCCGTTGATTTTGAGAATTGAGATAGTAGCTTCCCATTGGCGGTGGCCATGCTCACTACGGGATCTAGCGCGAGGTTTCATCTTGAATACTCTTACCTTGGCAGCTTTCTTGATAGAAACTACTTTGGCTTCCACACTAGCGCCTTCTACGAGTGGAGTGCCGATTTTGCTTTCTGCCCCATCGCTAATCAAAAACACATGGTTGAGTTTTACAGTTTTACCTTCTTCACCGACTTTTTCAGTTGTGATGGTATCACCTTCCGCTACGCGGAATTGTTTACCTCCGATACCGACAATTGCGAATTTATTCATGGGATTGATTAATTGGAATGTTGAGTTGAAGTGGGGGATGTGGAGCCGCCGACCGGAATTGAACCGGTGACCCCACCCTTACCATGGGTGTGCTCTACCAACTGAGCTACGGCGGCAGGGTTTAGAGCTCAGGGCTGCTTACGAATGGAATCAAAGCAGCAACCCTAGCGCGCTTGATTGCGGTAGCGAGTAAGCGTTGGTGACCCGGGCAAACACCAGAGTAACGGCGAGGTTGGATTTTGCCACTGAGATTGATATAGCGGCGGAGAATGCGGATATTTTTGTAATCGATATCTTCTGCTTTAGTAGCGCAGAATTTGCAGACTTTTCGATTATCAGATTTGCGTGGTGCCATTTCAGTTGGTTATTAGGAATTCAATTTAGAATGTTGGATTTTCGTCTGTTGTAGGTTTCACTTCTTCGATATCTCCGAAGGCATCAGCGGCTGCTTCACCTTCCTCGGCATTTATTACACTTGCTACAGGATTTTCGCTAGGTGTGTATTCCACTTCACCCATCGGGCGTTTCTCGAGTTTGATGATATCTTCGATTACGATTTCGGTGCGGAATCTCTTCTTGCCATCTTCACCATCCCAGCTGCGAGTTTTTAGATAACCTTCGATATAGACTAAGTTTCCTTTCTTCAGAATCTGGTGGCAAACCTCAGCTCTCCGAGCCCAAGCTACGACTTCGTGGAATTCTACGCTGGATTTTCTTTCGCCTTCACCATTTCCCCATTCTCGGTTGGTAGCTACTCCGAAGGTAGCAATTGCTTGGCCGCCTTGAGTTTCTTTCAATTCTGGATCACGAGTGAGATTCCCAACGATGATAACCTTGTTTACGCTACGCATAGGGCAAAGGGTTAAAGGTGAGGTGGATTACAAATTATCAAGAATATCATCGAGTTTCGCATCGACTTCTCCTACTCCCGCAGCGATATCTTTCACACTGTTGATTTTCTTTGGAGAAGCTTTTACTTCAGGAAGCTTAATCTCAATCTCTTTCTCGCCTTTGATTTTCTTCAGATCAAATTCCAAATCTTCCGCTGTGTAATCTTTCCAAACATACTTTTTCGAAGTTGCGCAGATGATTTGGCGAATCACTTTTGGATCGAGGCGGAGATGATTCTCAAACTCAGGGATGTTTTTGCCTTCGGTTTCAAACTCACAAATAAAATAAGTGCCAGTAGTTTGCCCAGCCACTTTGTAAGCGAGTAGGCGATTGGCCCAAACTGCTTTATGCTTAATTTTTCCAATCTTCGCGACTTCCGCTTCGATTTTCTCCAACTCTTTTTTGAGTTCAGATTCTTTAAGATTACCTGCGAAGAGCGCAAGTAATTCATAGTTTTTGGTGGTAGTAGTCATTGAATTCATGCTTCTTATGGAATTAATTGCGATGGGGAATCCCAACACAAAAAAGCAAAGTGGGAGGATTCTATTGATTACAAGGGTTTTCCGCAACCTTTTATCATTTACAAAACTTCTGAAAGATTGTTGTATATACTACCTTGACACAGGTTATAAAGTCTGGTAGAATACTCCGAACAATTTACCAACTTGGCAACCATAAATATAAGTTGTAGAATCTCACATCAACTCAAATGGAATCATCTCCTCTCCAACAAATCGTCAACCTTATCAGGAAAAGCGAGGATATCCTTATCCTCACTCACGCGAATCCTGATGGAGATGCAGTCGGTAGCGCGCTTGGTTTACTTCTCACACTTCGTAAACTAGATAAGAAAGTCGCAGCTGCCGCGGGAGATCCAACTCCAGGGATTCTGCGTTTTCTCCCAGCTTTAGAAAATCTCGAAACCTCTATCGCTGGCGCCAACGATTTAGTCATCTCTCTGCCAGTCGGAGAATCCGAAGCTTCACTCTCTACCAAAGTAGAAGATGGGATGCTAAAGATTTTCGTAAGAAGCAGCGGGAAACCACTCGATTCTTCCGAAATAAAATTTGGAGTAGGGGAAGCAGATTACGATTTGATTATTTGTGTAGATACTCCTGATTTACCGCAACTCGGGAAACTTTTCGCTACCAATCCAAATCTTTTCTACGATATTCCAGTTATCAATATCGATCATCACCCAAGCAATTCTGGTTTCGGGCAGGTGAGTTTGGTTGATACTACTGCAGCTTCTGCGAGTGAAGTGGTGTTGCGTGTGATTCGCAGCCTCGAATCCGAATACAATCAGAAGCTGCTCGATAGCGATATCGCAACGCTGATTCTCACTGGTGTGATTACAGATACAGGTAGTTTCCAAAATGCGAATACTACTCCACGCAGTTTTGAAATCTCTGCGGATTTGATTGAAGCGGGTGGCAGGCAGCAAGAAATCATCCAACATGTGTATAAAACCAAGCAGCTTTCCACACTGAAACTTTGGGGAAAAGTGCTTAGCAAAATCGAATTTGATCCGATTCATCGCATCGTTTGGAGTAGCGCGAATTCTGCCGACTTCAATGAAAGCGCAGCCACCGATGAAGATGCTGCGGGAATTATTGATGAGTTACTTACCAACGCGCCAGGTGCTGAAATCGTAGTGCTTTTCCGTGAATTAATCGAAGGTGGAGTGAAAGCAAGTATTCGCACAACTACTCCAGCAGTTTCTGCGAGTGAGTTAGCTGCGCAATTCGGAGGCGGTGGGCATCTCCGCGCTGCGGGTTTCCGTATCCTCGATGCGAAGCTTGATGAGGGAATCGAGAAAGCGATTACTTATTTCAAAAATTTCCAAGCCGAGAGATTGCATCTCATCCAAGAAACGAAAGCGAAGATGGAAGAAAAACCAGCAGCAAAAGTTGCGAAGAAACCGGTAACCAAACGCAAACCCCTTAGCGAGAGGGTGGAAGAGAAAAAGTAAGAATACTGGAATATAGAATAAGGAATAAAGCTTTTATCTTTTTATTTGCGCTTCGGTCTTTGTCATTCCCGCGAAAGCGGGAATCCAGAAATTCCCCTCTTTCGTAAAGAGGGGTTAGGGGAGATTTAGGGAAAGATTGTAGGAAATTTAAAATACTAAATCCCTCGGTTTCGCTTCGCGAAACCACTCCCTTTACCAAAGGGAGAATAAAAGGAAATCACTTTCTTAACTTCTCGATTCGTTTACTCACTCGAAGAAAAAAGTTTTGGACTAAGCCTCTTCTTTCTTCTTCGCAATCGATTTGATATTCGATTCAGCGAGTAATTTCTCAGGAATAATATCAGGCGCGCCAAGCATCAAGTCTTCTGCTTTATTCGTTTTTGGGAAAGCGATAACTTCGCGGATGTTTGGCTCACCAGCGAAAAGCATCGCAATCCTATCGAGGCCCCAAGCGATGCCTCCGTGTGGTGGCGCGCCAAAACTAAAAGCTTTCAAGATGTGGCCGAATCGGCGCTGCGCATCGGCTTCACTCACTTTCAAAACTTGGAAAATCTTGCTTTGTAAATCTCTCTCATGGATACGGATGCTGCCGCCACCGATTTCATAACCATTCAACACGATATCGTAAGCTTCCGCTTTCACTGAAGTTACTGCGGATTCATCTTTTTGATTCGCAAACATTTTTTCAAACTCGGCGAGATTCTTCGGGCGAGTGAAGGGGTGATGCATCGCGGAGACTTCGCCAGTTTCTTTATCGAGCTCAAACATCGGGAATTCCGTAATCCAACAGAAAGCGAATTCGTTTTCTTTGCCTTCGAGGAATCCGAGTTTCTTCGCAGCTTCGATTCTCACAGCTCCGAGAGAGTTACAGGCGATACTCCAGCTGTCGGCCGCAAAGAGGAGGATATCTCCTGGTTTTGCTTGCGCTTTCGCTACAATTTTTCCAGCTAAATCTTCACCAATCTTTGCGACTGGCACTCCTTCGAGTTTTCCATCTTCCGCAACTTTTATCCAAGCTAAACCTTTGGCTCCGTAGATTTTCGCAGCATCAGTTAATTCATCAATCTCTTTGCGAGAAAGTTTTCCACCACCAGTTACATTTAAAACTTTTACTACTCCACCATTTTCCACTGCATTTGAGAAAACTCCGAAGCCGCAGCCTCGGCATTCTTCAGTCACATCGGTGAATTCTAAATCGTAGCGCAAATCGGGTTTATCACTACCGTAGCGATTCATCGCTTCATCGTAGGTGAGGCGAGGGAATTTCTCAGACTTCAGTTTCACATTTGGTAAAACTTCTTTCACGATAGTTTTTAGCGCAGCTTCATTGAGATTCATCACATCTTCGGAATTCACAAAACTCATTTCCAAATCCATCTGCGTGAATTCTGGTTGCCTATCTCCGCGTTGATCTTCATCACGGAAGCAGCGCGCAATCTGCATATATCTATCGAAACCAGCAACCTGAGAGAGTTGCTTCAGCTGCTGAGGGGATTGTGGCAACACATAAAATTTTCCGGCATGCACTCGACTTGGCACGAGATATTCTCTAGCGCCTTCTGGAGTGCCTTTGATTAGAATCGGAGTTTCGATTTCTACGAAATCTTTTTCATAGAAAAATTTGCGAGTTGCTTGCAAGAGTTTGTGGCGGAGAATGATATTCTTTTGCATTCTTTCTCTGCGTAAATCGAGATAGCGGTATTGCAGTCTTACTTCTTCGTTTTCGTTATTTTCCACATCAATCTGAAATGGAGGAGTTTCCGCTTCATTCAAAACATTCACTTCCATAATCAACAACTCAATCTCTCCAGTTTTCATGCGAGGATTTTCTTGGCCAGCTGGTCTTCTCCTCACTTTGCCTTTTACTTGCAAAACCCACTCTGGCCTCACTGTTTCAAAAGTTTTATGCGCAGCGCCACTTATCTCTGGGTCAGTCACTACTTGAGTCACTCCGTATCTATCGCGCAAATCGATGAAGACTAAACCACCGTGGTCGCGTCTCCGATGCACCCAACCGACGAGAGTGATTTCTTTATCAGTGTCAGCAGCGGAAGCAGCAGCGCAAGTATGTGTGCGGTAAGCGGTTGTATACATTTGTAAGCTTAGTAAATCCGTGGAATTCTAGCAGTTTTTCTTTTTTCCTGAAAAGGTAAGGATTTTGCTCAGCTTTTACTCACGAGGATTTCTTTCTGCTAAAATTCTTATCAGTTATGCATCTCTTTGTTTACACCGCTTACGGATTACTCCTTCTCGCTTTTCTAGTTTTAGCTGGATTCGCGACGCGGCATGCGCTGAATTATTCTTATATTTCTCCACGCATCAAACCAGTCACGATTATTTTCGTGGTGGTTTCCTTAGTTTTGATTGCGATTTCGGTTTACTTTCTGATGCAGCTGGAGTTTTAATTTATGGAAAATTGCTAAACAAATTTAGTAATCTCTTTTTCACTATTCTCGCGTAAAATCAA
>JAQVAZ010000032.1 GCA_028690585.1 Candidatus Altimarinota bacterium
GATAGACAAACTCTGTGATGAGATTATGCATCTTACGAGGAGGCAAGCGCGTATGGGGAATTTTTGCAAACATCCCAGCACCTTACCTGGAGATAAACATCTATGCCAGTCCGTTTGTAAAGAGGGGTTAGGGGAGATTTAGGGAAAGATTGTAGGAGTTTTAAAATTCTAAATCCCTCGGTTTCGCTTCGCTCAACCACTCCGTTTACCAAAGGGAGGATAAAAGGAAATCACTTTCTTAAATTTTTCTGCCAACTATTTTCTACTATTTACAAACTTCGTTTTGCTATACTTCTCACCATGGATAAAATCGCAGTTTTGGATTTCGGCGGGCAGTATGCGCATCTCATCGCCAATCGCATCCGTAGGCAGGGAGTTTTGGCGGAGATTGTTTTGCCACAGAATGTTATCGATGTAGAAGCAGATTTCAAAGATTATAAAGGAATCATTCTTTCAGGCGGCCCGGATAGTTGCCTGCGCGCTGGCTCACCAACGATTGATAAAAAATTATTCGAACTAAAGAAACCGATTCTAGCAATTTGTTACGGGCATCAACTCGCGATGCATTTACTCGGTGGCAAAGTGAAGAAAGGTAAGCAGCCAGAATACGGCCCAGCGAAATTGAAAGTTGCTGGTAAATCCAAACTCTTCGCCACCACTCCAAAAGTTTCGCGCGTGTGGATGAGTCACTGGGATGAAGTGATTGCGCTACCAAAAGATTTTGCGCAGGTAGCTAGCACCGAGAGTTGCAAGTTTGCAGCGGTGAGTTGCGAAGCAAAACAAATCTATGGAGTGCAATTCCACCCAGAAGTGATTCACACGGAGATTGGAGAAAAATTACTTACCAACTTCGTAAAACTTACTGGAGCCAAAGCGAGTTGGAAGATGGAAAAATTTCTCGCGGATGAAATTAGTAAAATTAAAAAGCAAGTCGGCAAGCGCAAAGTCTTTATGCTGGTGAGTGGAGGAGTGGATTCCACCGTGGCTTTCGCACTTCTCGAGAAAGCGCTGGGTAAGAAAAATGTTTTCGGTTTACTCATCGATCACGGTTTGATGCGCAAAGGTGAAACGAAACTCGTGATGGAGTCACTACGCAAAGCGGGTTTCGATAATCTGCGTGTGGAGAATGCGAGTGGGCATTTCCTCGCAGCATTGAAAAATGTTACCAATCCAGAAGAGAAGCGCAGAATTATCGGTAGAGTTTTCCTCGCGACTCAGCGCAAAGTTTTGAAACGTTTACGTTTCAATCCGCGTGAATGGTTACTCGGCCAAGGCACGATTTATCCTGATACGATTGAGTCGGCTGGCACTGCCAATTCTGACAAAATCAAAACGCATCACAATCGTGTGGAGGAAATCGAAGTGATGTTGGAAAAAGGTTTGGTAGTGGAGCCTCTCGCAGAACTTTATAAAGATGAGGTGCGCGAAGTCGGTAGAAAATTAAAACTGCCAAAAGAATTAATTGAGCGCCACCCATTTCCAGGGCCAGGTCTCGGAGTGCGGATTCTCTGCGGTGAGCCAGCGAAGTGTGAGAATACCAACAAGATCGAAACTGAGATTAACCGCAAGTGGAAAACTCGCGGCAAGATTCTGCCGATTCAATCGGTGGGAGTGCAGGGTGATGCGAGAACTTACCGCCATCCGGTGGCGATCTATACCGCTTCACGCGATTGGGAAAAACTCGATAGCCTTGCAACCGCACTCGTAAATAAATTCTCTGATATCAACCGAGTGTTACTTTGCCTCACGCTCAATAAATCTCCTCGCAGTGTGAAAGCGAAAGCTGCGCATCTTACTCACAAGAGGATTGCGCTACTACAAGAAGCGGATGCGATTGCGAATCAAGTACTGCGCGCGAAAAAACTTTACGATAAGGTTTGGCAGATGCCAGTGGTTTTGATTCCAGTCTCTATCGAAGGAGAGCTTGAATCAATTATTCTCCGCCCAGTCGATAGCGCAGAAGCGATGACAGCCAGCTTCTCACGCTTACCAAAAGCTGCGGTGAACGAGATGGCTAAAAAAATTCAGAAACTCTCAGGAGTGGATCATGTATATCTCGATATCACCAATAAACCACCAGCTACGATTGAGTGGGAATAGGAAGTTCAAATTGTTCTAAATGTTCAAGTTGTTGGAATTGTTTTTTTCGCAAAGATTTTTCTGTTGTCATTCCCCTGAAAAGGGGAATCCAGAAATCCCCCTCTTTGTAAAAGAGGGGTTAGGGGAGATTTTATAAAAGCGGAACAAAAAACTTTTTTATTCTGGATCCCAGCTTTCGCTGGGATGACAAAAGGGAAGTGGGGCGACAAGAAAAACTCGAACATTAAAAAATAAATCTATCAGCCACCAGCTGCTTGTTACTTTTCTCTCTTTTTAACGTAGAATACAGTGGCAAACAAATTTAAATCTTAAATCTCAAAAATATGCAGAATCCCTTTCATCACTTCGATTGGAGTTTCAAATCCATTGCGAAGATTTTCGGTTTTGTTTTTGGTGGGTTGGTAGCCTTGAGTTTGATGGCAGTGGTGGTGACTTTTGCTTTCCGCACAATCGCACAACCTTTCCTCACGGGAGTAACTACTTCGATAGCTCCAAGCTACAGGATGGAATCCGCTTCTGATTATTCGATGAATACTAAGGCTGTTGGCGGTTACGCAATTTCCCAAAACATCATGCCTCCGATTCCCGGAGAAGATGGAATCGCCACCAACGCGGAAGATTATGAAGTGAAAGAATACAGCGCTAGCTATAGAGTGAATGATAAAACGGAAATTTGTGAAACAGTGGCTACACTGAAAGCAGATAAAGATATTATTTTTTCTAGCGCGAATGAAAGTGATAGAAGCTGCGATTTTTATTTCAAAGTTATCAAAGCGAAAACTCCTGAGGTTATCGAATTACTCAAAACTCTCAATCCAGATGATTTCACAACTTCTGCTTACACTATTCAAAAATCTGTAAAAGGTGCAACTGATCAACTAGAGATTCTCAAGAAAAAACTCGCACAAACAGAAGCAACTCTCAATAATGCGCAAACTTCTTATGAAGAATTATTCCAGCTTGCTACCAAGAAAGGTGATATAGAATCTCTCACTAAGTTGATTGATCTCAAGATCAATATGATTGAGAGATTGGCTCAGGAAAAATTATCAACTAGTGCAGAGATGGAAAGTGTAGAAAGAAATCGCGCAGATTTACTCGAGAAATTGGATTACAACGAATTCCGTGTATATGTTAATGAGGAGAGATTAGTGGATTGGCAAAATATGCGTGATAACTGGAAATACGAAATCCAAAACTTCGTGAATAATCTCAATAGCCTCACACAGTGGGTGAGTGTGAAATTTGTTTCTTACACTTTGAATTCCTTCGTAGCGCTAGCTTACCTTGGAGTTGGATTTATTTTCCTCAAAGGTGCTTGGATTCTAGGAAAGAAAGTTTGGTTTTATAAAAAGAAGTAATCAAGAAAAATAAGATTAAGAATAATGTAGAGGCACCCCGTTGGGGTGCCTTTGCTTTTACAGTAGCTGACTCAGGAATCTTGCAGCTTAATTTCTGCTAGAATTCCACCTATGCAAAATAAGTTTTACCTCACCACCGCGATTGCGTATGTGAATGGTGCACCACACATCGGCCACGCTTTGGAATTCATTCAATCCGATGCGATTGCGCGCTACATGCGCCAGCATGGTAAAGATGTTTATTTTCTTACTGGCACAGATGAGCATGGAGTGAAGATTGTGAAAACTGCGCAAGAAAAAGGAGTTACTCCGCAGAAATTAGCAGATGAAAATTCTGCGAAGTTCCGAGTGTTGCGCGAGAAATTCAATCTCAGTTGGGATGATTTCATTCGCACTTCGGATAAGCAAAAGCACTGGCCAGCAGTTACTAAGCTTTGGAATAAGCTCATCGAAAGTGGAGATCTTTACGAAAAAGAATACGAAGGTTTGTATTGTTATGGTTGTGAAGAGTTTAAAAAGGAAACGGATTTGATTGATGGCAATTGCCCGAATCACAATCGGCCGCCTGAAGTTGTGAAAGAAAAAAATTGGTTTTTTCGTTTGAGTAAATACTCGGATCAAATTTTGGAAAAATTGGAATCGCGTGAAGTTGCCATCGTTCCAGAGTTTCGTGCGAAAGAAATTATCAATGTGGTGAAAGGTGGTTTGCATGATGTTTCTTTTTCTCGCCCAAAAGAAAATCTGAAAGGCTGGGGAATCCCGGTGCCGAGTGATGATAATCAACTTATGTATGTGTGGTGCGATGCACTCACCAATTATATCTCCGCGATTGATTACGCGAATGAAGGTGAGCTGTGGAAATGGTGGCCAGTCGATGTTCACTGCATCGGAAAAGATATCGTTAGATTCCACGCTGGGATTTGGATTGGAATGTTGCTGGCGGCGAAGATTGCGTTACCAAAACAAATTTATGTGCATGGTTTCATCACATCCGAAGGTCAGAAGATGAGTAAATCTCTCGGCAATGTTGTCGAGCCAGAAGCAGTGGCAGCGGAATGGGGAATCGATGCGCTGCGCTACTATCTCCTCGCGGAAATTCCGAATGGGCAAGATGGAGATTTTTCCTCTGCGCGTTTCGCGGAAAAATATAATTCAGATTTAGCCAATGGTTTAGGCAATCTCGTTTCACGCGTGATTACGATGGGAATGAAAATCGGAGAAATTTTCCCAATCACAAAACTTGAAGAGAATGGAAAAAAAGAAGCAGCGAAGATGTGGAAAGGAATCGCAACTGCGATGGAGAATTATGATTTCCGGATTGCGCTCGAAAATGTTTTCAATCTCGTAGAGTGGTGCAATAAATATGTGGATGTAACGAAGCCTTGGGAGCTCGCGAAAACTGATGCAGCGAAGCAACTCGAGGTGCTTTCCACTTTACTCGAAGCGATTCGGCAGATTGCGCTTGCGCTTTCTCCTTTCATTCCAGAAACCGCAGAGAAGATTGCGGTAGCTTTGGGAATTTCACTTACTGGTGAAATTAAAAAGTTACAAGAGTGGGGAAGCGTGCAAGAATTCAAACTCGTGAAACCAGGAATTTTATTTCCCAAAAAGGAAACCAAATGAAAGGAGTTTTGCTAGCTGGCGGCAGAGGCACGCGCTTGCTACCTCTCACGAAACTTACCAATAAGCATCTGCTGCCGATTTTTGATAAGCAGATGGTTTATTATCCACTGCTGACTTTGTGTAAAGCGGGGATCCGAGAAGTTTTGATTCTTACTACTCCGCAACATTTAAAAGATTTCAAAAAATTACTCGGAGATGGAAATGATTTGAAAATGAAGCTTAGTTATAAAGTTCAAAAAGAAGCGAGTGGTATCGCGCATGCGTTGGCACTTTCCAAATCTTTTGTCGGCAAAGATAATCTCGCACTCATCCTCGGTGATAATATTTTTGAAGAAGATTTTTCCGCAGCCTTTAAGAGTTTCAAATCTGGTGCGAGGATTTTTCTCAAGGCAGTGAAAGATCCACAGCGTTTTGGAGTAGCAACTTTGGCTGGTAAAAAAGTGGTGGAGATTATCGAGAAGCCCAAAAATCCTAAAACGAATCTGGCGGTGGTGGGATTGTATCTTTACGATGCGCGTGTTTTTGATATCGTAAAAAATCTCAAACCATCACAGCGCGGCGAATTGGAAATTACTGATGTAAATAACTGGTTTGTAAAAGCGGGTGAGATTGATTCTCGCAATGTAAAAGGGAAGTGGATGGATGCTGGAACTTTCGAGAGTTTAGTTTCGGCTTCAGATTATGTGAAAAAAAATCGGGATAAATTTGCTTTGTAAACTATGAGTATCTAAAATACTCAACAAGTTAACCCCTGTAAAATGCTTTCAAAAAAACACCTCAAAAACCGAAAGGGTTTCACCCTTATTGAACTTATCGTGGTTATCGTGGTTATCGGTATTATGTCAGCTACGATGCTACCAAAAATCATGGGTGCTCCTTCTCGCGCTAGAGATGCAGGAAGAATTCATGATTTGAGTAACCTAACTGTAGCGTTGCAGCAGTATTATTCTGACAGAGGAGCTTTCCCAGATACTGCTGGCTGTCTCAATCCTGCTGGCACAACTGCTGGCGCAGCAGATACATTACTCAAGGCTGGTGAATATTTTGATGCAAATACTTTCCCAAAAGATCCAGACGCTAATAATGTTTTAACGGTGAATGGAAATAACTGCACGGGTCAGTATTACTACCAACCTCTCACAAGAAACGGAATTACGGCTCAGGCTTTTGCTTTGTTTGCTGATGTAGAAAATGATGGAACAGCAAATATTACTGTGAATACTTGTATGGGATCTGTTGCTAGCATTGAAGATGCAACTCCCTGCCAAGGTTCCGCTGGCACAAATGTGGATGAGGCAGCTATCTATATGATGCTTGGAGGATTATAAGAGGAAGAAAATCTCATACAAAAAAAGCGGAGTCAATCTCCGCTTTTTATT
>JAQVAZ010000033.1 GCA_028690585.1 Candidatus Altimarinota bacterium
CCAAAGGGTAGGAAACTAGTTGTGCCTTGCGTTAATTTTGATTTGGATCTTCTCTATCTACGCAGTGAGGATATTCCTGAATATGTAAGTAGAGGCACGGCTGATTTTGGGATAGTAGGTGAGAATCTACTGTATGAAAAAAAGCCTAAAGTAAAAAAACTTAGAAAACTTGGGTTTGGAGAATGTAAACTGATTATCGCTGTGCCAGCAGATTCTGATATCAAAACCCTCAAAGATTTAGAAGGGGAGAGAATCGCTACTTCATATCCTGAAACTCTAAAAACATTTCTTGAAGAGAAAAGCATTAGCGCCTCCATTATCTTCATCAAAGGTAGTTGTGAAATCGCACCAACACTCAATCTCGCAGATGCTATCTGCGATATCACTCAAACAGGGGAAACCTTACATGAAAACGATTTAAGAATACTTACTCAAGTGCTTGAATCAGAAGCCTGCTTGATCGAAAGCCCTATCGTAAATCCCCAAAAAGATAATTTCCTCCAACTATGCAAACTCTAGATATAAGTAAAACGAATCCCACGCAGATTCTGCAAATCATCAGAAATCAGCGCAGTAAGTCTGAGGATGTAGAAAATATCGTGAAACCGATTCTCGCGGATATTAGGCAAAATGGTGATGCAGCCGTTTTGAAATATGCGCGAAAGTTTGATTCTCCTGATTTAAAAACATTTGTGGTTTCAGAGAAAGAGATTTCCGCAGCTTATAACTCTATTAACCCAAAACTATTAGCTTCTCTCAAAATCGCGAAGAAAAATATCGAGAAATTTCACAAAGCGAGCTTGATTCGCAAAGAAAAAGTGGTGGAAACTTCAAGGGGTGTGAAAGTTTGGAGGGAATTTCGCGCGATTGAAAAAGTGGGATTGTATATTCCAGGCGGTAAAGCTGCTTATCCTTCCACAGTTTTGATGCTAGCGATTCCCGCGCAAATCGCAGGCTGCCAGGAAATTGTGATTTGCACTCCTGCGGATAAAGCGGGGAATTGTAATCCGACGGTTTTGGCTGCTGCGAAGCTTTGCGGTGTGAAGAAGATATTCAAAGTTGGTGGTAGCCAAGCAATCGCTGCAATGGCTTTTGGCACAGAAACGATTCCTAAAGTTTACAAAATCTTCGGGCCAGGTAATCAATTCGTAACCACCGCGAAGATGTTAGTTTATGGCGAAGTGGATATCGATATGCCAGCCGGGCCTTCAGAAGTAGGTATTATCGCGGATAATTCTGCGAATCCTGCTTTCATCGCTGCGGATTTTCTCAGCCAACTCGAGCATGGTGAAGATTCTCAAAGCGTTTTATTTACCAACTCTGCCGCGTTAATTGAAAAAGTGAAAGCGGAGATTGTGAAGCAAATAGAAACGCTTTCTCGCAAAGCGATTATCCAAATTTCCCTTCAGAAGAGTTTCGCGATTCTCTGTAAAAATGATGCGGAAATTGCTTCTCTCGCAAATGAATACGCAGCGGAGCATTTGGAAATCGTTGCGAAAAATGAAGCTTTCTTTCTCAAAGCGATTCAAAACGCTGGCAGTATTTTCCTCGGAGAATACACTTCAGAGCCTCTCGGTGATTACGCCACTGGAGCGAATCATACACTGCCAACCTCGGGTTTCGCCAAAATGTTTTCTCCGCTTTCCGCTGATTCTTTTGGGAAGATGATTCAAATCCAAAAAGTTTCCAAAGCAGGTTTGCAAAAACTTTCCCAAACTGTGGAAACCATCGCAACCAGTGAAGGATTAGATGCGCACAAAAATGCTATTTCTATAAGATTAAAATAATGCAGCTACCTATCAATACCAATCTTCGTAATCTCAAAGCTTATACTCCACCGCTGGAAGGGAGGAGTGATTTCAATGGTTTGTTACTAGATTTCAATGAAGCTTTGATTCCTATCAGCGTAAAAGTTCAAAAAGCACTTTTGGATTTCACCAAACAAAATAAGTTTCGCATCTATCCTGAGTATGGAGATTTAAAATCCAAAATCGCAAAATATGTGGGTTGTAAGCAGAATATGGTTTTCCCAACGAATGGATCTTATGAAGCAATCGAGCTTATTTTTAAGACTTTTACGCAAAATCGTGATGAGGTGATTATTCCTTCTCCGAGTTTTGCGATGTTTGCGCAATGCGCGAAAGTAAATGGAAATAAACTCGTTTCCATAAGTTATGGAGAAAAAGGAGAGTTTCCCTTCGAGGAAGTTTTGCGCAGCATCAATTCTAAAACAAAGCTGGTTATTATCTGCAATCCAAATAATCCTACAGGAGGTTTGCTTCCGCTTGCTTCGATTGAAAAAATTACTCGCAAAGCGAAACGAAATAATGCGATGGTGATGGTAGATGAAGCGTATTTTGAATACTCTCAGCTTTCAGCTTTGCCTTTGCTGCAAAAATTTCCTAACCTCATCATCACTCGCACTTTTTCCAAAGCGTTTGGTTTGGCGGGTTTACGTATCGGTTATTTGATTGCTTCTCCTATAATCATCGCGGAAATCCAGAAAATCGGCAGCCCGTATAGCGTGAATTGCTTCGCAAGCAGCGCTGCGAAAACTGCGCTGAGTGATATAGCAAGTATGCGGAAATATCGTGCTGAAGTAATGCAGAAAGCAAAACCATTGGTGGAAAAATTCCTCCAAGCAGAAGGAATTGAATTCCTCCCAAGTAGCGCGAATTTCATTCTCCTGAAACTTTCTAACTCGCAGAAGATTCTTAAGGAACTGCAAAAACAGGGATTTTTACTGCGGCCACGTGAGTGGAAAAAAGAAATTTACCTGCGCATTACCATCGGAACTATTGCGCAGATGCGTAGCTTCCTCAAAACTTTCAAAACCTTAATTTAATCTTATGGAGAAAATTGCTTTCTTAGATCGCGATGGATGCTTAATTTTCGAGCCACCTAATACGAAGCAAATTGATTCTCTCGCGAAGCTTCAAGTTTTACCGAAGGTGATAGAGGGTTTACAGAATCTCCAACGGGAAGGTTATGAGTTGGTATTGGTTTCCAATCAAAATGGAGTGGGGAGTAAAAGTTTTCCCAAAAGAGCGTTTGAGATTCCGCAGAAGAAATTCCTCGAAATACTGAAAAAAGAGGGGATTACTTTCTCTCAGGTTTTCATTTGCCCACACCTTCCTTCCACGAATTGCGCTTGTAGGAAACCAAAAATCGGTTTGCTGAAAAATTTCCTCAAGCAAGAGAAAATCGATTTCACTCAATCTTTTATGCTGGGAGATAGAGATACTGACAGCGAATTCGGTAAAAATCTTGGAGTTGCGAGTTTCCAGATGCAAACGAATGGGGATTTTCCACGCTTAGGATTTGTGAAACGCAAAACTACTGAAACGGATATTTTCGTAGGCTGCAATCTCGATGGAAAAGGAATCTATAAAATCGAAACGGGAATCGGATTTTTTGATCACATGCTAGAGCAATTTTCCCGCCATGCGTTGGTGGATTTAACTATCTCTGCCAAAGGAGATTTACAAGTAGATAAACACCACACAGTGGAGGATGTCGCGATTACGCTAGGCGAAGCGCTGAGTAAAGCACTAGGAAATCGCGCAGGAATCCGTAGATTTTCTACGCTAATCCCGATGGATGATGCGCTAGCGGAAACCGCTTTGGATTTGAGTGGAAGGCCTTTCCTCGTTTTCAACGCAAAATTCAAAAGCGAGATGGTGGGAGAATTTCCCACTGAGTTACTTGAGCATTTTTTCCAATCACTTACCCAAAGCCTCAAAGCGAATCTCCATATCAATGTAAAAGCTGGTAAAAATGAGCATCATAAAATTGAAGCGATTTTCAAATCTTTTGCCAAAAGCTTTCGCTTCGCCATCGAGAAAGATGTGCGGTTGGATAATCTTATTCCTTCAACCAAAGGCAGCTTATGAAAATAGCAATTATTGATTACGATGCAGGGAATCTCCGCAGCGTTGCGAATGCTTTAGATTTACTCCAAATCGAATACTTCATCGCGAAGCAAGCGAATGATTTGGAAGCTGCGGATAAGATTATTCTCCCAGGAGTTGGAGCTGCAGGCAGCGCAATGCAAAAACTCATAAGTAGCGGATTTGCGGAAGCGATAAAGCAAACCAAAAAACCATTGCTGGGAATTTGCCTAGGTTTACAGCTCTTCGCAGATTTTTCCGAGGAAGAAAATACTGATTGCTTAGGAATTATCCCAGAGAAAGTAAAGCTGTTTCCTCCATTTCTAAAAACTCCTCAGATGGGTTGGAATCAGGTGAATTTCACAAATAAATCTCCTCTCTTTGAAGAAATTCCTGATGCGAGTTATTTCTATTTTGTGCACTCTTATTATCTTCCAACTTCCAAATATACACTCGCGCAAACAGATTATGGAATTACTTTTTCCTCAGTGGTTCAAAAAGATAATTTTTACGCTACGCAATTTCACCCAGAAAAATCAGGAGAGTTGGGATTGAAACTGCTTTCTAATTTTTGTAAGTTATGTTGATAATTCCCGCAATCGATCTTCTCAATGGGAGATGCGTGAGATTAACCAAAGGTGATTACGCCTCGGAAAAAATCTATGCAGAAAATCCTACGCAACAAGCTTTAGCTTTTGCGCAGCAAGGTGCTGCGATGATTCACATCGTAGATCTCGATGGCGCCAAAGCAGGAAAACCTTGTAATCAAGCTGTTATTCTCGCTATTCGCAAAAGCCTCGAGATTCCCATGCAAGTCGGTGGAGGAATCCGCACTCTCTCGGCTGCGCAGTTTTACCTCGAGAATGGAATTGAAAGAATTATTATTGGCACGAAAGCATTGGAAGATTTGGATTTTCTCAATCGACTTATCGCGCAGTTTTCCGCAAAGAGAATCGTAGTGGGAATGGATTTGCGCGAAGGAAAAGTAGCTACGCAGGGTTGGCTCAAAACTTCCGATCAAGGCTATCGCGAATTTCTCCAAGATTTAAAAAAGGTAGGAGTAAGTGAGTTGGTGGTAACCGATATCGAAAAAGATGGAATGCTAACCGAGCCGAATTACGCGCTGATGGAAGAAATCAGCAAGCTTGGTTTCAATGTGGTTGCCTCGGGTGGAGTTTCTTCACTACCTGCTTTGCAGAAATTAAAAGCGCTGAATGTGTTTGGAGCTATCATTGGAAAAGCTTTGTATGAAGAAAAAATCACCCTTAAAAATGCGCTTCGAATTACTGCTAAAAATACGCTAACGAAGAGAATTATTCCTTGCCTTGATGTGAAGAATGGTAGAACCGTGAAGGGAATCAATTTTGAAAACCTGCGTGATGCTGGTGACCCAGTAGCGCTAGGAAAATATTATGCAGAAGAAGGCGCGGATGAATTAGTTTTCCTCGATATCACCGCAAGTAAAGAAAAGCGCAAAACCGTGAAAGAGCTTGTGAGTAGAGTAGCGCAAGAAATTTTCATTCCTTTTACTGTAGGTGGTGGAATCGAAACCACTGAGGATATTCGCGAGTTGCTGCAAGCTGGCGCAGATAAAATTTCTATCAATACTATCGCGGTGAAGAATCCAAAATTGATTACGGAAGGTGCTAAAGCGTTTGGCAGCCAATGCATGGTGGTAGCTATTGATGTGAAAAAGATTGGAGATACTTACAAAGTTTTTATCAAAGGTGGTAGTGAAGAAACCACTTGGGAAGCAATTGCTTGGGCAAAAGAGGTGGAGAAACTTGGAGCTGGAGAAATTCTACTTACCTCCATGGATAGAGATGGCACCAAAGCTGGCTATGATATTGAGTTATTGCAGCAAATCACCGCAGCGGTGAATATCCCAGTGATTGCTTCAGGTGGCGCTGGTAGCCAAGAAGATTTACTTGCAGGTTTACGAGAGGGGAATGCGGATGCAGTCTTAGCTGCAAGTATTTTCCATTTTAAAAAATATACAATTCGTGAAGTAAAACAATTTCTTTCATCTCATAATTTACCTATCCGCATATGAAAAACCTTAGTAATCAAATCGATTGGGGAAAATGCGCTGGATTAATTCCTGCGATTATCCAAGATGCCAGCAACAACGAAATTTTGATGCTTGGATTTATGAATCAGGAAGCTTTGCAAAAAACTCTAAAAACTAAGCAAGTGCATTTCTACAGTAGAAGTAGAAAAAAGCTTTGGCTCAAAGGTGAAACTAGCGGTAATTTCCTTAATCTCATTTCAATGCAAATTGATTGTGATAACGATACGCTTCTCGTCAAAGCGAATCCGAGTGGAAATACTTGTCACAAAGGCACTTATTCTTGCTTTGGAAGCGAAAAAGGTAAGCTCGCGATTATTGCTGATTTATTTACGTTGATAGAAAAACGCAAAAAAGAAATGCCTGTAAAGTCTT
>JAQVAZ010000011.1 GCA_028690585.1 Candidatus Altimarinota bacterium
TTGCAGGCGTGAGATAGACAAACTCTGTGATGAGATTATGCATCTTACGAGGAGGCAAGCGCGTATGGGGAATTTTTGCAAACATCCCAGCACCTTACCTGGAGATAAACATCTATGCCAGTCCGTTTGTAAAGAGGGGGATTTTTCTTTTTATTCCAATTCCGATTTGCTAGCTTCCGGAAGTTGAGCTAAATTTGTATACGATGCTTGCTACCTCCCAAGATATTCTCAACCTCGCTTTAGCAATTGGCTTCAGCTTGATAGCGCTTTTCCTTTCGATTGCGCTCTTTTACGCGATTTTCGTTTTACGCGATCTGAGCCAAGCCACCAGCGCGATTCGCTCAGCTGCTAGCAAGGTGAATAATGTAATCGTGCAACCACTCAAGGTTTTGAAAAGTGTTTTCGAGCATTCCAAAGATATCGCTGCCTTCGTAGAAAAATACACGGGCAAAAATACCAGCAACAAAAAAAGATAATTACTGCGAAAACTTACGGTAAGCTGCCAGCAGTTTTTGCCAATCACTGATAGCTAAATCTTCTGGTCTTTTTTCTGTATCAATTTTGGAGGCTGCAAGAATTTCCAGAGTTTTATCTTTATTAAATGGGAAACCAGCGATGATACTTCCACCAATTTTTTTGCGCGGAGAATGGAAACCCATATGCAGTAGCTTGAAGAAATCCTCAATATCACTCTGTGGAATCTCGGGAGTTTTTTTGAGAGTCAGTTTAATAACTGCGGACTTTACTTTGGGTGGTGGCAGGAAACTTTCTTTCCCAACTGTGCAAATAATTTCCGCCTCAGCAAAAACTTTTACTTGAAGCGCAATCACACTTAGCTTTTCTTTCGCGCAGATTTTTTCCGCTACTTCTTTCTGAATCAGCAAAACGGAAACTTCTGGGCGATGCAGCGTTTCAGAGTAAAACTGCCGAAGAATCGGTGAAGTCAGGTAATACGGAATATTCGCAATCAGCTTGTAAGGTGGCTGCGGTGGTGTGAATTTCCTAACATCGATTTGGTGTAACTCCACATTAGAGAAAGCAGCAAGATTTTTTTGCAGCGCAACGAAAGTTTCCGCATCAAATTCTAGCGCAACAACTTTCGCCACTACTTTCGCCAACTCGCGAGTCAACACTCCCAACCCACTCCCGATTTCAATAACTGTATCGTGTGAATTTAATTCCCCCGCTGCAAGAATTGAATTTAAAACTTCTGCATCAATGAGGAAATTCTGGCCAAGCGAATGCTTGGGTGAAAGATTATTTTTCTGCAAAAAACTTTCCAACTCATTGCGATCGAGAAACGAAAGATTGTCTCCCATCTATCTTTCGATTCTAACTAACTTGAGAGTATCCGCAGCCCCAGTAATGATCGTAATTTTATCTTTCCCTGTTTGAAACTCTTCCGCGAAAAAATTAATCAACTCGTGATTCGCTTTCCCTTTTTCCGCTACTGCGGCAATCCGCACTTTCAGAGTTTCATTATCCATCAAACCTACAATCGCATTCGCTGCCGATTTGGGAATCACCTTCACGCGCAATGTAATTCTTCCCACTTTTTCAAATTCGGCAAAAAGTTCATTAAGTGTTTTCATTACGAAAATCTTACAACAAAACTATCTGGTTTGCTGCATTCTCCACTTCCTGATTGCTGCGTGATTACCGGTGAGTAAAACATCTGGCACTTTCATTCCTTGGAAAACTTCTGGGCGAGTGTAGTGTGGATACTCTTTTTTTCTATCCAAAGCTTTGCTAAAACTTTCTTCTGCGACACTTTCCGATTTCCCCACTACTCCCGGCAGCAAACGCGCAACTGCATCCACTAAAACCATCGCTGGCAATTCTCCACCAGTCAAAACATAATCTCCGATGGAAAGTTCTTGCGTCACCAGCGCATCGATAAAGCGTTGATCTACTCCCTCATAATGCCCGCAAACGAGAATAATTCTTTCTGCTTTCTCAGCAAAATTTTCTGCCAGTGGCTGCGTGAGTTTCTCTCCGCGTGGAGAAAAATAAATCACGGGGATTTTTTTCTTACTACTGCCGCGAATTTTTTTCACCGCCGCGAAAAGTGGTTGGCATTGCATCACCATCCCCGCGCCACCGCCGAAAGGTTTATCATCCACCTTCCGCCATTTATTCTTCGCGAAATCGCGAAGGTTGTGGAGCTTCACCTGCACTTTTTTCAGTTTGATTCCCCGCGCGAGAATGCTGGAGGCCAAAACTGACTCAAACATCTCTGGGAAAAGCGTGATGATATCGAAACGCAGCATGGCAGCAGTTTAGCAATTTCTGCGTAAACAGCTATAATAGCCAGCCTGTTTTATGGAAAACCCTAAAGCTATAACGCAACAGCAAACCTCTGTGGAAAACATCGCAGAGAAAAAAGAGGCAGCCGAAAATCTTTTCCGCGTTGGGAGAAAAGCGATTCGTCTCCTATCTATTCCCAATTCAGAATCTTTCGTTTCTTTTGAGGATTTACATACAGGTCTTGGAAATATTCCTAGCTCCAAAGTCGGTGAAGCAGAAAAGTTAGCGAGTAAAGAATTAATCATTTTTCTAAAATGCTACCGTAGAGAAATTAAAACAATCTTTGATTTAGCTTATGGTTTCAGGAGAAGCACTAGAATCAGCGCAACAGAAAAACCTAGCTGGATAGCAGTAGATACGAAAGGAAAATTACTACCACTCGAGATGGCCACCGCTTGGAAAAATCTAAAATCAAAATACCAAAAAAAATATCCTGAAGCTCCTCTAACTATTGCTTCTGCTTATCGCAGCCCAGCCTATCAACTTTATCTACTTTGCTATCACGGTTTTGAGAAGCAACAATCTTTAGCAGAAATTTTTCGCATCATTGCCCCACCCTATCACAGCGCGCACAACGAAAACCCACCAGCAATTGATATAGCTGATTTCTTCTCTAGAGATCCAACTCAAGCAGCGAATATGATGCAGTCAGAAGATTGGAATCATTTTGTTGGTTTGGCTGCCGACTTCAGATTTCATTTGAATTATCCGGCTGGGCCAAATGCTATCAACGGTGGATTGGGTGAGCCATGGGAGTTTTGTTTCCGACCATAAATAGTTGGTAGATTTTTTCTTCCAGCAAAATGAAATGATCCGAGAAGTTTTATTTTAAAAGCAAAGGCACCCCAGCGGGGTGCCTCTATAATTATTTTGGAAACTTAATTATTAATTCTTTCTTATTTCTTCATCTTCTTACGAATGAAAGCTGGGATTTCCAACTCATCATTAGCAGAAACTGGTTGGCTGTGTTGCTGAGAAGACATGGAAGATAATCTACCACCTTGCGCGAAGTGTTGTTGCTTTGGCGCTGGCGCAGCTTTTGGTTTATCTTCGAAGCCAGTCGCGATAACAGTAATCTTGATTTCTCCTGTGTAGCTATCATCGATAACTGCACCGAAGATAATGTTGGCGCTTGGATCTGCAGCAGCAGTGATAACTTTCGCAGCTTCATCCACCTCAAACATAGATAAGTCGTTGCCACCCGTCACATTGAAAAGCAAACCTTTGGCACCGTCGATCTCTTGCTCGAGGAGTGGAGAATCGATTGCTGCGCGGGCTGCTTCGACTGCGCGGTTTTCACCAGTTCCGTAACCGATACCCATAAGTGCGCTACCTGCGTTGCTCATGATATTTTTCACATCGGCGAAATCCACATTTATCATACCGTGGACTGTAATCAAATCAGAGATACCTTGCACACCTTGGCGAAGCACATCATCTACCACAGTGAAAGCATCAGCGACTGGAGTTTTTTTATCGATGATAGAAAGAATCTTGTCGTTTGGAATAATGATGAGAGTATCAACTTTGGATTTCAATTCTTTGATACCGTTGTCAGCTCTCTCTCCACGCTTCTCACCTTCGAAGCTGAAAGGGCGAGTAACAACACCGACTGTGAGAGCCCCTGCTTCTTTCGCAATCTCAGCAATCACTGGAGCCGCGCCAGTGCCAGTGCCACCACCCATTCCACAGGTGATGAAAATCATATCGGCGTTTTCGCAGTAAGCCTTTAGCTCTTCAGAAGATTCTTCTGCAGCTTTTTTACCCATGCTGGCATCGCTACCTGCGCCGAGGCCGCGAGTTGTGCCTTTACCGATATTTACTTTGATTGCCGCGTTGCTATGGTAAAGCGCCTGCGCATCTGTATTCACAGCGAGAAAATCTACGCCACTGACTTGCGCTTTAATCATACGATTCACAGCGTTGTTGCCAGAGCCTCCCACGCCGATTACTTTTATCTTGGCAATCGGAGAGATGCCAGGATTTACCTCTTCAGCGAAGTCGCGGCTGCTTCTTGCAGGCCTGCCACCGAAAAGATTTTTTAAGCTATCAGACATAATGGGAGGGGTTAGTTGGAAAGAGAATGAAGAAATTAATTATTTGGAAACTTTTGGGAGAGAGTCGCTGCCAGCTTCTTACCGATTGTTGGCAAATCCGCTACATTTTTTTGGAGTTTGGCAGCCAGCAACTGGAGGGAAGCTAGGTTACCAATTAATACGATTTTTGTCTTGGGGATTCCGCAGCGAGAGGATAATTCGTGAATTGCTGCATCCGCCCCGCAACTCAGCGCCTCCTGCTTGAGAATGTTACCGAGGCTGCAGCTGAATTCTCCGATATCAACAGCAACCCCGATAGCCTTCCGTTTCATGATTTGGATTCCTGCTTTGGTGCAACCGCTTTTTGCGAGAAGCTTCGCAGCTACCGCGAGAGTTTTTGGTTGGTAGATTTTCAAGGCAGCAGTTTTTTGAAGAAATGTTTTACGTTTCCAAATGCTTTGGAAAAATCCACATTCCCTACTCCATAACTCCGAGTTGGGCCTTTTACTCCGAAGAGAATCAAACCAATCGCAGTCGCGTAAGCTGGATCATCGATGCGATCCACCACTCCATCGATATCAGTAGGGAAACCGATTTGCACTGGCAGACTCAACACCTCTCTAGCCAAACCAATCACTTCTGGAATCTTCGCTGCGCCACCAGTCAATACTGCGCCAGCTGGGAGTTGCCCATCGCGTTGGAGAGTTGCAAGTTTCTCATTCACCATCGTGAAAATCTCGTGGTAACGCGCTTGAATAATCTCTGCGAGAGTTTTTCTTTCGATTACTTGAGAATCAGTTTTAGAAATTGCAGATAAATCTACGGTTTCTCTTTCCGAAATTTCTACTGGGTTGCAGCTTCCATATTCGATTTTGAGCTTCTCGGCTGTATCCACACTAGTCTTGAGTCCAATCGCTACATCGTTGCTGACTGCATCTCCACCAATCGGTAAAACAAAAGTGCCGAGAATCGCGCCTTCTTCATAGACTGCGATACTAGTAGAAGAAGCGCCGATATCAATCGATACTACGCCTAACTCTTTTTGGCGTTTGGATAAAACTGCTTCTGCCGCTGCGAGAGAAGCTGGCACGAAATCATCTACATCGACTCCCGATTGATGCACCGCATTCTCTAAATTCTTCAAAGCTGGGGTTAAGCCAGTGATGATATGCGCCTCTACCTCGAGTCTCACACCAGTCATTCCGAGTGGATTACGAATATCATGTTGGTCATCCACGGTGTAACTCTTTGGCACCACATGGAGAATCTGACGATTAGGCTGGATGTTGACTGCTTGCGCCGCTTCGAGCACTCTCTCTACATCAGAGACTGTAATCTCTCCACCGTGTGGCACTGCGATTACTCCACGAGAATTTTGCGCAGCAAGGTGGCTACCGCCCACCGCAATCACCGCGTGGTGAATCGGCTGGCCACTCATTCTTTCGGCATCTTCGAGGGAAGCGGTAATCGCTGCAATCGTTTCATTCACATCGACAATTGCCCCCTTCCGTAATCCAGAAGAAGGAGAAACACCCGCGCCCACCACATTCGGCAGCATCTCGCGCGCATCAATGGTAGCGATAACGGTGCGAATCTTACTCGTGCCGATATCTAATCCGACAATGGTGTTATCTTTTGCCAAAATATTTGAGTTTCAAAGTTTTACTCAGTTTAAATTTCACACCTACACTACGCAAATGCTTATGAACAACTTTTGAATACATAATGTTAAAGTTGTAGTAATTTGTTATTCAACAAAAGAGCTTATTTAACTTGGATTCAAGGAAACATCTACAGGAATTGCAGCAGCAATTTTGGCTACAAAAAATCTCATAAACTCACATTGAAGAAAATCTAGAAAAATTTCATACGAATCTCTCGTATAATGGAAGTAGAATAACTGTGTTAACAAATTCTTATGCTTACTCTCACCAAAACTTCAGCTACCCAAGAATCCTCCAGTTATTTTGGAGTCGTGATGGGTTACTTCGGACTCGCGCTAGCTGCCGCCACTGCAGGAGTTTTCGCTGGTTTTTATCTCCTACCATCTGCGCTGGTGACTAACCAAGGATTCCTGCTTGCGATGTTTGCGCTAACTCTCATTCTTGTATTTACTTCTCGTAAGTGGAGTGTGAGTAGGTTTGGTTATTTATTTTTAATCATCTTCGCTGGTATTTTTGGAATTACACTAGTGCCACTTCTTGCCTACGCGACTCTCAGTGGAGGCACTCTCATTCTTGGGAAAGCTTTACTCGCAACTGTTTCGATGTTTGCAGGAATGGCAATCTATGGAATCACCACCCAGCGTAATCTCATGGGATTCGGTGGAGTGCTAATCGCAAGTTTGATTGGAATGATTGTAGTAAGCGTAATCACTTTCGTGCTTTATCTATTTGGAATACAGGTTTGGAGTAATAGTATGGAAATAATTTTCTCAGGATTTGGGATTTTGCTTTTCGCTGGCTTCACTGCTTACGATTTCCAACGCATCCAAAAAAGAGCAATCGCTTCTCCGATTGAAGCTGCGATTGCACTTTTCTTAGATTTCGTTTTGCTCTTCGAATACATCCTCCGCTTCATGGGAGGAATGAATCGTAAATAAAATCTGTTGCGCTGGTTATTAGTTTCACCTAAACTTCTAGCAACTTAACAAATAACCCTCTCCGCTATGCTAACAAAAATTAAGGCTCTCCTCCTCACGAGTTTAGTTGGTGCTTCTACTCTCTTTTTGGCAGCGCCTGCGCTTGCGGTTGAGGATATCAGCACTACTTGCACTCAGTGGCAGATTGACCAAGGGCTTTGTGAACCAGGTCTACGCGCAATGGCTCAAAAAATAATCAACTGGTTTTTACTCTTCCTCGGCTTGATTGCTACAGGTTTCCTTATCTATGGAGGCTTCCTTTATGTGACTTCTGCTGGCAATGATGAAAATGTGAAGAAAGCAAAAAACCTTATCATCTACGCTGCGGTTGGTATCATCGTAATCATCCTCGCTGCGGTAGTAGTAAACGCATTGCTGGATTTAGTAATTGATTCATCTACTCCTGCCAATCAGTAATCGCATAGGTTTCACGATAACTTTGAAAAAGCCCCGCCTAGGCGGGGCTTTTTTCTTGCCTTTGTCATTCCCGCGAAAGCGGGAATCCAGAAATTTACACAGATGTAGGGAATTGCCATGGCAATTCCCTACCTGTTTCTTCAAGCAGGATTAAGAAATTTAAAACCTGAAATTTCTAAAAGCTGTAGTGAAATATAAAAAATGAATTCCAAAAACATTTACAACAATTCGAACAGTTAGAACATTTTGAACAATTCTATATTCCATTATTCCTTCCCCCCTGCTAAAATCTCCGCAACATGAAAAAAGATTTACAATATCTCAAAGTCTTTACTGGCAGCAGCCACCCTGCGCTTGGTAAGGAGATTTGTAAGAAAATTGGGATTACACCTGGGAAGATTAATATTGAGAATTTTTCTTGCGGAGAGAAATATGTGCAAATCGGTGAAAGTGTGAGAGGCTGCAATTGCTTCGTGATTCAGACTGCCACGGGAAATGTTGATAAAGAGTTGATTGAGTTATTTCTTATTATTGATGCGCTGAAGCGAAGTCTCGCTAGATATATCCATGTAGTGATTCCTCACTTTGGTTATGCGAGACAAGATAAGATTACTGACCCACGTGAACCCATCTCTGCGAAACTCATGGCAGAGCTGATCGAAAGAGCTGGCGGCAAACACACCATCACACTTGATCTTCACTCCGCGCAGACTCAGGCTTTCTTCGAGAAGCCGGTAGACAACCTCACGGCCAAGAAACTTTTCCTAGATTATTTTGCGAAGAAGAAATTGAAGAATGCAGTAGTGGTTTCTCCTGATGCAGGTGGCGCGAAGAATGCTGAGAAATTTGCGAAGCTGCTTGGCACGGATTTGGCGATTCTGCATAAATCTCGCCCAAAACATAATGTGGCGCAGATTCAAGCTGTGATTGGAGATGTAAAAGGTAAAGCAGCGATTCTCTTCGATGATATCGTTGACACTGCAGGAAGTGTTTCTGCTGCAGCGAAAGTTTTGCGTGAGAATGGCGCTACGGATATTTATCTTGCCGCTACTCATGCGGTGCTAAGTGGAAATGCTTTTGAAAAATTGAAGGAAGCAAAATTCAAAGAGATTGTAGTCACGGATTCGATTCCACAGGATTATCGGAAGCTACCAAATGTAAAAGTAATCTCTGTCGCTGGTTTACTCGCAAACATTATCGAAGGCATTCACACTGGCAGAAGTGTGAGTAAGTTTTGGGAGAGTGTGAAGAATTAGTTGGTAGAAAGTAGTTTGTAGAGAATTCTTACTCGAATCGTTAACCTACCACTTAAGTGGTAGGTTAACTTCCATATTCCTTATTCCATTATTCCTGTAAAATCCCTTCATGAGCTTGCAGCATCTTCGCGGGAAAATTGATTTACTCGATAGAGAACTTTTGAAGATTCTGGGGAAGCGGCAAGAAATCGCGACTGAGATAGCAGCTGTGAAACAGAAACTCGGAATGCGCATCTTCGATCCGAAGCGCGAAGCAGAGTTGCTAAAAGAGAAACAAAAGCTTGCAGCGAAATACGGATTACCACCCCATCACATCGAGAAAATTTTCCGCGCGCTTTTTGAAACTAGTAGAAGTAGCCAACACAGCTATTTTGAAATCGCGGAGAAATTGAAGCCGAAGAAGTTGGTTTACCGCGAGAAAATTATTCAAACGAAGTTGGGCTTGATGGAAATCTTCGCGCGGTTGAAACAAAATTACGAAACTTGTTTCCTGCTTGAATCCCTCGGTGAAGGCGCAGATTTTTCCCCACGGAGTTTTCTTGGATTTTCTCCTTATGCAATTATCTCAGCGGAAGAAGGAAAACTGATTGTCGATGGGAAAGCTTTCGCCACTCCCAATCCTTACGAAGCGCTGAAAAACTTTTTACCTAAGCTGCCACGCGGCAGTGGTTTCCGTGGAGGTTTATTTGGTTACCTCACTTACGAGGCTACCCGCTACTTCGAACCCAGTGTGGAATTCAAGAAGCATGCGGATTTTCCTGATTTCGAATTTGGTTTGTATTACGATGGTTTGATTCTGGATAAACAGACTGGGAAGTTAAAATATTTTTATCTAGTGAAAGATCGCAGCGCGGAGTTGCTGAAAGTTTTGGTGAAACCTTTGAAGCGCGAAGCGAAATTCAAGGCGAAAGCGCAAGGCACCAATATCGCGCAGAAAGATTTTGAAAAGAAGGTAGCAGAAGGTAAAGAAGAAATTCTCGCTGGCAACACTTTCCAGTTTCAGTTTGGTAGAAAATATTTCTATGAGTTGAGTGGTAATCGCATGGAGTTTTACGAAGCGCTGCGCGAAATCAATCCTTCTCCGCACATGTTTTATTTGAAGTTTGGTGAGAGAGAGTTGATTGGCAGCAGCCCGGAATTAATCGTGAGAGTGGAGAAAGGTGTGGTGGAAAATTATCCACTCGCTGGCACACGCAGAAGAGGAAAAGATGCAGCGGAAGATGCAGCGATTGCGCAGAAACTCTTGAATGATCCGAAAGAAAAAGCGGAGCATATGATGCTAGTAGATCTCGGCAGAAATGATATCGGTAGAGTGAGTGAATTCGGTAGCGTGAAAGTGCGGAAGCTGATGGAGATAAAAAGATTCTCACATGTGCAACACATCGGTAGTGAAATCGTTGGGAGGTTGCGAAAGGGTTTAACTGCTTTCGATGCGCTAGCAGCGCAAACTCCGGTTGGCACAGTTTCTGGCGCGCCGAAAATCGAAACGATGAAAATTATTGAGAGGCTTGAGAAGGATGCGCGTGGCCCTTACGCTGGCGCCATCGGTTTATTCAGCCTAACAGGTGATTGTATCTTTGCAGCGAATTTACGAAGCCTTTATGCTAGTGGAAAAAATGCCACCGTGCAAGCTTCAGCCGGAATCGTAGCGGATAGTGTGCCAGCCCATGAATTTGGTGAAGTTGAAAAAAAAGTGAAGGGAGTTGTCACAGCCTTGGAAAAATCCAGCAAGTGAGGTTAGAATCCACCTATGAGTAAAACTTCCACACCCCCAACTGATTTGGAAACACTTCGCCACTCCACCTCTCACATCCTCGCGGCTGCGGTTTTGGAGATGTTTCCCGATGCGAAGCTCGGTATCGGCCCCGCTATCGCGGAAGGTTTCTATTACGATTTTGAGTTACCGAGAAGTTTGATTCCGGAGGATTTACCACTGCTCGAGAAGAAGATGAAACACCTCATCAAGCAGAATCCGAAGTTTGAAAAATATAGTGAACCGATTGCTGAGGCAGAAAAGTTTTTGAAAAAAATCAATCAGAATTACAAAGTAGAATTAGCAGCAGACTTGAAAGAGAAAGGTGAAACCGAAGCGAGCTTTTACAAGACTGGGACTTTTGTCGATCTTTGCGCTGGCCCACACATCGAGAAAGCGAGCGACATCAAAGCCTTCAAGCTTACGAAGATTGCAGGCAGCTATTGGAAAGGTGATAGCACTCGCCCACAGCTGCAGAGAATCTACGGAGTAGTTTTTGGCAGTGAAGCAGAATTGAAGGATTGGGAAACACAACAACGCGAAGCAGAGAAAAGAGACCACCGCAAACTCGGCAAGCAATTAGATTTATATACTTTCCATGAGGAAGCTCCTGGCTCTGCTTTCTGGCATCCACGCGGAAAATTTATTTACGATGCAGTGGTGAGCTATATGCGCAGTGAGAATACGAAGCGCGGATATAAGGAAGTGATGACTCCGATAGTTCTCAGTAGTGAGCTTTGGAAGAAATCTGGCCACTACGACAACTTCAAAAATAATATGTATTTCACCAACTTCGAGGAAAGAGAATTCGCGGTGAAGCCGATGAATTGCCCAGGCGGCTGCCTCATGTTTGGTGAGCGCATTCCAAGTTATCGCGAGCTCCCGATCAAAGCTTCCGAATTTGGTATCGTGCATCGTTGTGAACTCTCTGGTGTGCTGCATGGTTTGCTGCGTGTCAGGCAATTCACGCAAGATGATGCGCATGTTTTCTGCACACCGAAGCAACTCACAGAAGAGATCGAAGCGATTATCGATTACACCCTCGATGTATATAAACATTTTGGTTTCAAAGATTTCGAGATGTTTATCGCCACTCGCCCAGAGAAATCTATCGGTAGTGATGAGGTTTGGGAGATGGCAACCAAAGCGCTGATGAATGCGCTGGAGAATCGCAAATTGAAATTCAAAATCAAAGAAGGCGAAGGTGCTTTCTACGGCCCAAAGATTGAATTCAACGTGAAGGATGCGCTGAAGCGCAACTGGCAACTCGGAACCTGCCAAGTAGATTTCTCGATGCCAGAAAGATTTGAATTGAATTATGTTGGTGAAGATGGAGAGAAGCATCGCCCAGTGATGCTCCATCGCGCGATTGTGGGAAGTTTGGAAAGATTCATCGGAGTATTTGTGGAGCATACTAGCGGAGAATTCCCAGCGTGGATTGCGCCGGAGCAAGCGCGGTTAATTCCTGTCGCTGCCGAATTCAATGAAGCTTGTGAAAATTTTGCGAAAGAATTGCGCGAGCAAGGTGTGAGAGTAGAGATTGATAAGAGTAACGATTCACTTGGGAAAAAAGTCAGGAATGGTGAGATGCTAAAAATTCCTTATCTCCTCGTGGTTGGCGAGAAAGAAGCGAAAGCGAAAACTGTCACGGTGAGAGAAAGAGGTGTAGAAAATCAGGAAACTCTCAAGCTTGCTGATTTCGCTGCGAAACTCGCGTAAAATCTGTTTGTGCCTCCACTGAAAAACAGAAAAGCTAAAACTACTTCACGAGTAATTCTCGTAGGAAATTTTGGCGCGGAGAATATCGGTGATGAATTGATTCTCGAAGGATTCCTCTCTGAGCTCGCGCAACATTCTCCGCAAACCAAAGTAACTGTGTTGGGCGGTAATCCCCGCTTGATTCAACGCTGGCATGGAGTGGATGCATTGCCGCTGCTACCTTGCGGCTTGAGAAGTTTTTTCGCAGGAAATTGGGTGAGAAGTTTCCAAGCAATCCGCGCAGCCGATAATGTAGTTTTCCCAGGCGGAGGACTTTTTACCGATAGTGAAAGCTTCCGTGCAGTCTTACTTTGGGGAATGCATCTTCTCATCGCGCGCTTCTTCTGGAAACCAGTTTATCTACTCGGGCAATCTATCGGGCCTTTTCATAGCGAAGCTGCAAAAAACTTCACGCGTTTTTGTTTGAGCAAAGCGGAGTGGATTGAAGTGAGAGATACTGCTTCGGAGAAAGAATTGCGCAAGCTCCATATTCCCGCTAGTAAAATAAAAGCTGGAAAAGATTCTGCACTAGGGTTGGTGAAGCGCTTACCAAAAGTAAAAATGCTGAAGAAAAAAGGGAGAAGAAAAATTCTGCTTTCGCTGCGAAATTTCCGCAAACTCAATCCCAATCTTTTCCGCGAGTTAGGAGTTGCGCTGGAGAAACTTTCTGAGAAACCCACTATTCGAATTACTTTCGCTGCCTTTGGAAAAGGAGATTTGGAAGCGCTGGCAAAAGTGCAACCTCTCGTTGGGAAAAAAATTAAAGTGGTTGCGCTACCCGAAAGTGCAGAAGAAATTTTGCAGGAGATGAAGAAATTCGATGTGGTAGTTGGGATGCGCTTACACAGCTTGATTTCCGCGCGAATAGCCGGAGTGCCAAGTTTAGGAATTTCTTATTCACGCAAAGTTGCGGAGTTTCAAAAATCCCAGCAGCAAAAATTTATAGAAGCTAAAGATTTTTCCAGCGAAAAACTTCTAAAACTTTTGAATAGTTAGTCGTTTCAAATTCGCAGTCATTAGTTTTTTATTTCACCCCAGACTCCTTTTGTCATTCCAGCGAAAGCTGGAATCCAGAAATTCCTGCAACAAATTTAAATAGCTTTGCTGAAATTAAAAGTTAGAAATATTTGAATCACTCGCGTAGAGACACCCCGCCGGGGTGTCTCTATCACTACTTCTAAATTTATATCCAAACACTACTCATCAACAACTTCAAAAAACTTTAACTTCTCAATTCCGTTTCGCTTCACTCAAAGAAGACAACGGAAGCTTTATTCTTTATTCCAACTTACTTCCACCACCAAAAAATCCTACCCAAATTACTCAAGCGATTTTTGCGATAGAAACCCACAGCTTGTGTAATACTCCAGAGAAAAAATCCTCCTGCTTTTTGGCGCAACGAAAACTTCTTGATGCGTTGTAAAACCACTGAGCCTAAACCTTTTCCACGCAGTTTTTTATCCACCGCGAGTTTACGAATGTAGAGAAAAGAAAGGAAACCCGCGCCAAATAAAGCGAAAGAAAAAGCGCCTGCAATTTTTTTCTTTTTGAAAAAAACTACCACCTTGCGCTTTTGAATTAACTCCTCGATATCACTCTTGGAAGCTTTGGAATTAATTTCACGAAAAAGTTCCGCTACGCGAGCAGCATCTTCTTTTCGTGCAAACTTCATTCTGAACTTGCGAAACATTGTATTTTTGGATTTTAAGTTTCCCCGAAAGAAATCTTTCGGATTTAATTTCTGATTTTTGCTTGGAAAATTTTTAGCTGATGCTTAAAGCGCATTTTGAATTTCCGCTGCGAGTTTATCTTTGGATTGCATTCCGAGCATTGAAGCAACCTCCTTACCATCTTTAAAAATTTTGATAGTTGGGATACTCATCACTTGGAATTGCATCGCAACTTGATTGTTATCATCTACATTCAGCTTTCCGATTTTCGCTTTGCCAGCAAACTCCGTAGCAAGCTCCTCAATCACTGGCCCCATCATCTGGCAAGGCCCACACCAAGGCGCCCAAAAATCTACTAGCACTACTCCGCTAGCTGTTTCCGCAACAAAATTTGCGTCGGTAAAAGTAAATTCACTCATGTTGAAAAGATTAAAAAATTAATTTGGCTTATAGAAAATCTTACCACGAATTCGTAAATCAATATAGCTATAAGATTTTTTATCGAGTTGAAGCACTTCACTCGCGGAGGAAAGTTTATCTATCTGCGCGCGATAATCCTGCGTGAGATCAATCCACACATCAAAGTTCTTTTCAGTTTTGAGATGCACTTCGCGCGAGATAGGAAAAAATTTGGTATTGAGAATTTTGAGATTAATCACCGATTCGAGATAACTCACTGATTCGCGAATATCCGCGAGATACTTTGGATCGATAATTTGTTTTTTGGAATCTTTCATATCCAGATTCTCACCAAGAGTGAGTTGCAAAGTATCTTTATCAGGAGATTCTCCAAACACGCGAAAACCTTTTTCATTGATGTAGACTGGATCTTTTCCTAGACGCAATTCCGCTACTATCGGATATTTAAAAACTTCTATTTGAATCTCAGCAGGATAAGCTTTGCGCACTACTACACGTGAAGTATCTGGCCGCAGTTGTTGCACTGCTTTTATCAGTAATGCTGTATTCACTTGAAAAATATTTTTGCCCAAAACTAATTCTCGCGCCGAAAGCTCAATATCCTCAGTTGGTAAATCCAAACTATTGCGGAGAATCGTAACTTTCTTCACATCAAAAAATCCAGAGTATTGCCCAAAGCCAATCACTACTCCCGTCACCACTACTGTAACTACAAGTAAAACTTTTTGGCGGAAGGTGAGAAGATTTTTGAGTCTCGCACTCGGGCGAAATACTTGCGTATTGAGATGCTCAGTTCTGCGTTTCGCACGAAAAAAACGCGCAAAGAAGCGAGTAAATTTCCCTCGCTGTCGAAAAGAAACTGGTTGGCTTCTCACCGAGCTATTTTAGCATTTGGATTGGAATAAAAATAAAACCTCCGTTGTCATTCCTGCGAAAGCAGGAATCCAGAAAAAATCGAAAATCCAAACTGCCTTATTCCATATTCTTTATTCCTTATTCCAACTTAACCTTAAATTAAACAATAAGAGTGTTTGGCTTCCTTTTTTCAAACTTCACTGGCAATGCGTGAAGAAATGCTTCGCCATAATTTTTTTCTGTGAGGCGGCTATCCAGTGTGATAAATCTTTCCGCGCAACTGTGTGAAGCAAACTTGAGGTAAAGTTTTTTGAAACCGAGAATCGCTGCTGGCAAAGTTTCTGTATTCCAATCCGCATTATCTTTTACGATGAAAGGAATCTTCACGAGAATACAGTTTTGCGCAGCAGGAATCGTTTGCTTCCCAAAGATAGAAGTGAGAATCAGCGCTTTCGGAAGATTCGCAAGCTTTTCCGCAGGAGGAAGCTTCCTACCAAAAACTGGGAAATCAAATTCCCCGACTGCTTTTTCGTAGAAGTCTCCCACCTCTTTCCCATTACCAAAAAGAATCACTGTAACTCCTGGCAACTGCTGCGCGAGACTCAGAAGCAACTTCTGAAATTCTGGAGGATTGCTAGGTAAATTTTCTCCTACGAGAAACTGCGGAGTTTGCGCAACAGGAATCGAGCTAGCAAGAGTTTCAGCTGGAAGCGTGAGTATTTTTTTCGCATAAGCAAAATTATCATTCGCATCTAGCGCTGCATCACACAAAGCGGTGTCAGTGAAATCCAGTGGTGGCAAAGTAAGCGCTTCTACCTCGAGAGTGATTTCATTCAGCGCATTCGAGCGAATGATGCGCGCGAAGCCTAGAGTATCGCTGAGAAAAGTTTGCAACGCAGAAATAACACGCGGTGGTAAATCCGAGGAAGCAACTTCGAGAAAACTTTTACCCGCTTCAATCACTTTGGAATAATTGGATAATCCAGTAGCTTCACTGAGTTGTAATCTGCCCCACTGTGGTGCGGCCTCGCGAAAAAGTAAACCTAGCATTCCCCACCACATCGCGATTTTTTCAGAATGATTTGGAGTGAGTAATTCGAGATTCGGTAAATCCAAAACAAAAGATTCGTTTTGCTTGAGGTTGTTTGGTAAATCCAAAGCTTCAGTCACGATGCGCTTGAATACAAACTGTGAAACCTCAAGGAAGCTTGAGTGGTCGGAAACGATGAGAGAAGCTGCTGCTGCAGAATTTTGCGCGCGAAAGAATTGGCAATCTGGGTGATTGCAACTTTCATCCGCAGCGATGAATTCAAAAAGCAAAGCTTCACCGCGTGAGAGAATCACCTCGTGATAATTGGAATCAGGATGTAATAAAAGTTTGGCCGCCAGAGTTGCTTCCAGCGGATTCAAATCTTTGGTGATAAAACTTTTTAATTTTTCCTGGCAAACATACTGATTACGCGAGAATAAAGTTACCGCGTTGGAATTTTTCGCTATCTCACGCGCAGTAAAATTATTGCCGAAAAAAATCGTAGAGTTGGGTTGCGCAGAAGCTGCGATTTCGGAAGCGACTGCAGTGGTTTCGATGAGACTTGGTTGCGCTGCGGAAATTTTTTCTCTCAGCTCCATAGAAGCTACTATTGGATTTTGGGGAATTTTATTTGGCAGCTGATGTGGAAAAGCGAAACTCTGATTCACTAAAACTAATTCTGCAAAGCGTGGAAGGTAACTTTCACCAGAGATTTTTAGCTGAGAGATTTTTTCCCAAACTGCGCGCGGCGAATGAGAAGCTATCTCCATCAACACACGGAAAACATCCCGCGTTGCTTCCGCATCAGATAAAGCGCGATGCGCATCAGTGTGAGTTACCCCATATTGCAGCGCGAGATTCTCCAGTGAGAGAGATTCTCCGCGCGGAAGTAGAAGTGCAGCGAGATGAAAAGTATCAAAAGTTGGTTGAGAAGTAAGATCGATTCCAGAGTTGGCGAGGAATCCCAAATCGAAAGGCAGATTGTGCCCGATGATGATGCAACCCTCACAAAAATTTTTAAACTCAGAAACCTTCTCTGCTATTTTTGGAGCAGTTTGGAGTTCGATATCGGTGATACCAGTGAGGCGAGATACAAAACTTGGTAGGCGCACTCCTGGGTTAAAAAGTGAATCGAAAGTTGCGAGATTTTCTGCGAGTGAAAACTTGACGGCACCCACCTCGATCACGCTATCTCTCTCACTATCGAGGCCAGTTGTTTCGCAGTCCAAAGCCACAAACTGAACTCCCTGCATAAAAAAGTTGTTAGATGATCAGAAATTTTTTACTCCCTTTTGTCGATGAAATTTTGTCTATTCTGCGTCTCCTGAGGGCGGGGGTCAATGGTAAAGTGACGAAAAATTTTGTAACTTCACTCTCCCAAAAGAAACAGAAATTTTGGTGGCCCTCACCCCACATACTAAACCCCCAAAAGTTGGACAACAAAAATCTTTGGCTTTCGATTTTGCGTCGCCTAGAACCTACGATTACTCGCGCAAATTTTCTGACTTGGTTTCAAAACACAGCGGTGTTTGGAGTGGAAGGAGAAACTCTCGTGCTCGGAGTGCCAAGCGCTTTTGCGCGTGATTGGATTAATTCTAAATACGCTATCAAGATTCTCCAAGCAGCGAGTGAAGAAAATGCTGAAGTCAAAGAAATCGAATTCGAAGTCGATAATGCGCTGAGTGATGGTATCGATCCTCGCACCACCGACCTCAAAGCAATCTTTGCCAAACCTAGTGATAAGAAAATCTACAAAGTGAGAGGCAGAGAAGAAATGAATATCACCGAAGGTGGCATCCGCAGCGGTAGACTCAATCCTCGCTACACTCTCGCCAATTTCGTGCCAGGTGAAGAGAATCGTCTCGCGCATGCAGCCGCGCTTTCTGTCGCCCGCAATCCTGGTATGACTTACAACCCACTCGTGATTTACGGTGGAGTAGGATTGGGTAAAACGCATCTCCTCTCCGCCATCGGCCACGAAGTCATCACCAACAATCCAAATCGCGTGGTAGCCTTCACTACTTCCGAAATGTTTACGCGCGAATTCATCGCGGCTGCCAAGAAACAAGAAGCGGAAAAATTTAAGAAGCAATATCGCGAAGTGGATGTTTTCCTTTTTGATGATATTCAATTCCTCGAGAATCGCGACAGAACGCAAGAAGAACTTTTCAATATCTTCAACGAGCTACACAACGCCGGCAAACAAATCGTAATCACCTCCGACAGGCCACCAGCTGAGTTGCATCAGATTATGGATAGATTACGCAGTCGCCTCACTTGGGGCCTCGTCGCAGAAATCGAGCAACCTTGTTATCAATCCCGCCTCGCGATTCTAAAAAATAAAACTCAAGAACGCAGAGTGATTCTCGATCCAGAGATTCTCGATTTCCTCGCGATGAATATCACCGATAGCGTGAGGGCTCTCGAAGGTGCTTTGCATTGGGCGATTGCGCAAACAGATTTACTCAATACCCAACCAACTCTACGCGAATTGGGGAAGATGCTTGGCAAACTCAATCGCAAAGAAAGAGTTTTGGGTTTACCAGAAAATGTTTCTCCAACCTCCATCAAAACTACCAGCGAGTTAATTGATTTGGTTTCCAATTATTTCAAACTCCCCAAAGCTGAAGTCTGTGGCGAATCCCGCAAAAAAGATTTACGTGTTGCGCGCCAAATCGCGATGTATCTCTCCCGCGAAATTCTCGGTTGTGGCCTCGCTACCATCGCCAAAGAATTTAACAAAGATCACACCACTGTATTACACGCTTGCCGCAAAATCGAAGGAGAATTGCAAACCAACGAATCTCTCATCCGCCACATCAACGCAGTGAAGAAAGAAATGGGATTGTAGTTGCAAGATTGATAAATATGATGGATAATAAGCAACCATCAAATTTTAATTATGTTTGAAAAACTTACTGGAAGAGAAACCATCGCGCAACAGATAGATAATCTAAAAGCGAAATTAGATGCGCTTGAGGATAAAAATGGAGATGAAGCAGCACAAATTGAATTGGAAATATTTGCTTTAAAAATGAGTGGCAGCAACAGCATCGAAGCATGTGGGAGAAAACCACGCAGATTATTTTTAGGAAAACTTTTTGGCTACAATTCTCAACCAAAAGCACTTAGAAGCTAATATATTTTTAGGGTATAATTGCCTTCCCTAAATCCAGCATTATGAATATCGTTTTGGTAGGCATGCCAGGCAGTGGAAAAACTGCTATTGGGAAATTGATTGCTGCAGAGTTGCAGCGCGAGTTTCTCGATGTCGATGAATGGATTGCAGCAACCACTGGCAGAGATACTTCCGATCACTTGGCAGAATTGGGTGATGATGGCTTTCTCGATTTCGAGAGTGAGATGAGTAAACAGATTGCGATTGAGAATGGAGTGATTGCAACAACTGGAAGTAATCCCCTACGCAGTGAAGGGATTAATCATTTGAGAAAAAACTCCATCACGATTTGGATGGATGTGCCGCTGGAGATTATCGAAGCGCGAGTAGGAAAACGCAAAGATGGTGATAGCAGAATCGTCGGCGCGCAGACGATGACTTTCCCAGAAATCCTCGCTTGGAGAATCAAAGAGTATGAGAAGAATCATGATTTGCGTTTCGTAGTTGATAGAGAAAAACCGAAAGCGGAAAACGCTGCGCTACTTTTACAACTTCTGAAAGCTAAAAATGTTTGTTAATACCCGCAGTGGAAAAAATCTCGAGATAGATTGGAAGCAAGCAATCTTCGCAGGCAAACTCGGCAAAGGCTTGATTGCGCTAGGTGAATTTCCTGAAGCTTTTAGTGAGGCTGAATTGAAGGAATTACAAACTCTCCCCTTCGCGCAACTCGCGACAAAAGTGATTGCGAAATTTCTCAGTGGTAGTGAAAGTGAGATTGGAAAACTGTGTGAAAAAGCTTATGCAAAAGAGAATTGGGAAAAGGCAGAAATTATTCCGATTGTAAAAGTTGGTGAAAGTTTTCACGCGGAGCAGTGGTGGGGAAAAACCGCAGCGTTTAAAGATATCGCGCTGAGTTTTCTTCCGCATGCAATGCAAGCAGCTTTACGCGAAACGAATGTGAAAAAAATTCTGATTCTCGGCGCGACAAGTGGCGATACTGGCAGCGCAGGTGAAGCTGGCTTCGCCGCGATTCCGGAGGTTGCGATTGCAATTCTCTATCCAGAAGGTGGCAAAGTAACGGAAGTGCAGAAACGCCAGATGGTGGAATTCCAAACGAGTGATGGAAGAATCTCCGCTTACTCGATAACAGATAATTTTGATTTCTGCCAAAACTCTCTCGCAAAACCGATTCTCGATGATGGAGAATTTCGAGAAGAATTGAAAGCGCGAGGAATCCAACTCAGCAGTTTGAATTCCATCAACATCGGCAGACTCGCGCCACAGCTGACAACTTTTTTCAAAGCGCAACAGACAATCGGAAAACCTTTTGATGTTTGCATTCCGAGTGGCAATTTTGGCCACGCGTTATCTGCTTACTTCGCGAAGCAACTCGGCGTGAATATTGGGAAAATTATCATCGCGACAAATGAAAATGCTGGTTTGCATCATTTCCTCCAGACAGGAAAATTTGAATTGGGAAAATTTAAAGTTACGAATTCTCCTTCGATGGATATTTCGATTCCAAGTAATTTGGAGCGCTTACTTTTCCATCTCGCTGGCAGCGCGAAAACTGCGGAGTGGATGGAGAACTTGCGCGTGAATGGAAACTTCGAGGTGGATACGGAGACACTTGCGAAACTCCAAGCGGATTTCAGTAGCGGCAGCGCGAGTGAAGCAGAGACTTTGGAGGAAATTAAATTTATCTGGGAAACCGAAAAACGCATTCTCGACCCACACACTGCGGTTGCGAGTAAGTTGGCTAGAGATTTGAAAAGAGATGATTTCGAAATGCTAGTGGTGGAAACTGCGCATTGGGGTAAGTTTGTGCAAACGATTTTCGAAGCGCTAAATCTGCCGGGCGGCGAAAGCCAAGCGGGAGAATGGGAAATCGCTGGCATGCAGCAAGTGGAAAACTTGGTGAAGGAAGCAGGTGGAAATCCAATTTTACCACTATTTTTAAAGAATCTCAGCAAATCTGAGAAGCAACCACGAGAGGCTGGGATTCACCCTACTAAGGAAGAATTGAAGGAATTCTTACTTCAGCAGCTAAATAGTTGCCAGTAACCTCACTTTGCCTTAAAATCCTCCAGCTCTGTTTACAAGCGTTTTAATTTTATTCTGATGGAAACCATCTCTCTCCCCGCTACCACTCGTGACCTCGCAGTCAAAGCGAAGAATCTATTGGCTGAAAATAAGATTCCAGCTGAATACTATGGGGCTGGCCACGCCAATCTTCACCTCGCGATTGATTACCAAACTTTCCGCAAGGTATATAAGGTAGCTGGTCGCAGCTCGATTGTAACTCTCAATGTAGAGGGTGAAGCGAAACCTATGGAAGTTTTGGTGCATAAGGTAACTTATGATCCACTTACTGATAGATTCCAACACATTGATCTGAAGCAAATCGATCGCAGCCACAAGATGACAACCACTTTCGAAATTCATTTGGTTGGTATCAGCCCAGCGGTGAAAGATCTCGGTGGTGTGCTTACTCAGAATAAACACGAAATCGAAGTAAAATGTTTGCCTAGCGATTTCATGAAAGAAATCACTGTGGATATTTCTGGTTTGAAAGAATTTGGCGATACGATTCACATCTCCGATTTACCACTCGACCCAAAGAAATTCGAAATTCTCGCTAAACCAGATACGCAAGTAGCAACCGTGCTTGCGCCAAAAACTCAAGATGAGTTGGATGCGGAGCTTGCGACTCCAGTCGGTGATACAGTGAGTGAAGATCTAAAGAAGGAAGCAGAGGAAGCCAAGGCTGCTGCACTCGCTAGCAAGGAATCTGATACTGAGAAGAAAGGTAAGAAAGAATAGGAAACTTAAACCAAATTTCAGATCGATGGATTTTTCTTTTCTAAGAAAACGCAAAGCGCTATGGATAACTATCTCTAGCGCTTTTGTTTTGCTGTTGGTTTTGGTTTTTGGTGGCAGGTTGTATTTCGAATATAAGGTAAATGGCAGATATCTCCCGAGTGGCGGAAACGAAACTGCCGCCTTCTGGGGAAGCGATGAAACTGCGGGAATTGATTCTGGTTTATTGAAAAATCTTTCTAATCCTCCCAGTGATACTTCACTGCTAAATGGTGTGAGTTATACGCAAGCAAAGAGTAATGAAATCATCGCAGCCATCATCGAAAATCACCCCGCTGCGCGGCCTCAGATGCTTGGATTGCGCGAAGCCTCACTTGTGATTGAAGCGCTGGCAGAAGGCGGCATCACCCGCTATCTCGCTTTCTTCGATAAGCAACTACCTCCGAAAGTTGGGCCGATTCGCTCCGCTAGGCCTTACTTCGTAACTTGGAGTGGAGAAATCGCCGATATGCTGATTCACGCAGGTGGCAGCGATGCTGCACTCCAGCAACTCGCGAAATCGGATTTGGTAAATCTCGATGAAAATATGGATAGCGAAATTCTTTTCCGTGATTTCCGTTATCTCAAACCGCACAATCTATTTGCGAATCTCGCAGCTGCGGAGAAACTGCTGGCAGCGCAGAAAAAGCAACCGACTCTCACGCAACCGCGTTTTGATTTTAGCGATGAGATTCCAAGCAACACACAACCAATCACTACTGTCTCGTTGAATTTCAGCTTACCGAGTTATCTCGTGGATTATGTTTATGATGCGAAGCAAGAAAATTACCAGCGCTTGCTAGGTGGAGTGATTCACGCTGATGCGGATAAAAACCCCATCACTCCAAAAAATATCGTGATTCAATTCACTACCTACACTCTCGAAGATGAAGCTACTGGCCACCTTGATTTCAAAACCACAGGAGAAGGAATCGCTTGGTATTTTTCGGAAGGAAAATATTGGCAAGGTGTGTGGCGAAAGATTGGTAGTCTCACCGAGTTTTTAAATATGGATAGACAGCCAGTCAGCTTCCCAGCTGGCCAAACTTTTATCGAAGTTATTGATAAAACTTCTCTCGTAACCAAGCGCTAAAGGTTTGCGAGAGAAAGGTTAATTCGGTAGCATTGCTTTGAATTAAATTATTACTCATGATTTACGATACCAAAAACATCTTTGGGAAAGCAAAGAAGATGCTGAAAAATATCCGCGAGGAAGTTGCGCGCAATAAAGCTGAGAAACATAAGCTAGAGGCGCTGGGAGATAAGCTTCTCGGAGAAATCGATGGAAGTGGAAATTCTAAAATTGACCTCACTACTGCTTCGATAGCCAAAGCCACAGTGGCAGTTTTGGGAATTATTGCGCTAGCGTATTTCCTGATTGCGATTAAGGATGTTTTGATCCTCTTCTTTATCGCCGCTTTCTTGGAATTAGCGCTTGATCCATTTGTAGATAAGATGAAGCGCTGGAGAATCCCCCGCGGATTTGGAATCCTAATTGTGTATGCAGTCATCATCGGATTCTTTGGAGTGATTATTTCCTCTTTCGTGCCAATCCTCACTACTGAAATTCCAAAACTCGCTACGCAGATTTTGAATTGGGTTAGTAATTTCGGAATTGATACTTCAGTGCTACAACAATACATCAGCCAATTCCAAGATTATTTGGTCAATATCCAAAGCAACCTCAATCGTGAAAATATCACCGCAGGGTTAAATGTATTGAGTTCGGTTGGGCAAAATGCGTTTGCGGTGGTTGGTTCAATTGCAGGCGGTTTGTTTAGTTTCATTATGATTTTGGTAATCGCTTTCTTCATGAGTGTAGAAGAAGATGGTATCAAGAATTTCTTCGTAGCTCTTTTCCCAAAGCGCTTCCATAAATATATCAATGAGAAAGGCAGCAAAGTAGGAGATAAATTTGGTGCTTGGGTGCGAGGCCAAATCATTCTGATGGTAGTAGTAGGAGCGATGACTTACATCGCTCTCTCAATCGCAGGCGTAAATTACGCTGCTACTCTCGGAACTTTTTCTGGGCTGACGGAGTTGATTCCGTATGTTGGCCCGATGATTGCGCTGATTCCAGCAGTGATTCTCGCTGCCAGCCAAGGTGGTTTTGTTTTAGCGATTGTGGTTACTGCAATCTATATCGGAGTGCAGCAACTCGAAGGTAATGTAATCGTGCCACTCGTAATGAAAAAGGCGGTGGGGCTTTCTCCAGTGGTAATCATGTTTGCGATGCTAGTAGGCGCCAGCTTCCCAAGCGTAATCAACCCAGTGGTTGGCATTATCGTTTCTGTGCCACTCGCTACTGCAATTTCTGTTTTTGTGCATGATTGGGCAGAGAGAGAAAAATAGTTAAGCATTTGGGATTCCACAACCAATTTGGAATTTTATGATTTGGCATCATGAATATACCTCTCTGTAGAGAAGATATGGTATATTTGAATTATAATTAATGCATACATGATTAATTTTATTTTTGGTATCGTATCTTTGGGAATTTTTCTAGTTATGGCCGACTTACCACTCTTATTATTTCTACTAGCTATTTACTATTACAATTATTCAAAATCAACCCGTTCGATAAGTCACGCTAAAGCTTCTATATTCGTTTCCTTATTACTGTGGCCATTTTGCTGCTTTTTTGCTGCTATGGCTACCGACGGTAGCTCACCAAGCATTTTTGCTGAGCTGAATGAGTTGTTAATGATATTTTATCCAATAATAGCTATCTTATTTTTGATAATAATTATTATCAGGAGTAGTAAATACGAAAATAATCGCGCAGCCTTAAACACTGTAATAAATACTAAAAACACTACGAGGGGGATAAAAGGTTGGAATTGGGCAGCCTACGGGCTTTCGCTAATTTGGGGACCCTTTAATGGTTTATGGTTATGGTGTCTTGTTCTCCTAGCAATTCTTTATAAATTCGATGGCTCTATCTCTATACTAATAGTTTTTATAGTATCTCTATTTCTAGGATTCAAAGGCAACGAATTGGCTTGGAAGTTCGGGAAGTGGAAGAGCCCCAAAGAATTTATTTCTATTCAGCAGAAATGGAGAATATGGGGAATACTATTTTCTATCATAATGACAACTTACTACGTTATTGCAATTTTTTATATTTTTTTCTCTAGATAAAGTTTGCAAAATCTGCATGTTAAAATCAGCGCAATAACTCACCATCCATGCTTGCAACTGAAATCGCTAAACTCCTCCTCGAGAAGAAAGCCGTGAAGATTCAACCCGAGAATCCTTTCGTTTGGACGAGTGGAATTCGCTCACCGATCTATTGTGATAACCGCGCGTTGGTAAGTTTCGTAGATGCGCGAGAAAAAATCCTCGCGGGCTTCCTCGAGGTAATCAAAGAAAATAATTTGGAATTTGATATGGTGGCAGGAGTAGCCACTGGCGCGATTGCTTGGGGAGCTTTGGTTGCAGATAGATTGCAGAAACCGTTTTGTTATATCCGCCCCGAGCCACGCGACCACGGCACCGGCCACCAAGTAGAAGGTTTCGTAGCGAAAGGTGCAAAAGTTCTCGTGATTGAAGATTTATTTTCAACTGCTGGCAGCAGCGTGAAAGCGATTGAAGCGATTCGCAAAGAAGCTGATGCGGAAGTGATTGCTTGTATCGCGATTTCTACTTATGAATTTGCGAAAGCGCAAGAAAGACTCTCGGAAGCGAAAGTAAATTGGTTTGCGCTGACAAATTTTTCGACTCTCGTTGCGCAGCTGGAAATATCTGAGGAAGCCAAAAAAACCGTTTTGGAATTTGCGAAAGATCCAGCGGGTTGGGCAGCGAAAGCTGGAGTTTAAACAATCTTAAACTTCGTGAGAATTGTTTCTGCGCGGCGAATCATTTGATCGGGTGTATTCGCATTATTGCGGAGAATGATATCCGCTACATCAGTCAGTGGTGAGATATATTTTTTGTAGTTTTTCTTCACATGCTCGAAGTAATATTTCAACTCACCTTCCAATCCTCCACCTTCTTCCAAAGCACCTCTACCACCTCTCACGAAATCACGAATAATTCTGCGCGATAAACGAATATCATCATCCACCTGGATGAAGATGGATAAATCCGCCAACTGGCGCAACTCTGGCACAGCAAGTGTTAGGATTCCTTCTACGATAATTACTTTATGTGGCTCTACACGTAAAGTTTTTTCCAAGCGATCTTTGGTTTTGAAATCGTAAATCGGAGCATCAACTGCTTCTCCGTTTTTGAGCTTCATGAGATGCTGCGCAAGCAAACTATTATCCAAACTTTCTGGCGCATCGTAATCCACACGATAATCAGGATCAAATCTATCTTTATCGATGTAATACATATCATGCGAAATCACTTCGCAGTCACCACCGTAAATATCCTTCGCAATATGATTCGCGAGTAAAGTTTTTCCACTACCACTACCACCCGTGACGATGATAATGCGAGAGCCTTTTTCGTGTTTTGGATTCATTTTATTTTGGTTTAGATAATTTTTTAGGGGAAGCTTAGATAGTAACCATCACTCCACCCGCTACGACGAGAATCGCACCGATGATAATTTTGATAATCCCAATAGTAGTAAGTGAGGTAAATTCTTTGAGTAACACCAATCCCAAAACTGTTGCTACTAAAGTATTTGTATTGAAAAGCGCAACGAAAGTGCTGGCATTGGCGCCTTTACGATAACCCAACGCAATACACACTGAGCCTAATGCAAAAAGCACTGCAGCAAGTAGCGCGAAACTCCACTCCTTCTTCGCGAAGAATTGGAAGTTATCTTTGTAATAAAGCAGCATCGCGAGATTAATGAGGATAATCACCACACCTGAAAGAATCCCATAAGCAAAAGGCGAAAGCGAGTAAGTGCTGATTCCACCAATCGCAAGCTTCTGAGGAATATTTGCAGCTCCTAGCATCAGCGCTGCCCCAAGTCCGAAAAGTATCCAAGCTGGCATTTTGTTTTGGAATGAAGGAATAACTTTTAAAGTTTAACTTAAAAACTTAAAATTATTTCTTGCTATTCTAGCACAAAAAAGCCTGCTGAGCAATCACCCTCGGTGAGAGAAAACTACTTATTGCGAGCCAAACCGAGAGAACCTTTCTTCTCTGCTTTGGTGCCTTGTAGAGTGTGTTTGCGGCAACGTTTGCAATAACCCTTGAGTTCTAGCTTTGGATTAGTGGCTTTGTTGATCATCGTTGCGCGATCAGTTTGCTTCTTGCATTCTGTGCAAATCCAGACTGAAGCTACGATTTTATTTCCTCCTCGAGACATAGTTTTAGGTTAACGGGAAAGTAGTTTAGCGTAAGGTTAGCTATTTGGGAAATAGGTTGATAGAGAAGCCATTTTATGGTAAAATTCCCCGAAACAAAAATGCAAAACAACACCCTCGCCGCAGCCGAAGAAACCTTGCGTAAAGATCGTTTACGCGAAGAAGGTTTGCAAGAAAAGCTGGCTAAAGTCCGCGAAAATCTCATGCGGAAAATTCGCAGTGGCAAAACCAGAGTAACTGAAGATAAATCATTGGATAAACACAAAGCTGCTTTGAGAGATTTGAAAGTTATCGCTGAGATCAAAAAATCTGTGGATGCGTTAAAACAAAATATAACCAAAGCTGAATAAATATGGGCTCAACAACCCCCAAAGTCGAAACCCCAAAAAAAGCTACACCGGCAGAAGTTTTGGAGACAGCAACACAAATCGCGGCACTGAAAAATAATGTTGAGAAATCTGAAGCAAAAATCAAAGCAGATTTTGGAAGATTGGAAGGAAGAATTAATGCTGTTATTGAATCACGCGAAGCTAGCGCAGAAGAGTTAGGCGAGATTAATGATAAGTTAAAAAACCTACTTGATTCCCTAGAGATTGAGCAATTCACGGAAAAATTAGAAGTAAGCAGGGCAATCATCCTGTATCTCCGAGCTAACCCCAAAGTAAAACCTGAAGATTTAAATCCAGCTGATTTTGCTAAAAAAAACCCTGATTTACAAAAATCAGAAATTTGGAAAAATATTTTAGAAGACGCAGTAAGAGGATTGGAAATAATTAACCGTATTGAAAATCCAGATTTTGATTACAAAAATCCCAAAGCATATATGAAGAAAGCTGGTGATATTTGGGATGGAGTTGTTGATGTTGCGCAAAAAAATCCTGTTTTGACTGGAATCTGCTTATTAGGTGGTGCTTATGCGCTTTACCAATTTCTTGCAGAAGATGGTGTTTGGTCAAAAGTGAAAGGCACTGTTGCTGCTGGAGGATCTGTGCTTCTAGGCTTATCTCTATTCGGAGATTTAGATCTAAATAAAAAAGCAAAACAATGGTTGCTTGATAGTGCGATTGATCCAAAAGATCAAGAAACAGTAAAAGGCTATGTTGCTAAAGCAAAAAAGAAAGCTAGTGATGCGCTTGGATTAAACGAAACCCCTCAGGATGATTATGATAAACACACTCAAGAATGGGTAGAAAAACTCAAAGAAAGAAAGGATTATGAAAATGCTTTTTTGTATAAATTAATGCGTGATTATGCTAAAAGTGGAGGAGTTGCCATCAGTAAAGAAAATGTTTTAGCAGACTGTGAAAAAATGGAAAGAGGAGAAGAAATCTCTAATAGAGCTCAATATGCCTCTCTCATCAGTGGAGAAGATACAACCATAAAAGTATTTGACTGGGGAATAGAAATTATTCCAGGTTGGCTAGGGCATATAGCAGCTGCAGGTGGATATACAGCCTACAGAATAGTAAGAGAAGAGTTGGTGTTTTTCAAAAATCTTTCCAATTGGATTTTTAATAAAAATGCCGAAAATGCTAGCGCATTTTTTGGGCAGTGGGGTAAAAATGCAATCATTGTAAGTGGAGTTTTGACTGCTTGGGATTATCTTTCCAAATCTCACAGAAGCCTACTGATGCTACCGAAAAACATTGGTAAGGGAATAGCTTGGCCAGTTTATGGAGCAGAAGTTATGGGTAAAGGTATTAGTAAATCTGCACAATTTTTTGGAAGTCCTAAATTACTTGGTAGATGGGAAAGCACCGGAAAGATTTTCCGGTTTATCGATACCACTGGAAAAGTGATCGCAAGCTTCAACCCAAGTAATCCCATAATGAAATTATGGGATAAAGCTAAAGGCAAATGGGAAACACAAAAAGTAGCTGTAGTAACTCCTGCAACGCAATCCACATCTGAAACTCTTTCTCCAACTGCAGAAGCTGCGAGAGCGGAAGCAGCAAGAATGAAATCAGTAAATTCAGCGGCTGAAACAAACGCTATTCCTGAAGAGCTTCCTGGAAAAGCAAGGGCAGGAAATGTAACTAAAGGTAATTTTGGGAAAAATAATCCTACACCTGCAAAAGCACCATACGCGGCAGTTGAAGGTAACACTGCTCTCGCTCTCAAATCAGAGCCTGCCCCAGCAGAATCTGGAGTGCTAAAGCCAACAGATTTATTAGATAAAGCCAAAGCAGCTGAAGAATTAAACCCTCTTCAATATAAGGAATATACTGAGACGGTAAAAGCTAAGGGTGGAACACCACTTTCTTCTGAAGTGATTTCTACAAAATTCCAAAGTGTTGCACGTGTAGGAGGAGAAGCAATGAGAGTGCTTGGAGCTGTAGGATTGTGTATGATGATTCACAATGTAAGTGAGGCTGCAGATAAACGCAAAGCCCTAGTAGACACTGGCGCCGAGCTGGGGGTTTTTATGGGCGCCCTCAGACTCACTCCTGGGCATCCCCTTTTAAGACTCGTTGTTGCAATCGGTGCTACAGCTGGTGTTAGCTTGATGACAGAAGATCTGAGAGCAGACATCTCAGCGGCAATGCCAAATTGGATCAATCACCCTAGTTTAGATAAAGTTTGGACTGGAGTTGATATTCTTTCTGGAGGCAATATTATAGGATTGATTTCTAACTCAGTTTATACAGGTAAAAATGCTGAGGAATTCCTGAAGCGTGAAGTCTCAATTCTTGATGGAAATGGAGTTGGAAAAATGCGCTTAAATAGTGTTGGGGATTGGAATAAAAAACAAGCTGAAGAAATGCTAAAAATTTCGGAAAAAATTGTGAAGTTAGCGCAAGAAATCACCAAAGCTAATCCTGAAAGAAAGAATGAAATCTTAGTAAAAATGCAGGAACTAAAAAAAGAATATGCTGCATATGAAAGTTTGAAGATTGATGAAAAATGGGATAAACGCAAAGCTTCAGAGTTACTGATGGCTAAAGCAGCAATAGCAGAAAATAAATCTGAAATCGAAAGCTTGACTGGAAATGCCTCTGCAGCTGAAAAACAAATTATCCAAGAATTTTTGGCAGGAAGCGCGGTGGAAGAATCTCGTAAGAATAGAAACCCTAGCAAACTAAAAGATCTTCTCGCGAAAATTCAAAACCCAACTCTAAAAAAAGCTTTGGAGGAATACGCTGCTCTAAGCATAAATTACGCAGCAGAATTGGATTTTGTGAAATCTATCGG
>JAQVAZ010000034.1 GCA_028690585.1 Candidatus Altimarinota bacterium
CTGGCAGTCGCGGGGCTGTCACTTTCACTAGCGGATTTTCCACAGGTAATAATGTCGATGGTGAGATTTTTTATCTCGCAGTGACAGAGAGTGGCAGTAGTGATACTGGTGTGAAACCAACTTTCACTTATACCGCTGGTAGTCTCACAGACAAAGCTGGCAACTTCGCAGCTACCGCCAGCAGCGCAACTACCGATGGAGTGAAACCACGCTTAGTTAATAGTAATCCGATTCGCGTTTACGATACGAATGGGAATGGGAAAGCGGATACAGTAAAAATTATTTTCAGTGAAACTCTCGCTGCTACCACCGCGACTTCTCCTTGGATTCTTGCCAATGTGCCAAGTGGCGCAACGCTAAATACCGTAGCTACCGCAACTACCAATGTAGCCAACGATACACTCGTTTTGAATCTCACTGAAGGAAGCGGCGCAGCGGATACTACTATCGGCAGCTTCACTGCAAGCTTGGATAACAGCAGCAGCGTGATACAAGATAGCGCAAATAATATTGCGAATGATTTCGCCGCCACTACTGGCAGCGATTATATGGGGGCTGCAATCGTAGCCGCGAATTATATTTCCACTGGAGATGTTTCGAATGATTCTATCCTCGTAAATTTTTCCGAGCCAATCAGCGATGCAAGTGTAGATATTCCTGCTGATTTTACGGTAGCGAGTGGAGGTAGCATCGCAAATGCGAATTTCAATACGGGAGATACTGCCAACGATAGCAGTATCGTGATTGAGTTAAATGGTGGAGATACCGCGCTGACTGTTGGCACTTCCACAGTAAAATTCTCCGCAGCAGGAGTGATTGCCGATACTTCTGCGCAAGCGAATGTAAATAATAACACCGCAACTGTAACTGTCGGTGGTGGTTTGATTGTGAATGAAATCTCTTGGGGTGGCAGTAGTGGCAAAGCTGCCGATGAGTGGATTGAGTTACGCAATCTCAGTGGCAACGCTTTGAATTTCGCTACAAATTATTATTGTATTTATGTAGGCGGCAGCAAACTCACAGATTTGACAGGCAGCATCGCAGGCAGCGGTTATTATCTGATTTCTCAGTATGCGGAAACCTCTGCAAATTCTGCATTGAATGTAACTCCAAATCTGATTCCAGCTAGCTGGGTTGCGCTTCCCGATACCGCTTTGCAAATCAGTTTGTATTCTTCGCTTGATGCCACTTGCAACAATTCCGATAGTCTCCTCGATAGGGCGGATGATGGAGTCGGTATTCCTTTCGCTGGTAATACAACCACTCCTGCTACGATGGAGAGAAATGCGAGTGTCGGCATCGGCACCACTGCTACCAGCTGGCATACCGCAGCCGCCAGTCAGGGTTTCGATAATACAAATCAAAAAGGCACTCCACTCTCTGCGAATATTTCTGATATCACTGCGCCAAGCTTCACTGCGGATACAGAATATCCAGCGCATCAGACACTTCTACCCGCTTCCCCTGCCAGCCTCTCGGTGAATTACGCAGACAATCTCGGCGGAGTCGGAGTAAATACTGCTGCTATCACGATGGAAGTAGATCTCAATGGTGATGGAGATTTCGCCGATGCAAGTGAAGGAATATCTGGAATCTGTAGCGGAGGCAATCTCACAAAAACCACCACGCAAGCAATTTGTAATCTCGCTACTACTCTCACCGCTGGCAAACACTCTGCGCGAGTAGTCGTCAGTGATAACTCAGGCAATAGTAATAGCGCTACTTGGGATTTCTGGGTGGATAATTTCACGATGACTATCGAGAATCAAAGCGAAGCGAATTTCGGAATCCTGATTCCGAATACTGCCAGCTACACCAACGATAATGCGAAGCATACGAAAATCACGATTACGACTTACGGCGCTGGTGTAAATCTCAGCGCGACTCCGAGTGGCAGCCTCACGAGTGGCGGCGACAATATCGCGTGGCATACCAATAATACCGCTACTGCAGGCGATGGAAATGCGTGGAGAATGAAGGAAGGCGCAGCAGGAGTTTTCGGAAATTATTTCAACTGGAGTGTAAATAACACAGTCGCTACCAAAACGAAATTCACTGGCAGCCAACTCGCCTCGACTAATGCTTTGCAAACTTACACTTTCTACATTCAATACTATGTAAATGTAGGCAGCAGCCAATCCGCAGGAGTCTACAATCAGACTCTCGCGTATAACGCTGCTTTGAGTTACTAGTTTCTTCGCTTCTTTGAAATCTCGGTGAATGAAAATGAATAGTGTTGCTACCCACTCCTGTCATTACGAGGGCAAAGCCACCCTGTCATTACGAGGGCAAAGCCCGAAGTAATCCCGAAAGTTTCAGTAAAAAAACCTCACGAGACTGCTTCGTCTACCTAAGCAAACTCGCAGTGACAAAATTTCCAGAAACAAATTTTGTATACAGAATAGTTTTAGCCACTTGCAAAAATATCCGAAGTGGTTAAAATACCCTCCTGTTGCAATTAACTCTTAATCTATTCTTTATCTCAAATAACCCCAATTATATGAAAAAACTTTTCTCTCGCTTCGCAGCCATCGCAGCAACTGTTGCCATGCTTGCAAGCTACGCAACAATCCCAGCTTATGCAGCTGGAGTTGTGACAACTGTCACTTCTGCCGACAGACAAAACTTTACTCTCGCTTTACCAGCTGGAGTAGATCTTGACGGTGATGATGTAATCACCCTCAGAATCACTACAACCGCTAACGGTAATCCTGTAGATTTATCTGCAAATCCAATCACCTCCGCAATTCTTGGTGGTGGTGCAGCAGAGACACTTACTGAAAATGGCGACGCAAACGGTCAAATCATTATTACAGAAAGTGGAGATAATACCGCTGCAGATTCTGATTTAGCTATAGTCTTCACTTCAGCTTTAGCTACTAATACTGCTTATACAATTGCTTACTCCGATACAAATGGAAACATTAGTGCTGCGATGATTAACTTCGGCACTGCAAATGTAGTAAGCGTAACTGCTATCGTTGAGCCAACTCTTACTCTTGCACTTTCCACTAACTCAGTAGCTTTAGGAATTCTTTCTCCAAGTGCAATCACAGCAGCTGCTGGTCCAGTTGTTAGTGTAGCAACAAATGCGCAAGGCGGATTCGTGCTTTCAGTAGCTGATAGCGATGATGGTAGCGGAAACGCAGGATTATATTCAGCTAGCTTACTGGATGGTATTGCTGCAACAGTAGCAGCTGCAAACGGAATCGAAGGCTTTAATCTTAACATCACAGAAGCTACAGACTCAGGAAATGCAGTAGCGGCTAATGCTAATGATTTTGTATTAAGCACTTCTGCAGCGTCAGTAATCACAGGTAATGATCCAACTGTTTATACTGCAAACACACAAATTGAAGCGAGTATATCTCCTATTACTCCTGCTGCTGCAGATTACGCAACAAACCTTACCTTCACAGCTACAGCAACCTTCTAAGCCAGCAACACACTTTTCATTTCAAACACTTTATAAATAGAAAAAGCCTCACATCACCTGTGGGGCTTTTTTGCGTGGAGATTTGATTCGCGCGCGTAGGGAATGGTCGCGACCATTCCCTACCAAATCGCAATCATTTCCAAAATCTTTTCGCTGGTCGGGGTTTGTAACCCCGACTAAATATTTTTTGATTAGCACTTATTTCAAAAGCTGCAAACAAATGCTTCCTAAAAATCTGAAAAAACAACCTAACTCCTACTGAATAAAAAACGTTTCGGTCTGGATTACAAACCTGCCTGCCGGTAGGCAGGTCCAGACCTGCGCGAATTGGATGATTCTTCCATCCTCCTTTACGGTTTTGGATCCCCGCCTTCGCGGGGATGACAGTGAGTCGCAGGAATGATAGGTTGGCGCAAGAATGAAATCCATGGGCTTTACACAAACGATTTTTGTAGTTAGAATACAATCCAATTAAAAACAACCTCATGCGTTTACTTCGCAAAACTCTCTCTTTTGCAGGGATTTGGTTACTCGCTATCTGCGCAGTGACTACTAGTGTTTCCGCTGCGAGTATCACCATCACTCCTCCGAAATTTGAATACAATGCGAATCCAGGTGAGACGATTCGCGGAGTGGTGAAGCTAAATAATCAAGGCAGCGATACACTGACTCTGATTCAAAGCATCCAAGATTTCGTGAGTAGCGGAGAGACAGGTCAGCCGAGTTTCGTCGATGCGAGTGAAAATAATAAAGCACTAAGTATCAGCAACTGGATAAATGTAAACGACAATCGGGTTACTACTATCAATCCAAATGGAAATGTCGAAGTGCCTTTCACGATTGTGATTCCGAGTGATGCTGAGCCAGGTGGCCACTATGGCGCGATTTTCTTTTCGCCTCCAGCAGCGAGTGGCCAAGTAGCCATCTCTGAGAGAATCGGTAGTTTGGTTTTGGTGAGAGTGAGTGGTGAGATTAGCGAAGCAGGCAAACTCGATAGATTCGATGCTTACACACCTACGCTGACTGAAGATCAGATTCTAAAAACTTCTAGTAAATTTTTCTTCGGTAGTCTGCCTGTGACTCTCGCGATGCGTTGGGAAAATCAGGGAAATGTGCATTTCAAACCGACTGGCAAAATCGAGATTTACAATACTTTCGGAATGAAAGTTGCGCCTGTCGGAGTGAAAAGTGTCTTGAATGAAAGAGGTGTAGAGACTGGCAAAGAAATCGTGGATTACATCCCAGTGAATAATGCGCAAGGCAATGTCTTGGCAAAAAGTTTCCGCACTTTCCTCGAGAAATGGGAAGGCGAGCCTTATTGGTTTTACAACGAAAACGGCACGAAAGAGATTCGTCACAAAGGTTTCCCTATCGGAATGTATAAAGCGGTGCTTACTCTCGGCAGTGGAGAAGATGCCACCACCGCGACTACTCATATCCTAGTTTTGCCTTGGAAAGAAGTCGGTGGCGGAATTGTTTTGTTAGCGATTCTCATCTTCGGTTTCCCTCGCTTCCGCAAGTGGAATAACAAACGCTTAGAAGAAAAATACCGCAAGAAATTTAATGTAAAAGACACGGAATAATTTGACAAAATCAAACTGTAAAAGTAAGATTTTGCGCTATAAACAAAGCTGAAATGTATAGAAAGCTGCTAGCTTTTATTCTCGCAAATTTACTCGGCTGGAATGCTTTTCTTGGTGGAATCGAAATCGCTTTTGCTGGTGGAATCAATTTCACTCTCACCTCTGCTGATAGGCAAACTTTTGCGTTGGATTTACCAGCAGGAGTAGATCTCGAAGCTGGTGATAATCTCACTCTCCGCATTACGAATAGCAGCGGAAGCGGAGTGAATCTCGCAGGGAATCAAATCACAGCTATCACTCTCGGCGGAGTCAGTGAATTCGCGCAAGCGACGAATCGTGGAGATGCGAATGGTTATATCGTAATCAGTAATCTCGGCAGCAACGCTGCAGCAGGCAGTGATATCAGCTTCACTCTCGCTTCTGCGCTAGCGAATAACGCTGGTTATGTAATCAAATATTCTGATACGGATAATAACTTCGGCGCTGAGAATATTAATTTTGGTAGTGGAAATACTGTGACAGTGACTGCCACCGTGCCAAATGACAGGCCAGTAGTTACGAGTTTCGGATACCGCGTAAGCGCTTCTCCACTCACCTATAGCACCGGTCCGATTTTCACGAATATTACTCCCGCAGTATTTAAGATTGAAGCGAGTGATACTCTTTCACCTGTCTCTGCTGTAGCTGCTGGATTAATAACAACTAATAATATTCAACCAGCTTCAGCAGATTTTGATGATGATGCATTATTACCTATTTACCCTAATATAAATGCAATTCCATTTGCGTTTCCTGCGCAGCAAACTTACACACTTTATCCTTGGGTAAAAGATTCTCAAGCCACTCCAGCAATCAGCGCTTTGGCTGGCAGTATCACAGTAACTTTTGACACTACTGCGCCGACTACTCCGACTGCTCCTCCAGCAGGCAGCAGATACACTTCTGCGCAAACTGTCACTCTGAGTAATTGCAGCGATACTCTCGCTGGCATAGATAAGATTTATTACACCACAAATGGAGATACTCCAACCACCTCAAGCTCTTCAGTTGCGAATGATGGCAGTGTTTCGATTTCCTCTAGCGCTACACTGAAATTCCGCTGCTATGACAAAGCTGGTAACTACGCAGCAGGAGTCGACCAAACTTACACCATCTCGACTAGTAGCGGTGGTGGAGGTGGCGGTGGTGGCGGTGGAGGTGGCGCAACAGTAGAT
>JAQVAZ010000035.1 GCA_028690585.1 Candidatus Altimarinota bacterium
AAATCATTTCCATCTTTCGCAAAGTTGGTAGTGATAAATTCTGGAGAAGCATAAAACTCTCCTGCGCTACTACTGCTACCTGTATCGATTCCAAACCAATTTCCTGCCGCAGGATAAGTTTTATCTGCGCGATTATTGATATCAGATTTGATTGCGAAGTTGGTATTGCGCAGGAAATTATTGTTGTGGAAATTTAAACCTTCACTGCTTCTCTCGAAATAAATTCCACCCGCATTTTCCATGAATAAATTATTCGCAATCTCGACTGGCATAGAAAGAATACTGAGAGAATTTACTGCGTTGCCAGAATTTTTGTAGAAGAAGTTTCCTATAATCTCAGTTTTTAGCAGTGTATCCAATTCGATTCCGCTACCACCATTTTTCACAATGTAGTTATTCGCAATCTTGCATTGGTTGCTGCAATAGATTCCATTGCCGCTGTTGTTGCGAATCGTGTTGCCAGTGAGAGTCTGACTCGCAGTCCAAAGCCCGACAGTATCTCCGTAATCGATTGTATTATTTTCAAATACAGATTCTCTCACTTCGACAAAAGCGCGTTTGCTACGATTACCTCCGTAGAGAAATTGCACCCATTCGATATCACTTCCTTGCGCTTCGATAATCATACTGCCCCAATCCCCTGCTGCTGGATCTTTTTTGGCAGAAGTAAAAATAATCGGTGAATCCGCGGTGCCTTTGGCAATCAACTTCGGTAAACGAATATTTCCATCGCTACCGCGATAACAAACTTCATTTCCATAACCACGCAGACATTGATTGGTAACATAGAAATCCATGCCTGGGCTGAGATACACAGTTACACCCGCCTCGATAGTGAGAGTCGCGCCACTCGTCACACGGATAATTGTTTGGCTGCGATTTTGCCCTTTGAGAATAATCGGACTCATCGCTTTGGTCCAAGTCGTATCAACTACGATATCAGTATCAATCGTAGTTTCCGCTTTTACTTCCTGACTAACTGCCAAGAATCCCAATAAGAGGAGTAATGAGAAGAGAAGATTTCGGATGCGCATGATTTTAATTGTTTATTAAATTTCTCGGCTATTTTCTAGCTTTTTACGCATTCTTGCAATTGCAAATATCTAATTTTGTTTTTAAAGTGGAGATTGCTCTTAATCACAATCTTATGCAGAAAACTATTACCAACCTTACAAAAGCTTTTATCGGTGAATCGATGGCTCGAAATCGCTATGCGATCTATGCGAAGATTGCGCAGAAAGAAGGCTTCGAACAAATCGCTGCGATCTTCGAGGAAACTGCGGAGCAAGAAAGAGAGCATGCGAAGTGGTTATTCCGTTTGATCAATGATTTGAAAAAAGGTGATGAGAAACTCGCTGCCATCGTAGTAGAAGCCGAAGCGCCAACTACTCTCGGAGACACCCTGACAAATCTCAAGGCCGCAGCCGCAGGAGAAAATTACGAATACACCACGATGTATCCTGAGTTTGCGAAAATCGCTGAGGAAGAAGGTTTACCAGAAATCGCGCAGCGTCTCCGCGCAATCGCCAAAGCCGAAACGCATCACGAAGAAAGATACAAGAAACTCATCGCCAATATCGAAGCTGGCAAAGTCTTCGAGAAAGATGGCGAGATAATCTGGGTTTGCCGAAAATGCGGCTACCTCCACAAAGGTAAAGAAGCGGTGAAGATTTGCCCAAGCTGCGGCCACCCTACTGCTTACTTCCAGAGGCAGAGTGAGGAATACTAGGAATCTAATAGATTTTGTCTACGTTGCCACACTTTGGACAAGCCACAGCTTTATTAGAGCTAACTGATATTGAAATTGAGCTAATTGCACTATCAACCTGAAATCCAAAACCGCATTTGGAGCATTTATGAAAACTACTTCCCAAAAGCATACTGTATTCACCCAAATCAAATGATTTTACTGTTACAGGCGATGAGGCAGAAAACGTAGATGCTTCAATGGAAATTTTTCGCAACTGTAAATCATCAATTATTTTTTGAATTTCAGCCTTCTTCTCTTTTGTTGCGCTGGTGAATTCCTTTTCTTTTTGAGCAAGCATATCATCTAATTTTTTAATAGCTGCTTCTGACTTTTCGTTTTGAGCAGATAAAAAATTTTCAAAATTTTCTTTATTTTCCTCTTTATAATCCTTGCTTTGACGCCAAAGAATAAAAGCAAAAACGCCAGCAAGAACCGCAAACAACACTCCTAATGATGCAATCATCACACCATAAGGATTCCACCACAGACTAAGCTGCTGATTAGTTTTCTCTAATATTTCTCGATATTGATTATCCGCTGATTGTTTCTCGATGGAAGAAACTCTCTTATCAATTTCCGAAATACTATTTTGAATATTGTTGATACCATATTTCACGGCATCAATCTGCGCCTGAGGCAAACTCTGATCTATGGCAGCAAAAGTGCTTCCAGAAAAAAGAAACATTCCCACTGTCGAGATAGCGAAGCCTACAACAAAACGTAACTTTAGATGGCAATTTAGCATAGCTGAATATTAGCCTATTTGTTTTTAAATCGCTTTATAAACATTAAATTAATTTCATACAGCAAAACCCCCCATCCAAATATGAGTGGCTGTGGAATACAAAACTCCACTGCTTACTCCTAGAGGCAGAGTAAGGAAAACTAGAAAGTTTAGTTGGGTTATTTATATTCGTTGTAAACAACTTCGAATCTAATTATCTTCCACTCATTATCAAATTTTGATAAGTATGTTTTTAAAATTTCTGAGTGTAGTTTTTTATCCAAATTATATTTATACTCTCTCTTATATTTAAAAACTTTTGTAGAAGAATCGCTTTCCCCCATCACTCTCTCTAGATTAGAAACTTCCCAGCTTCCGATTATATTAGCTTTATTATCTTTTGCTTCTTGTATTTTTTTATCAATATCAGAATATTTTGGCGCGAATAAACTTCTTAAGTCTTCAAACCTTTCAAGATTGGTATATCTAAAAAATTTTGACAAAACAGCTTGCGCCTCTTGCCAGTCTTTTTCATCAGACTCCTCTTTCTGAGTAGCTTGCTGCATCACCTTTTGATTAACTATTTCCCCCTTATTATCTCCGTTAATTTTTATTTCTTGGTTATTTGAATTCGAATACGATTCATCACTAAAAAAACTTATAGTAGCAGCTACTAATGTAATGACTGCTGCTATAAATCCAACTGTCATTTCAGCAGATTTACGCATATTGATTTAGTGGTGGCCGAGGACAGAATTGAACTGTCGACGCAAGGATTTTCAATCCTTCGCTCTACCACTGAGCTACCCGGCCATTAGTGTTTTCAAGCCTTCGTCCGCCGCAGGCGGACTACCCGGCCATTAGTGTTTTCAAGCCTTCGTCCGCCGCAGGCGGACTACCCGGCTATGATTTCAAGATTTCAAAAGTTTTTATTTTAGTAATGGTCGAGGACAGAATTGAAATGTCGATGCAAGGATTTTCAATCCTTCGTCCGCCGCGGCGGACTACCCGGCCATGATTTCTTTTTATTCGCAGACTTCGATTGGATGAGGTGCGATGGGATACCCGTGCTTCACCCACTCCCCATTTTCACAATTCCAGCTATCTTCTCCACTCAGGATGCGGAGTGTAAGCATCACAGCAGCTGCGATTACCAACACTGCGATGATGTAGAGAATATATTTCATAAAGAAATGCCGAGGCAGTTTAACCCACCTCGGCAAATTTTTGAAGTCTTAGAATCTACGTGGTGGCCTAGCGCCGCCTGTTGGTCTTGGAGCGCGCGCAATCACAGTGCCATCAGGCATGATGCGAGTGAGATTCACTCTACCCATCTGGTCGATTTCCACAATCTTCACTTTGATATGCTCACCGACTTTCACTGCATCTTCAACCTTTTCGATGCGAGTAGGCGCAAGCGCAGAGATATGCACCATTCCATCTTTACCTGGCGCGTATTCTACGAAAGCTCCGAAATCCATAATCTTCACAACCTTACCATCGAATTCATCACCCACTTCTGGCTTGTAGAGAAGTTTCTTCACCCACTCTGCCGCTTTCTCTCCCTTCTCTTGGTCGGGCGCAGTAATCATCACGATTCCTTCATCATCGATATCAATCTCTACTCCACACTCCGCGGTAATCTTTTGAATTGTTTCGCCGCCTTTGCCGATAACAATACGAATATCTTCTGGATTGATGCGGATTGATTGAATGAGAGGCGCGTATTTATTTAATTCTTTGCGGTTGGTTGGGAGAGTCGCCAACATCGCCACGAGAATTGTTTCTCTACCTTCACGCGCTTGCGCCATTGCCTCTGCAAGAATTGCTGTAGAAACTCCTTTTACTTTTATATCCATCTGCAACGCGGTGATACCATCACGAGTGCCAGCCACTTTGAAATCCATATCACCCGCGAAATCTTCAGCGCCTTGGATATCGGAAAGAATTTTGTAAGTAGTGAATTTTCCTTCTGCATCTTTGTTGGTAACCATTCCCATCGCGATAGCAGAGACTGGCTTCTTGATTGGCACACCAGCATCCATGAGAGCCAAAGTGCTTCCGCAGACACTTCCCATCGAAGAGCTGCCGTTGCAAGAAAGAGTTTCACTTACTACACGCATTGCGTATGGGAATTCTTCTTTGGTTGGCAAGACTGCGAGTAAAGCTCTCTCAGCCAAATCTCCGTGGCCGATTTCTCTGCGGCCTGGGCCACGCAACATGCGGGCTTCTCCCACGGAAAATGGTGGGAAGTTGTATTCATGCATATAGCGCCTCTCGTAATCTTTATCCATCGTATCGATTGTCTGCGCTTTGCCTGGGCCACCGAGTGTCGCGATACTGAGAATCTGAGTTTCGCCACGATTGAATAAACCGCTGCCATGAGTGCGAGGCAGGATTCCTACTTCACAACTCAAAGCTCTGACTTCATTGAGTTTTCTACCATCGATACGCAAATCTTTTTCTAGCACTTCAGCGCGCAGATTTTTTTCGCATTTATCATTCAAAGCATTTTTAAGTTCTGCTTCGGTGAATTTTCCTTCCGCGATTTGAGTTGCGTAAGCAGCGAGAAGTTTATCTTCTAGCGTGTGAATTTTTTCTTTCACTTCGCGCTTGAGAATTCCTTTCACTGTGTTGAGATCTTCACGTGTAATCACAGCATCGATAGCGGCAATCACTTCTTCATTCTTCTTCGCGAGAGTTACTTCAACTGGAGTTGGATTGACCTGATTGCGTAACTCTAATTGCAGTGCGCAAATCTTTTTGATTTCACTATGCGCTAATTCCAAAGCTTCGAGAATTTTTTCCTCGGTTAATTCTTTCACGCCTGCTTCTACCATCGTAATAGCATCCGCTGTGCCAGCCACAGTGAGAACGAGATCACCAGCTTCTTCTTCTGCGTAAGTTGGATTCACGATGAGTTTTCCTTCGATGGAACCAATGCGCACCGCACCGATTGGCCCAGCGAAAGGCATACCAGAAACCATGAGCGCAGCAGAAGCTGCATTGATTGCGCTGGCAGCTGGATCGACTTCGAGATCCGCTGACATCACTGTAGCGATGATTTGCACTTCATTCGTTGTGCCTTTTGGGAAAAGTGGGCGAATCGGTCTATCAATCAAACGGCTGCGGAGAATCGCGGCATCACTTGGTCTCCCCTCTCTTTTAATAAATCTGCTGCCTTTAATTTTGCCTGCAGCATAATATTTTTCTTCATACTCACAAGAGAGCGGAAAGAAATCTGCGCCAGCGCGTGGGCCAGCGATTGTAGCAGTAGCGAGAATCACAGTATCACCGAGAGTGAGCACTGCGCTGCCTGTTGCTTGTTTGGCCAGTTTACCTGTGGAGATAGTGAGTTTGCGGCCAGCAATCTCACCTTCTATTTTCTTGGATTCCATGAGAAAAGGAGTTAAGTTCTCTCTGGAAGCGGAAGCGAGAAGCGAGTAGCTCGCAGCCCGGATTTCGATCCCAGAGATTGGGTTTAGTTTACATGAAAATAAGAAAAAGCGTGGGGCGATGAGAAGTTTTACCTAATCACCACCCCACTTTGCCGCTCCTATTGTGCAACGCACTTC
>JAQVAZ010000036.1 GCA_028690585.1 Candidatus Altimarinota bacterium
CTCGCGTAGAATACCAACTTCACCTTGACGAGGCAGTCTTCAGGTTCTGCAACCCTGACAAACAACAATTACGCTTGAAGCTAAGGAGATACTTACGATTGAAATGAATTATCTATGCCAGTCCCTTACCAAAGGGGGATTAAGCGGGAATCACTTTTATATTTTGGATTCCTGCCTTCGCAGGAATGACAAAAACAAAAATCTACCACCTACTTCCTACCACCCAATATCTATTGAAGTTTTTCCTTTAGGAGTTGATTTACGATTTGCGGATTCGCTTGGCCGCCGCTGAGTTTCAAAACATTTCCTACGAAGAAACCAAGCAGCTGCACTTTGCCAGCTTTGAAGCCGGCTACTTGCGCTGGATTTTCGGCAATCACTTTATCTACTAGCTTCTCGATTTCTCCTGTATCACTGATTTGTTTCAAGCCTTTTCTCTCAATAATTTTTTCTACTGCTTCACCTGTTTCCCACATCTCGGGAAAAATTTCTTTACCAATCTTTCCGCTGATTTCTCCGTTTACAATTAATTTCACCAAGTTACCCAAATTCTCCGCAGTGATTTTTTGCGTTTCGATCGTTAAGTCTTCGCTATCTTTTATCTTCGCAAGCAATTCACTAAGCAACCAACCCGCAGATTTTTTTCCATCACCACTGATTTTTACAACTTCTTCGAAATAACTTGCGAGGGCTTTACTCGAAGTAAGTGTTTCAGATTCTTGCTGAGTGACTCCATACTCTTTCTCAAATCTCTCGCGCATCGGGAGTGGTAACTCTGGTAATTCTTTTCTCCACTGCTCGATTTCCTTCTCATCGAATTCCAATGGTGGAATATCTGGCTCGGGGAAGTAGCGGTAATCCGCCGCGGATTCTTTCTCGCGCATGAGATAGGTTTCACCTTTCTCATCATTCCAGCCAACAGTTTGCTCGGAGGCGGGTGGTTTGCCAGTTTCCCACATCTCGGTTTGCCGGCTGATTTCGTGTAGCAGCGCAGCTTCGAGCGCTTTGAAAGAGTTGAGATTTTTTATCTCTGCGCGTGGGTAGAGTTTCTCATCACCCACTGGTCGGAGAGAAATACTCGCATCGAAACGCATCTCACCACGATACATATCCGCATTACTCGCATCGACAAATTGTAAAATCTTCTGCACTTCTTCTGCGTAGAGTTTCGCTTCTTTCGCGCTGCGGATATCGGGATCACTTACGATTTCCATCAGCGGAGTGCCAGCGCGATTGTAATCGCAGTAGCTGAAGTTGCCACTATGGGTGAGTTTCCCTGCATCATTCTCCAGGTGCAGTCGGGTGATTCCAATCTTCCGTTTCTCACCATCCAAAATAATTTCCACGCTGCCATTTTTACTCACTGGCTCATCGAATTGGCTAATTTGATAACCAGCGGGTAAGTCTGGATAGAAATAATTTTTGCGATCGAATTTGGAATACTGTGGGATGTTGCAGCCAAGCGCTAGTGCTGCTTTCACACCCAACTCAATCGCTTTCTTATTTGGCACTGGTAATGCGCCAGGGTGGCCGGTGCAAACTGGGCAAACGGTAGCGTTGGGCTCTTCGCCCCACGCATCGTTGTCACAACTACAAAACATCTTCGTTTTCGTTTTCACTTGCGCGTGAATCTCGAGGCCGATGATTACTTCCAATTCCATAAAGATAAAATAACTCAGTGATTTTACAAGGATTAAGGATTAAGGACAAAGGATAAAGAAAGAGTTTTTAGTTGGCAGTCGGCAGTCTTCAGCTTTTGGAATTCCTTTCTTATATTTTTTGTTCGAGCTTGTCGAGAACTTATGCTGCTCAAACTTCTCGATGCGCTTCGCTTACTCGAAGAAAAAAAGTTGAGATGAAAAATAAAACTACTAACTGCAGACTTGTGGCTGAAAACTATCAGCTAAAACTTACGATGAATTTTTCCAACGCGAGTGCAAATTCTGTAGGGTTATCTGCGGAGTAGCTGAGTTTCCCGGTTTTTACTCCCGTATCGATTTCGAGTAGCTGCGCGTAAGCACGTTTCAATTCCTCAGCCGAAAAATTTCTGGCTTGTGGAATCGAATTTTGCACAACGAAGGGATGCAGCTTCAGTTGCTTCGCAATTTCACCCTGAGGGATATTTTTCTTTGCAAGATCTTGTAGCGAGAGGAGGATACGAAACTGCCTCACAATCATAAAGAAAATCTGCATGAGGTTTTCTCCGCGTGAAATCAAATCGCGCAAATCACTCAGCGCTGCGTTGCTGCGTTTCGCACCGATAGCATCCGTGAGACGGAAAACACTCGTGTGTAAATCGGGATGCGTGAGTAATTCCACCATTCCTCGCGTAATCGTTTCGCCATCGCTATACATTCCCAGTTTTTCCAATTCACTCATCGCAGCTGCAGAATCTCCAAGTGTGTAAGTCGCCAGTAACTCTAGCGCTGCGCTTTCGATTTTCAAATTTTTCTTCGCTGTCTCCGCTTGCAACCACTTCTGAAAACCTGCGGGTTTGAGATTTTCAAATTCCTCTACTTTTGCAAACTTCTTCAGCGCTTTGAAAAAAGCTAAACGCGCATCTGCGTTACTTGTTGCGATTAGCAGTGTGTAGTCAGGAGTTTCTGCTTCGATAAATTTTGCGAGGAGTGGGGTAGTTTTCTTGAAATCAAAATCTTTCCAAACCACCAAGCGATGATTCCCAAGAAAGGGTGGAGTTTGGCAGGAAGAAATTACTGTTTCTTCATTCCCTTCGCTGCCAGAAAAAACATTGAGATTGAGATCTCCTTCCTTCGCTTTGAATTTTTCAATCACTTCTTTCACTGCTTGATTTAGCAGGTAGCGATTCTCACCGTAATAAAAAATAGTAGCCATCTAAATTTCTGACTTGGGAGTGTGGAGTTTCTTTTCTGCTGCTAGCTTCGTAAAAACTTTTACCAACTCAGGATCAAATTGTTTTCCACTGCCAGCTTCGATTTCTGCTAGCGCTGCGGCTTGAGTCATTTTCTTTCCGTAGCTTCTCCGGCTTACCATCGCATCGTAAGCATCAGCGACTGCGATGATTCTGCCTTCGAGAGTGATTTGATTACTTTTGAGTTTGCGCGGATAACCTTTGCCATCCCACCTCTCGTGGTGTTGCAAAATAATTTTTCCAGCTGCTTGGAGGAATCTCACTGAGTTTACGATTTTGGCACCGAGGATTGGATGCTTGGAAATTTCGCGCGCTTCTTCTTCTGTCAGCGAAGAAGTTTTATTCAAGACCGTTTGGTCAATCGCTACTTTGCCGATATCATGCAGCAAACCTGCGTAGCGCAGATTTGTTAATCGATTTGCCTCCAATCCCACAGCTTCTCCGAGTTGGTAGGCATAGCTCGCAACTCTCATTGAGTGACCTTGAGTATAGAGATCTTTCGCTTCGAGGCTGGTAGCCAGCGCGGAAATAATCTCGAAGTGGATGCGGATTTCATCTTCGCGCAGTTTGCGATTCGCTTGCATCTGCTTCTCGAGAGAGTGGGAATATTGCCAAGCTTTTTTTGTAGCAGCTTGCACTTCTTTCTTCAGCTCAACATTGAAATATTTAATCCGATTAGTGGCGCGCGCTTTCACAATACCAGTTTCGATTTGATCGCCGATTGAAAGTAAAAAAGTGTAATCGTTTTTCTTGAAAGTTTTATTTTCCCCATATTCGGCGATAATTACTCCGATGGATTGATTTCTGCCAATTAGCGGAATTACCAGCGCTTGCTGAGTTTCCCAAAAATTTCTAAATTTCTCGGAGATTTTCCCACTCGTGAGATCCAAAATTTCTTTTTTATCCATTGCATGCGTGAGAGAGTTTCTTTCGCGCAGGAGGAGGTGAGTTTGTTTCACTTTCTTGATTTGCGCTTCTGTAATTGCGCTACTACCACCCAAGTTTAATTTTTCTTCATGCGCATCTTTCAATAAGCAATACACTTTCTCGAAGCCTAACTCGCGGTGAAAAGTCTGCGCGATTTTTCCTAAAACTTCCTTTTCATTATTGGCTTTGCGAAGAATCTCAGAAATCTTATTGAAAGCTCCCAGCTGTTGAATGTAATCCACTGCCACTGTGCCTCCTGCCTCAATTTTTTGCAGTGTTTTGCGCCTCTCAGAGAAGGAAGCGATATTCTCAGTTTTATTTTGCGCGCAAACCAATCTTCCTCTGCCTGTGTGTTTTGCGTGATACAGCGCATCATCCGCCATGCGCATCAAGTCGATAATGTTTCTGATACTTCCATCAGGATAAGTAACCGAGCCGATACTGATGGTTTGCCTCGTTGCGGCTTTGATTTTTTCAATTAAGCGCAAAAGGATTCTTCTTCTTTCTGCGCGGGGTTTTCTAATCAGTAAAACTACAAATTCATCGCCTGCATACCGCGCTGCGAAATCCACACCACGATCTTCATGTAAAACTTTTCCAATCTTCTGAATCAAGATATCTCCTGCTTCGTGGCCCTCGGTATCATTCAATTGCTTCAAGAAATCGATATCTAGCATCGCGAAAGTGAGGGGTTGCTGCTTTGTTGCTTTCTCAAATTCGCGCGCAAGTTTTTGATCAAGATAGCGGCGATTGGGTAATCCACTTAGCGCATCATGATAAGCCACCCATTCCAATTCTTTATTTTTCTCTTGCAGCTCGATGGTGGCAGCTTCCACTTTTTTCTGTAACTCTTGATTGGTTTTCGTGAGTTGCTCTTGTAGCAGCGCGTGATCCAAACTCACTGCGATGTGATTCACAAAAGGCATGTAAGCACTTAGCTCTTGCGCATCTAGTGGTTTCCCTGATTCCACATTATCTACTCCGATCGTGCCAACGAGTTTTCTGCCAGCTAGCATCGGAAACTCCACCGTAACATCTGCGTGTTTTCCTGGTAGAGTTTTTAGTAGCGCATTCACGCGGTTAATAAATGGTTTTTTCGTGCCGAGTGCTTTTGTAAAATAAATGGAAGATTTTTTTACATCAAGCGGAAAACAAAAATTACTAAACTCGCTATCTGGTAGATAGCTGCATTTACCTCCGCAGGTGTTATTTTCTTTTTCATTAATCAGCCAGATTCTCACACGATCGAAACCCAACTGCAGAAAAATCTTTACCGCAAAATCTAAAACTTCTTGGCTGGATTTCGCTGCGCGCAAAATCTCTCCCGCAATCTTGAGATTGTGAAGGGTAGCATTCTTCGGAGTTTTGTGAATATTGAGATGCGCTTTCATACTTCATCATTTTAACCTAAATGAGGAGGGAGGATTAGGAAAGCACTTTATATTTTATTCGAGTGAAACTTTTTTTGTTCGAGCTTGTCGAGAACTTATGCTGCTTAAACTTCTCGATGCGCTTCGCTTACTCGAAGAAAAAAAGTTGAGTTGAAAAAACCACTAACTGCTAAAATCTCGCTATGCTAAAAAGTATTGTTACCGAAATCGTAAATACTGCCCTGCCACAGCCTTGTAGTTTCACGCTGGAAACTCCACCACAGAAGCAGTTTGGAGATTTGGCTTGCAATGCTGCGCTGATTCTCGCGAAGGAGTTGAAGCAAAACCCACGGGAAGTTGCGCAAACAATTGCTGCGGATTTAGCGAAAAGTGAATTTATCGAGAAAGTGGAGATTGCTGGCCCAGGTTTCCTCAATCTCTTCCTCAAGCCAACTTTATTTCACCAAGTTTTAGTTACGATAGAAAAAGCTGGAAAAAATTTCGGTAGTGTAAGTATCGGCAAGGATCAGAAAGTGAATCTCGAATTTATCTCGGC
>JAQVAZ010000012.1 GCA_028690585.1 Candidatus Altimarinota bacterium
TTCGGTGGTAGCCTCACCAATGGTTTCATGGGGGGAATGCAGATGATGGGAATGCAAAACGCTACTCCGATGGATGGAATGGCATTGGGACTTTTATCTAGCATGGGAATTTATCTCGCTTTCTTTTTCTTGGCGGCAGGAGTTTTGGATTTTTTCATCGCCAAAGGTTTCTTCAGCGGTAAGTTTTGGGCAGTAGCGCTGACTTCTTTTTTCGTAGGGCTTTCAGTTTTGACTGGCATTTTCCAAGTATTCACTTCAGGTAACCACACTCGCTTATCTTCTTTTATTGGTTTAGTGATAGCTGGCTTCATTGCTTATCTCTGCTATTCCTGTTGGGTTTCTGCTTTCTATCGTAAGTAAATTTGGAATAAGGAATAAAGAATAGTGAAATAAGGCTTTAAAAATAATATGAAAAACGCCTGCTACGGCAGGCGTTTTTATTTGTGTAAAATTTAGAATAAAAACAAAGACGCCCCAACGGGGCGTCTCTACATATAATTTTTTCTACCATCTACCGACTATTTCTCATCCACCACTTCACCCTCTACTACATCATCTCCATCTTTTTTATCGTTGTTATCTTTTACTTTTACATCATCGGTAGATTGCTGTGCTTGCTGCTGATACAGCTTGCTAAACGCGGCTTGAGAAACTTTATTCAATTCTTCCATCGCTGGTTTCACCTTATCTTTATCGAAATTCTCAGCGCCTAATTCATTCTTCAGCGTTTCGAGTTTCGCTTTGATTTCTTTCGCATCCGCTTCACCGATTTTTTCCTCGTGCTCTTTCAGCGTTTTTTCTGTGGAATAAACTAGCGCATCGGCTTCGTTGATCAGCGTGGCAGATTCTTTCTTCTTCTTATCTTCGTCGGCGTGCGCTTCAGCTTCTTTTTGCATCTTGGTTACTTCCTCTTCGCTCAAACCACTGCTGCCTTGAATTGTAATCTTCTGCTCTTTGCCGGTGCCTTTATCTTTAGCTTTCACAGCGAGGATTCCGCTCGCATCAATATCGAAAGTAACTTCCACCTGAGGCACTCCACGAGGAGCTGGTGGGATTCCATCGAGAATAAATCTACCGAGTGATTTATTATCCGCTGCCATTTCTCTTTCTCCTTGCAATACATGAATTTCCACACTTGGTTGATTATCCGCCGCGGTAGAGAAAACCTGAGATTTGCTAGTAGGAATCGTGGTGTTTCTATCAATCAATTTAGTTCTCACACCACCAAGAGTTTCGATTCCAAGAGTGAGAGGAGTTACATCGAGGAGCAAAACATCTTTCACATCACCACGGAGAATGCCTCCTTGCACCGCAGCACCGATCGCAACCGCTTCATCCGGATTCACATCTTTGCGTGGTTCTTTGCCAAACAACTCTTTCACTTTCGCTACCACCGCTGGCATGCGAGTCATGCCACCTACGAGGATGATTTCGTTGATATCACTAGCAGAAAGCTTTGCATCGGTTAAGCATTTCTTGCAAGGTGCTACAGTTCTCTCAATCAAATCTGCAACCAAAGCTTCGAGTTTCTGGCGGCTGAGTTTGATATTGAGATGCTTTGGGCCACTCGCATCTGCTGTGATGAAAGGGAGATTAATTGTAGTTTCCGCAGCGCTGCTAAGCTCTTTCTTTGCTTTTTCCGCAGCTTCTTTCAATCTCTGCAACGCGAGTTTATCTTCCTTCAAATCAATCGCATCGGATTTTCTAAACTCAGTAATCAAGAAATCCACAATCTTCTGGTCGAAATCATCACCACCGAGATGTGTATCTCCATTGGTAGCTACTACCTCGAATTGCTTCTGACCATCAACATCAGCGATTTCCAAAATAGAAACATCGAAAGTGCCGCCACCCAAATCATAAACTGCAATCTTCTGATCCTTGCTGAGATTCTTATCCAATCCGTAAGCAATCGCAGCTGCAGTTGGTTCATTGATAATGCGTTTCACATCGAGGCCAGCGATTTTTCCAGCATCTTTAGTCGCTTGGCGCTGGCTATCGTTGAAATAAGCTGGCACAGTGATTACCGCTTCGGTGATTTTCACCCCGAGCTTGGCTTCGGCATCTTGCTTCATTTTCTGCAAAATCATCGCGCTGATTTCCGCTGGTTGATGTTGCTTTCCATTCAGCATAATTTCGCATTCACCTTGGGCACCAGCTACCACTTTGAAAGGAATGCTTTTGATTTCCTCTGTCACCTCGCTATACATTCTGCCGATGAAGCGTTTGCTGGAATAAATCGTATTCTCAGGATTAATAACGGCTTGATTTTTCGCTGGTGTGCCAACCAGTCTTTCCCCATCTTTAATTGCAACGATGGAGGGAGTAGTGCGGTTACCTTCCGCATTTTCAAGCACTACAGGCTTGCCAGCTTGCATTACAGCGAGACAGCTATTTGTGGTGCCGAGGTCGATACCAATGATGTAAGACATAATAAATATAGGTTAAATCTTTATTTTTAAAGCGCCTACCATTTTATAGTTTACGCTAAAAAAGTCAAGTAGTTAAAGTTTTAGACTCACCTTTTCTTCTCTTTTTCTTTATAGTTTCCGCGATTACTTTTTCAAGTTTCTGCATAGCTGCTTGGATGATTTTCTTGTCATAGCCAATTTCAGTTAGGGATTTCAAAAGCGCTACTTGAATATCTTTAGAGCCTATTCCTTGATGCATCAACCTTCTGACTCGTTTTCTCAAATCACCGACAGTGAGATTCGAAACTGCGAGAATTTCCTTAGGAGAGGATTCTTTCATTAAGCTTATTTTAAACGAAAAAGCTGAAAGAGTTTTTATCTGCTGTGATTTGGCAATTCACCGCCAGCTAACTAAACTATTTCTCGCTGTTTAGCATAGTGTGGGGCTGTAGCTCAGTTGGTAGAGCGCACGGTTCGCAATCGTGAGGTCTCGGGTTCGATCCCCGTCAGCTCCACCAGCCTTCGCCCTTCGGGCTTCGGCCGGCACAGCCAGCCTTCTAGTCAACTTCTGCTGGCAAGCCAGTCTTTCAAAAAATTATATTACCTACAGAAACGCAGGCTGCCCGCCGTAGCTTGAAAAGCGGAGGCTGGGCAAAATAGTTTCCGAATTGCAGCAAACTTGCTAAACTCCGCGCTGCTACGGAGAGGTACTCAAGTGGCTGAAGAGGCGGCTTTGCTAAAGCTGTAGGGGGGTGCAAATCCCCGCGAGGGTTCAAATCCCTCCCTCTCCGCCAGTTTTTCTCCCACACGCTGTGGGATTAGCTGGAGTAGCGAAAGAGATTCCCCAAAGTGTGGGGAATTTTTGCTTACTCAAAATAAGGTAAAATCCCTCACGATTTAAAAACTAAAAATGCCCCAAGCAATTCTGCATCACTCTCATCGCCAAAAAAAATTAGTAGAGATTCGGCAACCGTTTTTTGAGAGTAAATGGCTGAAGATTCTTGATAAGGTTGCTTTGGTAGTTGGGATTCTCGGGCCGATTTTTACGCTTCCGCAGGTTTACAATATTTGGATTTTGCATCAGGCTGGCGGGGTTTCTGTGATTTCCTGGGGAAGCTATACTATTTTTAATATTCCGCTTTTACTTTACGGAATTGCTCACAAAGAGAAGCTGATGATAGTGATGTATTCCCTTTGGTTTGTGGTGAATCTTGTAGTTGCGCTAGGAGCTTTCATCTACAGTTAAGTTACCTTTCGTTTTTTTCTGCGTAATATATCTTGGAAGCTTCAACCCTCCGAATGGAAAACCCCGATAACGCAATCATTTACAAAATTCACGCTGGAAACGTGGAAGCTTTCACTATGCTTTACGAAAAATATGTGAAAAAGATTTATGCTTTTATTTATTACAAAACGCATCATAAGCAAGCAGCAGAAGATATTACCTCTCAAACTTTCATGAAAGCTTTGGAAAAAATCTCGCAATTCAAAATAGAAAAAGGCACTTTCCAAGCTTGGTTGTATCAGATTGCGCGCAACAATGTGTGTGATTACTATCGTAGTTTCAAGCCTGCTTCTGATATCGAAGATGCTTGGGATTTATCTACTGAGGAAGATATTCCACGCGATACTGATTTGCGGAAGCAACTAGAGGAGATTCAAAAAGGTTTACAAAAACTTTCTGCAACACAACGTGATATCGTGATTCTGCGTGTGTGGCAAGGCATGAATTATGCAGAAATCGCTGAAATCGTAGGTAAATCACCCGATGCCTGCAAGGTAGATTTCTCTCGAGTTTCCAACAAGCTTCGCAAAGAATTCGCACTTGTAGCTTTAATTTTCTTTTTCTCACTTTAAATTATGCGCAAATTTGTTAACGAAATCGTAGATGAAATTATCGCAGTAGATGCGGATTTAGCTTCTCACCGCGAGGAATTGGTGAAGCTGGTTGCGCGGTTGGTTGTGATGAGGCCCGAGGCAAATCTCAGTAAAGCTTTTCTCGAAGAGTTGAAACAACAAGTAGTTGCGCAAATCAAATCCCAAAAAACTTCCAAATCATTTAACCCCTTTTCTATGCAAAAATTCTTTTACTCCTTCGCTGGAGTAGCGGTAGCGCTTCTCATTGTTTTACCATTCTGGCAGCCTTGGAATGCCAGCCAAGGTTTTGATTTCACTAGCGGTGTTTCCATCAAGCGCGTGGCTGATAATGCTTTCGGCTCTTTCACGCATCTCACATCTACTGCCAACACATTAGGCGCTGCTTCTGCGATGGGAAAGGGTGGAGGAGGAGGTGTGGCGACTGAGGTTGCTGCGCCTCAGGCAATGGATTCTCGTATGATAATGCCACCTTACGAAGTGACTGCTTATAAGTATGTTTACAAAGGGGAAATCCAACTGCCGACTGCTGATGTAGAAGTTCTCAAACGCGTGAAAGGTGTTGAAAGTTCAAGCGCATTAGCGCAGAGCCTCAGCGGTTTTGATTTAGGCTTAGTGGATTTAGGTAAGATGCAAAATCTCAAAGTTACCAACTTCAGCTTATCGGAAGATAAAGATATGGGTTACGATGCTTATGTCAGTCTCACCGATGGAAATATCTCCATCAACCAAAATTATCTCCGCTGGCCAGATGTTTACCGTGATTGCAAAGGTGAGCAAAGTTGCTACGACAATCTCCGCCTGAAAGAATCCGATATGTTATCCGACGAAGAAGCGCTTAGCATTGCTGCAGAATTTGCCACAAAATATGGTGTGAATCTCAGCAACTACGGAGAAGCTTATGTGGACCATCAATGGAAAAATGATTTCGCGAGAGCCACCGATAAAGTGAATTACTACTTCCCTGATAGCGCTTCGGTGATTTATCCTTTACTGATAGATGGCAAACCGCTTTACACCCAAAGCGGTGATAAAGAAGGAATTACTTTCAATGTGAATGTAAGGCAGAAGGCGGTTTCTGGCGCGTGGGGTCTCAACACTCAAAACTACGAAGCTTCCAATTACGCAGCTGCAACCGATCTCGCGCAATTCCAGCGTTTCCTCGAGAAAGGTGGATTGAATGGTTACATCCCAGAGAATCCAGCTAAAACAATCGAAGTTGAATTAAGTAATCCAGAAGTGGTTTTGATGCATTACTACGATTACAACGGAGTTGATAATACCGAGTTAATGATTCCAACTTTGCGCTTCGCGATTGAGAATCCACCTGATGAGCAATATTATTTCCCTCATGCAGTGATGATTCCATTGGTAAAGGAGATTCTCGACCAAGCAGAAAAAAATAATTCTCCAATTGCGATTCCTTTCACTGAGTCAGCTACAGTAGATTCCGCTACCACATCTACAGAAGTTACTCCTGCTACTACTGACTCCACTTCTACTTCAACTACAACTACAACTTCCGAAACCACCACAATCGCGAATCCTGCTTCCGTGAAATGCGCGGAAGATGGTTACACTCTGGAAATTATTACAGCAGAAGATGGTAGTCAAAGTGGCTTCTGTAAAAACGCAGAAGGGAAGGGTTGTGAAGAGTGGCAGTATTTCCGTGGAGAATGTGATATGCCGCCAGTCGGCTAAAAAAGGATTAAGGACTAAGAACAAAGGATTAAGTTTAAAAAATAGCGTAGAGACACCCCGTTGGGGTGTCTTTGCTTTTATAAAATGATGCTTCTCGATTTCGCTTCGCTACACTCGAAGAAAAAAATTTGAATTCAAAAATCTACCAGCTAATAACTATAATCTATAAACTTTTTACACAACGAAATTGAATCCATAACTTAGCAGCATGATTCCGAGAGCTACGATTCCAAAGAAAACCGCCAAAGCGCGAGTAGATATTACGCTGCGTAGCATGATAGCCTCCGGCAGAGATAAACCCGCTGCACCAAGCATTAGTGCGATTCCACTACTGAGAGGTAAGCCTTTCGTCACTAGCGCGAAGATGATTGGCACGATAGTAGCGCTGCTAGCATAGATGGGGATTCCGATTAGAGTAGCCAGAGGCACACCCCACCAGGTTGCTTTTTCTCCGAGGAGATTGAGAATAAATTCGCTCGGTAGGAATCCGTGGATAGCTGAGCCGATGCCTACACCAATGAGGATAATCCACCACATTTTTTTGAAGATGCGTAAAGCGCGGCGGATAGAGTAGGTGATTCTTTCTTGGAAAATTTCTGGTAAATCATCTTGAGTGCCGAAAATACTTTTGCCTCCGCTTTTTGCTTCCACACCTCTTTCGCCGAGAATTTTTTCAATCACGAATCCACTGATGATACCTAGCGCTATTCCACCTACTGCGTAAAAAGCAGCCACCTTCCAGCCAAAAGTTGCTGCCATCAAAACAAAAACTACTTCATTTACCAGCGGCGAAGTAACGAGAAAAGCGAAAGCCACTCCCGCTGGCGCTTCCGCTTCAAGGAATCCGAGGAAGAGGGGAATGCTGCTGCAGCTGCAAAAAGGAGTAACTGCGCCGAGAGTAGCTGCGGCGAGATGCGCTAAGCCAAAGCGGCTTCTCGTGAAGATGTGTTTGAGTTTGTGAGTGGGGAGATAAGTTCTTACGAAAGAAATACTCGCAATCACCATCACCATGAGGATAGAAATCTTCAGCGCATCAGCGATGAAAAAAATCAGTGAATCAGTTAGATGCGTATTAGCCTCCATGCCGATGAGATCAAAAACCAGGAAATTAGCGATAGCTTCAAACATTATTTAGTGGAGTTAAGAGAATTAAAAGCTTGAGTAATTTTTTTGAGTTGCGTTGCATTCAGCGAGTAATGCATCCATTTCCCGCTGCGCTTAACTGTGATGAGTTTTGCTTCGCGGAGAATCTTCAGGTGATGCGAAACGAGGTTTTGCGGTAGCTTCAGCTTCTCGTAGATCTCACACACGCAGCGCTTCTCATCCTTGAGAAATAGGATAATTTTGATACGAGTGCAATCACCGAGAGCTTTGCAAGCGCAGGTGATATTTTCACAACGCATAAAAAACAAATCAAAATGTATTGATATGATACTCGCATATTTTTCGAAAGCAACTACTTTTCTTTTTCTGCTTTTCTGGTTTCACCTTCTACTTTATCTACGAAAAGAATTCCATCGAGGTGGTCGATCTCATGTTGCGCGATGCGCGCATTCCAACCTTCGAGCTCCAAAACACGCTGATTACCTTTTTCATCGTGAAATTTCACAGTGATGCTGCGGTAGCGAGTTACCACTCCGTATTCACCAGGGAGGCTGAGGCAGCCTTCTTCACCAGCTTCACAAGCGATGCTCGCATCAATGATTTCCGGATTCACTAGTGTGATTACTCTGCTTTTCTTTGCATTGAGTTGGAAATTCTCCACGATGATGCGCTGATTCAAACCAACCTGAGGCGCAGCTAAACCTACTCCATCTTTTTTCAGCATGGTTTCTCCCATATCTTTTAGGAATTTCTTCAGCGCTTTATCAAACTTCACCACCTTCTTAGATTTTTTACGAAGGATGGGATTCTTGCGGCCTGTTTCAATTGGCAATAGCATAGTTAATCGTAGATTGAGTGATCTCCTACATCGATAAAGATTACATCATCATTCGCTTCAATCTCAAAAAGGATTCGATATTTATAAGTTATAGAGAAAGAATAATACCCAGCTAATTCACCACGAAGGCGGTGAGTGCGCAAACGAGAATCAAACATATCTTCTCGGAATATTTTTTCTCTCTCGGCCACCAATGCTTTCAATCCAGGATCAAGCTTCTTCATCGCGCGGGCGAAGTGGCTGCTGTAAAAAATACGCAGCATTACATCAGCTTAGTTAACGTGGTAAGAGTTTTGAGTTTTCCATTCTTACTTTCTTCTCGCATCGCATTGATTGCGCGTTGCGCAGCGAGTAACTCCTCATACTTTTTCAAATCTTGGCGGAGCTGCTGATTTTCTTTTTCGGTAGCTTTGGCAGTAGTTGGCATGCGCTTATTTTACTAGCTTTTCGTCAAATATGCATAAATGAAATCTTCCAAATCGCCATCAAGCACTTTCTCTGGATTGTGAGTTTCGTAGCCGCTGCGTTTATCTTTCACGCGCTTATCGTCTAAAACATAACTTCTGATTGCATCACCACCGAAATCCGCTTTCGCTGGTTTGCCTTGCAGCTGTCTATCCCGCGCTTCGATTTCTTCCGCTTTTTTCTCTGCGAGTTTTGCGCGCAGCATCTCCAACGCAGCTGCTTTATTTTGCGCTTGGCTTCTTTCGTTTTGGCAGCTGGTAACGATTCCACTCCCGAGGTGAATAATTCTCACAGCGGATTCTGTGCGATTCACATGCTGGCCACCGGCACCACTCGCGCAAAAAGTTTCCACGCGAATTTCTTCTGGCTTGATAATTATTTCTCCTTCATCTTCTATCACCGGCCAGACTTCCACTTGCGCGAAACTAGTTTCGCGTGAATGCGCTGAATTAAAAGGGCTGCGCCTTACTAGGCGATGCGCGCCTTTTTCACCTTTGAGTAATCCGTAAGCATAATCACCAGTAATTTTTACCGTAGCGGATTTGACGCCAGCTTCTTCTGCTTCAGATTTCTCTGTGATTTCTGCTTTCCAATTTTTCTTCTCTGCGTAGCGCAGATACATGCGGAGAATCATTCCAGCCCAATCCGCTGCATCTACTCCGCCAGCGCCTACATGGATGCTGAGAAGCGCAGCGCTACTATCGAATTTACCGCTGAGGTAGAGAGTGGTTTCCGCTTCACGGAGTTTCTCTTCAAATTCTTTTACTGCGCTGCGTAAATCTGCCACCGCTTTTGCATCATCTTCTTCAGTTAATTTCGCTAGCTCCAATAAATCTGCTTCTTCTCTCCCGAGATTCTCCCAAGTCTCAATAGTTTTTTTCGTAGTTGCCAATTCACGCGAAACTCTCTGCGCATTCTCACGATTTTCCCAAAAATTCTCAGCCTGCATTTGCGCTTCGAGTTCCACGAGTTTTTCACGCAGCTTCGCATCTGCCACGAAGGCTTTTCCTCGCAGAATTAAATCAGTGGAAGCGTGAAGAATTTGCTTGATTTCTTGCATCAAGAGAAGTTTAACAGTTTGGAGATTCAGTTCATTTCACTAGTTTTGCTGCCAACCCAATGTATTTCGCAGGAGTGAGTTGCAGCAGCGCTTTTTTCTCAGCTGGTGGCAGTGGTAGGGTAGCGATGAATTCGCGGAGAATTTCGAGGGTGAGTTTTTTGCCACGCGTGAGATTTTTCAATTTTTCGTAAGCTTGATTATCACCAAACTTCCGCAACACTGTTTGCACTGCTTCACCGAGCACTTCAGGATTTTCTTCCAAATCTTTTGCGAGTTTCGCTGCGTTGATTTCGAGTTTACCCAAACCTTTGCTTAGCGAATCCCAACCGAGGAGGCTGTGGCCTAGCGCTACTCCACAATTGCGCAGCACTGTGGAATCAGTTAAATCTCTTTGTAAGCGAGAAATCGGAAGCTTATCACTGAAGAAACTTAGCAGCGCATTCGCGACTCCGAAGTTACCTTCTGCATTTTCGAAATCAATCGGATTTACTTTGTGAGGCATCGTGCTGCTTCCCACTTCGCCTTCTTTCTTTTTCAGTTTGAAATAATCCAGCGAAATATAACTCCAACAATCGCGCGCTAAATCAATCAGAATATTATTTACTCCACGGAAAGTATCGTAAAGCTCAGCATTCCAATCGTGGGATTCAATTTGCGTGGTAGCGAGATTCGGAATCAAGCCGAGTGATTTTATAAATTTCTTGGAGAAACTTTCCCAATCTACTTGTGGGTAGGCAGCGAGTTGCGCAGCGAAAGTGCCAGTAGCGCCGCTGAGTTTTCCGAGGATTTCTTGTTTCTCTAGTTGCTTAATCTTTCTTTCTAATCTCGTGGAGAATACGAAAAATTCTTTTCCTACTGTAGTGGGAGTAGCAGTCTGCCCGTGAGTTCTCGATAGCAAAGGTGTATTTTTCCAGGCTTTCGCGCGTTTTTCGATTTCTTTCATCAACTCTTTCAATCTTGGTGACAAAACATTCCGCAGCGCTTCGCGATGCATGAGTGCGTAAGCAAGATTATTTACATCTTCACTTGTGAGGGCGAAATGAATGAAAGGTAGATTCTTCTTCAGCGAAGTTTTCTCCAGTTTCTCGCGGAGGAAATACTCAATCGCTTTCACATCGTGATTCGTAACTGCTTCGATAGATTTAATTCGCTGCCCATCTTTCTCACTGAAATCATTGATGAGGTTTTCCACAATCTTCAATTCCGCATCCGTGAGTGGTTTCACCTCGGCGATTTTTTTCTCATTCCCCAGCGCTACGAGGTAACTCAATTCCACGATGCAGCGGTATTTCTGCAATGCCAACTCGCTGAAATACTCTCGGAGTGGATTTAGCTTCTGCGCGTATCTTCCATCGAGAGGGGAGAGATTTGTTAGATTCAAATTCGAAGTGTTAACGAGTGAAAGCATTTTAGCGTGGAAAAGGTGATTTGACAAAAGGAAGGAATATGGAATAAAGAATATGGAATATGGCAAAAAGCTTCCGTTGTCATTCCTGCCCCCAATCAAGTTGAGGGTAAACTCCAGCGGGAATCCAAAAAATTAAGCGAGCAAACTTTTCTGGAAGTTAATCTATTTTTAATTCTTACTTAGTAAACTTGTAATTGTTTCGATATGTTGTAAAAATCAACTTACGAAACTTAATAATGGTTAACCCCTAACCACTTACTGCAATGAGTTTTTATAAAATCACACTAGGTCAATTAATAACTCTGTGGGTGTTTGGGATGATTGTTTCTCTCGTTTGCCTAGTAACTCCCTCTTTACCAATCGGAATTTTTTCATTATTAATTCCAGGAATTCTTATCTTTTACACACTTGGTTGGAGAAAAAATAATAAAAGTAAATCTAAAAATAAATTAAATATTTGGGAAAAAGTGAAAATGAAATTGGCAAAGATTATCTTTAAGTGTAAGCCTTCTTATCAAGAGCCGCGAAAAATAAAAGAAGCGAGAGATATAAGTAAAATTTATGATTTTCGTGGAAGAAGTTTTTTTGATCAAACCAATCTGTTTAAATTGCTTTTCTCATTCGAGGGTAGGATCAATAGACTAAGATTACTTGAAGGATTTCTGACAGCTTGGGGTTGTTTAGTGGTTACAGGAATTATATTATCGATATCCACTTCAAGACTGGGATTGGATCTTTTAGACGAAAAAGCGATTGCTGATATTTTTAGAGGGCTAGCATCATTTTTTTTGGTGTTCACAGTCTTGTCTCTATATGTTAAGCGATCGCACGATTTAGGTTGGAATGGATGGGCAGTTTTGTTGATATGTGTTCCGCTAGTAAATATCATCTACCTGTTTTATTTTTTATTTGTCTCTGGAGATATTGGAGATAATAAATATGGAAAAGATCCACTTGGTAGAAAAAAAGAATCAGCTTAAATTTTTTTTTGGATCCCCGCCTACGCGGGGATGACAGGGTAGGTTATTCTGAAAGTAGAGCTTCTAGCGGTTTTGCGCTTTTTTCGCTATCATTCCCTCATATGAAATTATCTCTCAATTGGATTTCCGATTTTGTGGAAACCCGCGGGGTGAAACCCGAAAAGCTGGCTGCGCTACTGACTGAAAGAGTGGCGGAAATCGAGCATACGGTGAAGTTTAGTTGCGAGATTCCACTCGTGGTTACCGGTAAAATTCTCAAGATCGAAGCGATTCCGGAAGCGGATAAGATTCGCCTAACTACTGTAAATGTAGGCAAAGAGAAGTTGCAGATTATTTGCGGAGCGAAAAATATTTACGAAGGCGCGGTGGTGCCAATCGCCTTAGTCGGCTGCGAATTACCAGGTGGATTCAAAATCGAGAAGCGCAAGATGCGCGGAATCGAAAGTAACGGAATGATTTGCAGTGAGAAAGAATTGGGTTTGGCAGAAGCCTCTGAAGGTATCTGGTTGCTGCCAGAGGAAACAAAAATTGGAGTGCCACTAAGTGAAGCTTTCCCAGGTGATACAGTTTTCGAAATTGATAATCATGCGATTACGCATCGCGCTGATTTATTCGGTCAGTATGGTTTAGCGCGGGAAGTGGCAGCTTTGCTGCAGAAACCTTTCACTAAACTCAAACTCACGGCGCCAAAATTCGATGGAAAACTCAAGGTGAAAGTAGAAGCGAAAACGAAATGCTTACGCTACTGCGCGATCAAAATTACTGGCGTAGAAGTAAAACCTTCTCCTGAGAAAATCCGCGCGAGGCTGGAAGCGTGTGGGATTCGCGCAATCAATAACATCGTAGATGCTACGAATTATGTGATGCTGGAGTTAGGCCAACCTCTCCATGCTTTCGATGCGCGCAATGTAGCGGGTGAAGAAATCATCGTGAGGAATGCGAAACCCGGTGAAAAATTCACCACACTCGATGAGGTAGAAAGAAATCTCACTCCAGAGATGCTGGTGATTGCGGATAAGCAGGAAGCTTCCGCGCTGGCTGGAATTATGGGAGGAAAAAATTCTGGAATCGCGGATAGCACCACAGAAATCATTCTCGAATCTGCCAACTTCGAAGCAGCTGGGATTCGTCGCACCAGTATTGCTTTGGGATTGCGTAGCGAATCCTCGCTGCGTTTTGAGAAGCGCTTAGATTTAGAACTCGCACCTCACGCTGCTGCGCGTTTCATCCAAATCCTGAAACTCACTTGCCCAAATCTAAAACTCGGCAAAGGCGCAGATATCAAAAACTTCAAAGCAGAGAAAAGAGTGGTGAAGCTTCCACTTGCTGAGATTGAAAAGAAGCTAGGAGTGAAAATTCCTACCAAGCAGATTCAGCAGATTCTCACAGCTTTAGAATTCGCAGTAACTAAGAGTAAAGATGGTTTCACTGTAAAAATACCGAGTTTCCGCGCAGGAAGAGATGTTTCTACACCTGCTGATTTGATCGAAGAAATCGGTAGAATCATCGGTTATAGCGATCTAAAAACTGCTTTTCCAGTGGTAGCGCTAGCTTCACCAGAGAGAGATTTCTCCCGCGAATTAGCTACGGAAATGCGCGCAGCTTTGGTGGGTTTCGGTTTCTTCGAAACTTGCGCGGTAGCTTTAGTCTCCGCTGCTTCTCTCCAAAAGGTGGGAGAGGATTTAAACCAAGTAGTTTCCATCACCAATCCACCGAGTGAAGATTACAAATATCTGCGCAATAATTTACTCATCAGCTTACTGGAAACTGCGCAGCGCAATACTCGCAATGCGAAGAGTTTCCGCTTATTCGAAATTTCCACAGTATTTGCGAAACCAGCTGCTGAGAAGCAGGTAGCTTCTGCATTACTCGTAGGTGGAGAAAATCCTTTTGCAGCTTTATCAGCAGTGGTGGAAGGTTTATTCACCGCTTTGCGTTTCCCTGCAGAATTCCAGCCTACTACTGAATTTTCCAAAACTGCGCATCCAGGTAGAGTGGCAGCGATTGTGATTGCAGGAGAAAAGATTGGAGAAATCGCGGAGTTGCATCCAGCGATTGCAAAAGAATTTGAATTACCACGCAGCGCTTACCTCAATCTCGATTTCGATAAGTTGGCACAGCTTCCACGCGGAGTAGTTTTGGCAAAATCTTTACCACGCTTCCCAGGAGTGCCTCGCGATATTGCAGTCTTAGTTTCCTCAAAAACCCTTGCTAAAGATGTTAGAGTCGCTATCGAAGATGCGGATAGCAAAGTTTGTGAAGTGAAACTTTTCGATACTTACACTGGAGAGGGAATTGTTTCGGGTTTCAAATCTCTCGCATTTAGCTTCGAAATCCGTGATAACGAAAAAACCCTGAGTGATGCGGAGTCTGAAATCGTGATGCAAAAAATAGTTGCCAATCTGGCAAAAATAGGTGGAAAATTACGAGCGTAACGCTTCCCTTCGGGATAGCTAGAGCTCTTGAAACTTTGGCTTAATCATGCTAAACTTACCCGATAAAAAAATTAAAAATGAATTCCAAAAACAGCAAAATCTCTACACCTTCAGCTAACTACCTTATCCCAACTGTGATTGAGAAATCACCACAAGGGGAAAGGGCTTATGATATTTACTCACGCTTACTGAAGGATAGGATTATTTTCCTTGGTAGCGCTATCGATGATGGAGTTGCCAACAATGTGATTGCGCAATTACTTTTTCTCGAGAATGAAAATCCAAGCAAAGATATTACTCTCTACATTCACTCACCAGGTGGCCATGTGACTGCAGGGTTGGCGATTTACGATACGATGCAGTTTATCAAGCCAGATGTTTCCACAGTGTGTGTCGGAATCGCTGCAAGTATGGGTGCGGTATTGCTTGCTGGTGGCGCCAAAGGCAAACGCTTTGCGCTGCCAAATGCTGAGGTGATGATTCACCAACCACTCGGAGGCATGGAAGGCCAAGCTTCTGATATTGCGATTCATGCGAATCATATCCTCGCTACCAAGAAACGCTTAAACGAAATCCTCGCAAAACACTCTGGTGCAACTCTCGCACAAGTAGAAAAAGATACAGATAGAGATAATTTCCTCACTCCAGAGATGGCAGCAGCTTACGGAAAAAATGGTTTGATTGATGCGATTATTTCCAAAAGAAAATAAGTAAGGATTAAGTAAAAAATAAAACCCTTCGACAAGCTCAGGGTGACAAAGTCAAAAATAAAAAACCAAAACCAAAATTGATCCAAACCAACCCCCCAGTTGCGCGCGGAAAAACTCCTTTACCGCTGAAGGTAGAAGTTTTGAATTTGAAGCAAGAGTTGCCAGATTACGAAGCGCATAAGAAATACCAAGCGCATCGCAGAAGCTATAAAACCTGGCCAAAAGATGATTTAGTTATTCGCCTGCGGACTTTATCAGCAGAATCCCGTGAAAATATTCACGAGGTTTTTGCGGTGTTTGATGCAATCGAATACGAAGCCTAATTATGCAAGAAATCCTCCAACTTTTCGGCAGTAATCAAACTTTCCTCGCGGAAGATGAAACTTATTTTTATCAATGCGAGTTGGAAAAATTTCTCAAAAACATTCAAAAAAATCTAGAAGATTTACGCAGCAAAAATCTGAATTACCGCGAATCAGGAATTTACGCTGTGGTGAGAGAGTGGAGTGAAAATCAAGATGCCAAAGTTTTGTATTTCCGTCTTCGCGCTTTGTGGATTTCCAATCCAACTAAAAATGCTACTGCCATTCTTGGAATCGTAGAAGCTATCACTAACAATTAATTATGCTTAAACTTCAGACTGAAACCCAAACGAATATGCCAACAACTATCAAAACTGGTAGCGCAACGATTACTTCTTTCGGAGCTGCGGAAGGTGTAACTGGTAGTAAACATTTACTTGAAATCGGTGGTAAGAAATTACTACTCGATTGTGGATTATTCCAAGGCAACCGCAAACTTTCTCGTGAATTGAATTCACATTTTCCACCACAGGTTTTGGCAGTTGATGCTGTGATTCTTTCGCATGCGCATATCGATCACTCTGGTGCGCTGCCTAGTTTAATCAAGGCAGGATTTACCAATCCGATTTATTCCACTGCTGCTACGCGCGATTTGTGTGAAATCATGTTGGAGGATGCTGCTTATATCCAAGAGCAAGATGCGAGATTCCTTGCGAAAAAAGAATCTCCAGCACCTGAGCCGATTTATACAGCAGAGAATGCAGCAGAAGCTATGCAGCATTTCATTACCAAAGATTACAATACTTGGTTTGAACCAGTAGAGGGAGTAAAAGTGCGGTTTATCGAGGCTGGTCACATTCTCGGATCTACACAGGTAGAAATTGAATACCAAGAAAATGGTGCAACTAAGCGCTTGGGTTTCACAGGAGATTTGGGTAGAAAAGGTTTACCGATTCTCAAAGATCCAGCGCAGCTTACCAATCTCGATGTGTTGATTACTGAATCAACTTACGCGCTGCGTGAGCATGATGATTTACTTACTATCGAAGATGAGTTGCTTGCAGTAGTAGAAAAAACTGCAAAGCGCGGAGGCAAAATTATTATCCCAGCTTTCTCCGTAGAGCGCACTCAGGAGATTGTGTATGTGCTGCATCAGTTGCGCGTAGAAGGAAGGCTCAAGTTTGATTTACCGATTTACGTGGATTCTCCGCTTGCGGTAAATGCTACGGAGGTTTTCAAGAAACATCGTGATGATTACGATAGCAAAACTTATGCGGATTTCATGGAAAAAGGTGAAGGGCCGTTCACTATGAATGGTTTGGTATATATCCGTGATGCGGAAAAAAGCAAAGCGCTGAATCAGCTGAATTACCCGATGATTATCATCTCTGCTTCTGGTATGTGTGAAGCCGGAAGAATTCTTCATCACCTTCGCAACAATATTTCTGATCCAAAAAACACAGTTTTGATCGTAGGTTTCCAAGCAGAAAATACACTTGGTAGGAGATTGGTAGATAAACTTCCTGAAGTAAAAATCTTTGGAATTCCAGTAGTGCGAAAATGCGAAGTAGTAGTGTTGAATGCTTTTTCTGGCCACGCTGGCGCAAGCGAGTTATTCAACAATGTGAAGAATAGCGGAGCCAAGAAAGTTTTTTGTGTGCATGGTGAGCCTACCTCTACTGCGGGTTTTGTAGAGAAGATTCAAAATGAGTTGCATCTCGAAGCGCAGGTTTTGCATACAGGAGAAACGACTACAATCTAGTTGTTTCTATCACAAACCTTCGGTAAACTAGCGAAGCTTTTTTTGTGGGCGCCTAGCTCAGTTGGCTAGAGCATCTCGTTTACACCGAGAGGGTCGGGGGTTCGAATCCCTCGGCGCCCACCAGCCTTAACCCCATGGGCTACGGCTGGCAAGCCAGCTTTACCCCATCAACTTCAGGCTGGCACAACCATCCTTCTCTTCACTATGTGGGTTTCGGCTGGCAAGCAATCTAGTTCATAAAGGTTAAGCGAAAAACTTCCTTTTGGATCCTAGAAAGGTTGTTGTTTTCTCTTAGCCTCTTTCCGAAAAAATTTTAATTAATAATTTAAAAAAAATAATAATGCACGCGCTAAAATCTAAACTTCTTCAAAACTGGAAATCTGGAATCACAGTAAGCATCGTCAGTATACCTCTCGCTCTGGCACTCGCTATCACTTCAGGCGCAACACCAACTCAGGGAATCATCACCGCTTTTTGGGCTGGGTTACTTGGTGCGATTTTTGGTGGCAGTAATTTCAATATCATCGGACCGACGGGAGCACTCGCGGGAATTTTGATAACTTACGCGCTTGCGCATGGTTCGGAGGTTTTACCAGCTGTAGCTGTTTTATCAGGTTTGCTTATCTTAATTGCTTATATTTTTAATTTAGATAAATACATTGTTTTCATTCCTCGCTCAGTTGTGCATGGATTTACGCTCGGAGTAGCTTTCAATATTGCACTTGGGCAGCTGGATAATATATTTGGAATTACCGGTCTGCAGAAAACTGATAGCCTTGTAAAAAATATTCTCATCACGCTGCAGCACATTAGCCAAACCGACTGGTTGATTGTTGGTATTTTTCTAATCAGCACACTTTTTATTCTCTTCTGGAATAAGAAATTCCCTAAGATTCCAGGCGCAGCGATTGTAGCTTTTCTCAGTATTTCCGCGATGATGGTTCTGCCAGCTCTCGGTTATACACCTTCTATCCTCACTATCGGAGATAAATATCCTTCTCTTCACGCTACCTTATTTGAAAATCCATTACTTCAGCTTCAGTGGAATATTTTTCTCGTGAAAGATATCTGGGTGCTCGCGATTGCTGTTGCGGTAATTTCCATCTTGGAAACACTGCTTTCTGGGCAAATCGCTGATACGATGACTGGCACAAAATTTAATCGCAAGAAAGAAGTGCTGGGTTTATCGATTGCGAATCTTGGTTCCGGACTTATGGGTGGAATCCCGGCGACGGCCGCTCTCGCTCGCACAGCTCTCAATATCAAAAGTGGTGCGAATCACAAAGCTTCAGGTGCGATTAACGCTATTTTTGTCGGTGCGATTGCGCTTTTTCTGGTGAGTTTTTTCAAATTGCTCCCGATGGTAATCGTTGCTTCTATCTTGGTAGTGGTAGCGATTGGGATGGTAGAAAGAAAGCATTTTATTCATTTAGTAGAAAACGAGCGAATAGCTTTCGTGCTTTCACTGATTGTGGCTTTTGTTGTAGTAGTAGAAGATCCGATGATGGGAATCTTAGCTGGCACCGTGATTGCTTTGCTGATTTTCGTAAACAAACTTTCTTACGGTCAAACAGAAGTGCTTATCTGGAAGAATGGAAAAATGACAGAAGCTTTACTCAAGAATGATTTCCTCAAAAAGGCGGTGATTGATTCTGATATCATCGTTTACAAAATCACTGGTGCGCTTACATATATAAATATGCCAGCGCATCTGGAGGCTGCTCAGAAAATCAAAAACAACAACTACATCATTCTTTCGTTGCGCCATTCGTTTTACGCTGATATCGATGGAATCGATTATCTAGGAGAAATCATCGAAGTGTTGAAAAAGAAGAATAATAAAAAAATCTTAATCGCTGGTATCAATAAAGAGATTGAGAAACTCATTCACAAAGAAGCTTTTTACAAGAAAAAACTTGTGGAAGGTAAGATTTACAAAAGAACTTCTGAGGCGATTAAGGAAATTATTCCGAAGTATTAATAACTTCGCTGCTTACATTTACTTCTAATTCAGTTGTAAACTAAACGCGTGAAAAGTTTTGCTTTATACGCAATCGGTTTCATTCTCCTCATCGTAGCTGCTTATTTTTACGCAAACTCGCAGGGTTTCTTCGGAGATAGTGGCATCGCTTACGATTCTACGCAGATGAGTAATGTGATTCAGGGTTCGGAGCAGGCTTCCAACTCTCTCGTTTCACTTTCTCAAAGCTTCTCGCAGCAGCTTAGCGTAGCGGGTTTAGAGTTTGGTAGTTTCTCAGAAATCCCGCACTTCCTCGATGTTTCCTCTACGGGTGATACTGCGAAGGTGGAGATTTTGCGTGATGGAAATCCTTTTCTCACGGTATTTGAGTTGCAGCTGCCAGCTGGATTTACTTACGATGAATTAATCGCGCAACTCCAAACTTCGGCTGCGAATCTCGATTTACAGCCAGCTTCTTTCGGAGAAAATTCTTTTTACTTTCTCCAAGATAATTTCACTACCAATATCCTGCCACTCGGAAATAGCGCTTTAGCTTTCCGATTCGATGCCAGCCAGTTTGATTCAGTGAAAAGTTTTATCGCTTCGCTGCAAGCTTCCCGTTGAGCTTTTTTTCGAAAGCTTCGAGATATTCTCTTCGTCTATCTTTTTCGTGAAATTTCAAAATCGTAGGAGAAATCACCACGCTAGTTTTCTCTGCATAATGCGCTTGTTTCTTCGCGTTTGCGCGTTTGAGTTGGTGTTTCTTTAGCAGCGCTTCTAGCCAATCTCCGAGTTTTCCATCCAAGATTTTTTCCAGCCAAATTTTCTCATGCTTTGCTTTTTTAGTTTCGCGTTGGAAATTAGGAAAATATGCTTTTACCCAAGGATTCGCCTTCAGTAGTTTCTCGATGCCGTTTCCCCAAGTGGGAGTAAGCGTTGCTAGCCAAAAAGCGAGATAGGGATCGAATTTACCAATCTTCAAGTTTTCCAAATTTAGCGCGGTATCCGCAAGGAAAAAGCTGAGGCAAAATCTGCCTGCGATTTTATTTCCGTGTCGGCGCATTCGCTTGAAGTGTGTAGATAAAGTTAGCAAAGCCCGAGTGGTAAAAAGCCTTTTACTTTCCGCTACTACTAGTAAATCAACATCACTGCTACTGTCTGGCCAACCCATCGCAAGCGTATTTCCCACTGCGATGAGTTTCACAAAAGGAATTCGCGTGAAGATGCTGCTTTTTTCCACAACCTTTCTCCAGAGTTTTCCTGCGTGGTATTGCTGTTGGCAACGCTGTAAAACTAAAGCATTGCTACCTTTGAGAAAATAAAAATTGAAGCTGCTGCTGTAGCGTTTATCTTTTTCCAAAACCTGTTGCACTTCACGCAGCGTGGCTTTACGAAAGAAGAGATAGCGGTGGATTTCCTCACAGCTGCCAGCAAAGCCAAAAACATCAAACCAACATACGGTGGCATACACCGCTTCGGAAATGTTTTTGGGTGGCTTCACGCAAATCATTTTAACGCTAAAATTGGTTATGTGAATGCTATCTCCAATCTCCTTCGCAAACTCCCGGATTCTCCCGGGGTTTACCAATTCCTCGATAAGGAGGGGAAGATTATTTACATTGGGAAAGCGAAGAATCTCAAGAATAGAGTTAAAAACTATTTTCAAAAAGGCAGCGACAAATCTCCAAAGACGGAGAGAATGGTGGAAGTAGCTACCGATTTGAAGTGGATTGAGACGAGTAGTGAAGTGGAGGCGCTGACTCTCGAGTCAAATTTGGTTAGAGAATTCCAACCAAAATTCAATGTGTTGTTGCGGGACGATAAACATTTCCTCTATTTCAAAGTTACACTGAGTGAAGATTTCCCGAGGCTACTGACTTCGCGCAAAGTGGAGAATGATGGCAATAAATATTTCGGACCCAAAACTGATTCCAAGGCTTTGCAGAATACACTGAAGCTTGCGCAAAAACTTTTCCGGATTCGTGTGTGTAATTTAGAAATTGAAGCGAAGGATAGTGAGAATGTGGTTACCCACAAAACAATCAAATTTCCCTGTATTTACAAGGATATTCTGCTTTGCTCCGCGCCATGTGTGGGCAATGTTTCGCGCGAAGAATATTCCAATCAGGTAAAACAACTCTGCGCTTTCCTCGCCGGGGATACTTCCGCAGTCGTGAAAGATTTACACAGCAAGATGATACAAGCTGCGCAGGAAAAGAAATTTGAATTGGCGACGCAGCTGCGCAATCAAATCCAATCCATCGAAAGCATTGGAGTTTCTCAGCTGGCTTCCACTCCGGATCTCGCTTCGCGTGATGTAGTGGGAATCAAAATCGATTTCGGCAAAGCGTATCTAGCAGTTTTGAAAGTCAGAAATGGAAAACTCATTGATTCCAAAAACTTCACAGTAAAAACTGGAGAGAGTGAAATCTCCGAGATTCTCAGCGGTTTCTTAATTCAATACTTCGAAATCGAAACGGATTGCCCGAAAGAAATCCTACTCCCAGCAGAAATTTCCGAAAGCGAATTAATCGAAAAGTGGTTGTGTGAAAAATGTGGAGGTAGGGTGAAAATTCTTTTCCCACAGAAGGGAATGAAAGAAAATTTCCTGCGACTGGCTGAGAAAAACGCTGCGGCTTATGCCATCCAATCTAAAGCGAAATACGAGAATGCTACAGAAAAAACAGTTGGCGCTGCTGCTGAATTAGCGAAGCAATTAAATATTTCTCGTGAATTGAAGCGCATCGAGGCTTACGATATTTCGCATTTCTCAGGTGATGCAATGGTAGGCAGCATGGTGGTTTTTGAGAAAGGTGAGCCGGTGAATTCTGCTTATCGCCAATTCAAAATTCGCAGCCTGAAGAAAGGTGAAGTAGATGATTATAAAGCTTTGAGTGAAGTATTAGGCAGGAGAATGCGTTATCTCACGCCACAACTTCCGAAGAATGCGAAAATTCGCAGAGGCGGCAAAAAGGATGAAAAACCTCTTGATGAAGTTAGATTTCGTGATTATGAAACAGGTGAATTGATTGATGATATCAAGGATTATTTTCTCGTGGAAATTAAAGGGGAAATCGTTGCGCGAATGAAAATGATTTTTTGGAAAAAAGAAAAAGTGTGGGGAATTTATAGCGTTTGGGTGGATGAAAAATTTCGTGGAAAAGAGTTGGGATTAACTTTGATTGAAAAAGCTTTGCAAATCGCAAAACCTCCCAAGGTTTATCTCAACTGCAAAAAAGAGTTGGTGGAGTATTACAATCGTATTGGTTTTCAGGAAATCCGTGAGGCTCCAAAATTCTTTGATGATAATTTTCGCGAGTGGTGTAAACGCAATCCTGAGTTTATTTATGAGGAATTTGTTTATATGATGCGGGAAAAGAAAACTCAGAAGGTAGATGCTTCTTTCGCCGCCAAGCCAGATTTAGTGATTCTCGATGGAGGAAAAGGGCAGCTGAGTGTTGTAAGTAAAGAAGTGAATTTTCCTAAAACCACTTCGGTAGTAGGCCTGGCGAAGCGCGAAGAAGAAATTTTTCGCATCAAAGATTTAACTGTAAAAAAGCTAGCGTTTGAGAGAATTTTATTACCAGGAGATTCTCAGGCTTTATATTTGGTAAAACGCATCCGTGATGAAGCGCATCGCTTTGCGAATTCTCTCCGCGAAAAAATCCAAACTAATCAGCAAACTGTTTCTTCTATAGATGAATTACCGGGAGTAGGGGAGGCAACGCGTAAGCTTCTATTCCAAAAGTTTGGTAGCGTGGAAAAAATTCGCGCAGCTTCACTCTCAGAATTAATCGCGCTGCTGGGAGATGTTTCTGGCAAGAAAGTTTATAAGTTGTTGAAGGAAAATTAAAAGCTAGGGGAGAGACACTTCGGCGGGGTGTCTCTACATTCTTCGAAAAACAAAACCTAGAAACTCGCATACAACTTTTCTTTCTGGATTCCCGCTTTCGCGGGAATGACAAAAGATAAAGTATAATCTCCTAAATGAAAGCTGAAATCCTTACTTCCGCAGATTCTAAGTTGATTGAAGAATTTTTAGCGCAGCAAATTTTTCTACCGATTCAGCAAACTCTTCAGTGGGAGAAACTCCAAAATTCTCTCAATTCTCGCAGCTGGAAAATAGGAATCAAAGAAGGGAAAGCTTTAAGCGGTTTTGCTTTGGTTTTTGCGAAGCGATTACCTTTCGGATTTCGCTGGTTACATCTTCCGCGTGGGATTCTTGCTGTAGATTCTGCTTCTCGCAAAGCGATTTACGAGAAATTATTAGAAATCGGAAAAAAGGAGAATCATGTTTTTATTCGCTTTGATTGGCAGCGAGATTCGGAAATTAATGCAAAAGAGCTGCAATCTGCGCATACTACGCATTTTCCGCAAACCACCTTGATTCTCGATTTGCAGCAAAGTGAAGAGGAGTTACTCGCGCAGATGAAACCAAAAGGCCGATACAATATCCGCGTGGCTGAGAAGCATGGAGTTACGATTCGAGAATCTCACGAGGCTTCCGATGCAAAAATATTCGCAGAGTTGCTGAAGAAAACTACTGAGAGAGATGGATTCTCTTCGCATCCGGATTCTTACTATGAGAAATTTATTAGCGAGTTGGGTGATACCGCGAGTTGTTTCATCGCAGAATACGAAGGCAAAGCTATCGCTGCAAGCATCTGCACTTTTGCAGGAGACACCGCCACTTACTATTACGGAAGTAGCAATCACGAGTTTCGGAATGTGATGGCGCCGTATGCTTTGCAGTGGAAAGCGATTCAAACTGCGAAAGAGAGAGGGTTTCACTACTACGATTTTCTCGGAATTTCCCCGGAAGATTCCACTAATCACGCATGGAGTGGAGTAACTGATTTCAAGAAAAAATTCGGAGGAGAAGTTGTGAATTACCCAACTTCTTCAGAATTAATCCTGCGCAAAACTGCTTTTAATTTTATCCGCTTGCTCAAGAAAATCCGCGGTTAATTCTTCAGCTTTAGTTTGTTTTCCTTCCAAAGTTTCAGCGCATCTTCCGCAGTTTTTACTTTCGCTGCATCTTTGCCAAAAACCCAAGTGTGGCGGGCTTTGATTTTTTTCTCAACTCTTCGCAAAACTCCACTCATCGTGAAGCGTTTTTCTTCACTCGCGATTTGCGTAAGCATCACAAGATTAAACATCACATCTCCGATTTCTTCTTCGAGATTCCGATAATCTTTTTTCTGAATCGCCTCCAGAATCTCATCGGTTTCTTCTTCCATGCATTTACTCATAGAAGCAATGGTTTGTTTCCGATCCCATGGGCAGCCAGTGGGGCTTCTTAGTTTCTTGGCAATTGTGAGGAGATTATCAAAAGCTTTCATAGGAGATTGAGTTTTTTATGAAGTTACTTTCCGAAGTTACGCTGCTGAGTGGCAAACCACTCCAATGCTTTTACTAACTCTTTTTCATCAAATTCTGGCCACATTTTTTCCGTGAAATATAATTCCGTATAAGCGAGTTGGTAGGGAAGGAAATTACTCAAGCGTTGCTTGCCACCAGTGCGAATCAGTAAATCGGGATCGCGGCCACCCGCAGTATCCAGCGCTTTATCGAAATTCGCTGGATTGATGCGCTTCCCAGCTTTCGCCAGCTTCGCAGCTGCGCGGAGAATCTCATCTCTGCCTCCGTAACCTAGCGCAAGATTTAGCTGCAATGCTTGGTGTTTTGCAGTTTCTTTCACGAGTTTTACGAGGATTTTTTTTGTAGAAGCGGGAAATGGTTTCAAATCTCCGAGCAGCTTCACACGAATTTGATGCTTATGGAATAATTCCAAATCATTTCCTAATCTCTCGATTTCACGGAAAAGATTGCGAATCTCGGTAGCATCTCTCTCTGCGATATTCTCTGTAGAAAGCGCGTAAGCGCTGATTTCATTCACTCCTTTTGTGATGAAGTGAGGAAGTAGCTTCTTCAGGTTTTCAATTCCTTGGCGGTGGCCAAGCATGCGTGGTAAACCGCGGGATTTTGCCCATCTCCGATTTCCATCCAAAATCAACGCGATGTGAAAACTACTCTCCATGTGTGAGGAGAGTTTAACGCAAAAAGGCTTAATTTAGTTTAACTTTCAAAAGCTTCCTCGTCGTTATCAATAGTTGATCTAGGGGTATAATAAAAAGTCATTTGATTTCTACCTCCTTCTTTTGCGGTATAAAGTGCTTTATCAGCTTCGTTAGAGATTGTTGATATGGATTGTTTATCTGAGTATTTAAATACTCTCACTCCGCCTGAGCAGGTTACTTTTATCCCATCTACTTGGAAATCTTGCATGGCCTTGCGGAATCTTTTAACAATTTTAGTCAAAATATTTCTATCTGCTATTTTTGGTAGGTAAATAGCAAACTCTTCTCCTCCCCATCGTGCTACGAAATCTACAGAGCGGAATTGTTTTTTTAGGAATTCTCCAAATTCAATCAAAACCTTATCGCCAATCTGATGCCCATAGGTATCGTTAATTCTTTTGAAGTGGTCAAGATCCAGCATAATAAAAGCTGCGATTTTATTTTTATCTCCTCTAGCGACCTCAGCTTCGAAATCATGCCTAATAACTTCTTCCACGAAAGCTCTTTTGTTCAGGTTCGTCAAACTATCAGTAACCTCTCGTCTTTTTAATCTGAGGTTTTCAAGTTTAGTTTTCATGTCTCTCATTACTCCCTTTTTTACCATCTCAATCATAAACTGGAAATTTTTTGGTTGCATTTCTCCTTTTTGCCTAACGGTAGTTTCCAAATCTACTAAAATTGCATTAATAGCTTCTGTGATTAGTGGCTTAGCATTTATTTCTGGATAAGGTATTTTTTCAAAATCAACAACAGAGGTAAAAGCTCTTGCAACACTTATTCTCACTGCGTTTCTGGTTTTTCGATAAGCTTCATTTTGGCTTTCGTATTGCGCTGTCAATGCTTGAATTTTTTCATCTGAAATTGTTTTGGCATATGCCACCAAAGCTTTAGCTTGAGCCAGATCTCCTTTTTGGTTAGCGAGTAACTCTTGCACTTCTGGTTTTTCTCCGAGCGAATCTTTTAACTGTTGGATTATCTCAGCCCTCTCTTGTTTGGCGATGAGTGTTTTCACCGTTGTATCAAAAATCAAACTCACTTCTTCAAGTAAGATTGCCTCAAAGCTTTTCTCTGGTTTGGAGACATCAGCTTCCTGAGGTTGAGTCGAATCGAGATCGCTTTCTGCTTCACTCACTCTTACATTTTAATTGTATTTGACAAAATAGTCAAGTAATTCTAACAAAAGAAACAAAGAAAAAACCCTATAAAAATAGGGTTAATCCTTATAGATTTTGCTAGCAGCTACTTCTTTTTCTTGGCTTTCTTTAGTGCAGCTTTTCCTTTTTTATCATCTTTCTTTTTATCTCCTGCAGATTTACCAGCTTTACTTTGCGCTTTGCCATCTTCCTTAGCTGCTTTTAGCATCTTATCTAAACCAGTTTTGCTGTATTCTTTTTCATCCGCAGCTTTCTCAGCCTTTAGCATTGCTTCCTCAGGAGTGATATCCATCTTCACTTCCTTCAAATCTGTAGTAGCAACCTCACCTCCAGCTTCTGCGACTACTTCTGCTAAAGCTTCTGGGGTTTTCTTCAAAAGCGAAATCGAAGCTACGGAATCATTCTTCACACGCATCAGAATCACACCTTGCGTATTTCTACCGCGAGTCGGCACTGATTTGAGACCCATTCTGATTGTTTGGCCACGCTTCGAAACCAGCAACAAATCTGCATCGAGGCCTGGCTCAACTACTCTCG
>JAQVAZ010000013.1 GCA_028690585.1 Candidatus Altimarinota bacterium
AAGCTTTTTACATTGCATTGGGTGTGGTTTTTACTATCTCTATTTCTTCCGCTTTCGCAGCGTGGAATAGCACCAAAGCTAGTGGAGATCTTATTCTCGCTTCCGACTGGAATGATTTAGTTACTTATCTCGGAACTTTCGGCACAGCTGCTACCAAGAATGTTGGCACCGCTGCCAACGATGTAATCCAACTTGATGCTAACGCAAAAATCCCCGCAGTAGATGGAAGTCAGTTGACTGGAATAAATGATCTTAGCATTTTCAGCACACTACTTGCTTCGATAAGTGCTGCTCGAACATCTGGCGCAATTCCTTCTGGCTACGAATGGCTTTTTGCCACGGATGAGTTAGCGACCAAGACGAACGCTACATATTTCGACACAAGTAAACTATACTCCAACGATGGTTCCTTCGGAACGGATGTCACCTCCACTTCTTACACAATTTATGGAGGTGCAACAGGTTGGACTCTTACTCCTTCAAATTCATTTGACAATAATGGTTCCACAAATGGAGGTATTAATAGCGGTTACCTTGCCCTTGGTTCTACCTATATTGGGCAGAACTTTGGCGCAGGTAATGGGAAGAATATTCGCCGTATCAATATCACAATGCCGACCCAAGATTACATGACTAATGGCACAGTTATGTATAGTGATGATGGATCAGCATATTCATCAGCTGGAACATTTGCTACATCTGCGGGCTCCAATACCTTGGATTTTATTTCTTATGGTGCACATCAATACTGGAAAATTGTTGTGAACTCTGCTGCTGGAGCTGGTGGATTGGGAATTGGGACAGGCTCAGCAGCCTTCAGTGAAATTGAGATGATTGAGAGATCCGCCTCCACCAACATAACACTCATCCCAACAGCCATCACCGCTGGAGCCGCACCAACTTATGCTGATTTTTATTTGTTGCACAAGGCTGTGGACAGTGTCACTTTAAATACAGATATCAAAGTTCGCGCCAGTCGTGATAACGGAAGTAGCTGGAGCGCATATATCACCTTAGCCGAGGTCTGCCAGTTCGATTCTAACTACAAAATACTCAAGGGCACGGCAAACCTCTCGGCTCTCGCCAGCGGCACAAGCGTCAAGTGGGAAATCACCACTTATAACGCTAAATCACAGCAGATTCGTTCGGTCGCAACAATTTTTAGGTAGAAATTTAATTTCAAACCTCTGTTGGTTTTGGTTTATAAACTGTTCTAGTGAAAGAGATTTTGAAAAACAAAAATCTATCAGCTGATGGCTATAAATTTCTTCTCGCAGGTTCAAGTTTGTAACTTGAACCATGTGTTTCTTAAACTCACGCTGGTCGGGGTTTCCCAAAGGGAAGCCTTCGGCTTGTAACCCCGACTGTTTGTTTTTAGAATAGTTGTATATGCCTCTCAAAAGAATCTCTCAGGAAAAATATAAGCAATTTTTGGATTTATAATTAAGTAAGCGCGCAGGCGCGGATAAATTTTGAAACATCAGCGAATCCAGCTTTCTTCGCTTTTTTAGCAATTTTAATTTTTTCTTCAGGAGTAACTCGGAAGCGAATCATAAGGTTATGTTTAGACACAAATTCGCGCGCATTTTTGATATATTTTGGCAATAATTGAATTGTTTCGGTCAGGTCTTCGTTAGCGAAATTTTGATCTAAGCGCGCATCTCTACAAATCAATCTTGTAGTTTTATCGCTATTGCTTGTGAGAGAGTAGGTATATTTTTCTCCTCCGAATGTGATAGTGTGAGTGGTTTTCTTAGACATTTTCGTGGGGTTAAGTAAGGTAGGTAAAGTGTGGTGTTCGTTATCTAGTTTTGATTATTTTTTTAATGATTTTTGCAACCTCTTTTTTATAAACATCTTTACAATCGTTGTTATGGATTGGGATTGAGATATCAGCTGGGAGAGTAATGTTTTGGTAGATGTTGTGACTTCCGCTAATTCTTTTGTGTTGGAAGCCGAATTCAATAAGAATTTTATGGACTTCCGAGTAACGCAGACTAGTTGGATTTCTCAGAAATTTTGCGAGGACTTTTTGAGATTGATTCATTTTTTTATGTGGCTACATTTTATTCAATTGTAGCTACAAAGTCAAGCGGCTCAAAGTGTTTATCTCTCGCAGGTTCAAGTTTGTAACTTGAACCATGTGTTTCCTAAACACCGCGCGGTTTCCTAAATCAATCGCATATTTTTAATCCAGAATCAGATCAATTTTTATCTGGCTATCAGGATTAGCCGAAGACCAAACCCAATCTTCTGGATTTTTCACATATTGTTTTCTCACAGGATTGTGATGAATATATTCAGTTTTCCGTTGAAGAAAATCTTCCGACTCAATTAGCTTTGGCATATTGCTTGGTTGCCAAAAATCATAACCGCCTTCGGAATCCTCAAATAATTTCAAAACATTTGGCTCAAAAGCAGCGATACTTTTCTGAATTTCTTTGGAGGTAAATTTTTTGAAATCACGTATGAATCCAATCACATCTGGTGATGAAATAATGAGATGGAGATGATTCAGCATAAAAACATAAGCGTAGATTTTTAGTTGCTTATTCTTCTGACAGTAGGTGAGTGAATCAGCGAGAATCTGGAAACGGTTGTGTCTATCAAAAATATAATACCAATGCTGCACAGTCAGCGTGAGGAAATAGGTAGCGGAATTGTATTCTTTGGAAACTCGCTGAGATGGCATATGTCTGCAGTTTAAAAATGCGTGGTTCAAGTTACAAACTTGAACCTGCAGAGGTCTATGAGTGTTGATTGATTGTAGGGAATTGCTATAGTAATTCCCTACTTATGTTTCTTTTCTGCTGGTCCGAGTTTTCCGAAGGGAAGCTGTTGGCTCTTGCAGCTGCTAACTACATTTCAAAATGTTGAACAAAAATTTGCTTCAACATCGCTTTACGCTAAACTAATCTCCAAGATGGCTATGGAGCAAAAAGCAGCGCGAGAAATCGAAAAGCTTGTAAGGCAAGCTCAACTTGGAAATGCTGAAGCTTTTGGTGAAGTTTATGATCGATTGGTAGTTTCGATTTACCGCTACATTTATTATCGCGTTAGCAAATCCGAAGCAGAAGATCTCACCGAAAATGTTTTCCTCAAAGCTTGGGAGAAGCGCAAAAGTTATCACAAGCAAGCGGGAAATTCTTTTACTTCGTGGCTGTATCGGATTGCGCATAATGCGGTGGTGGATTATTACCGCGCGAAAGCCAAAACCGATAATGTGGAATTATCCGAGGATTTACCCAATGAAAGCTCAGATATCGATCCGAATAAAACTACGCAGCGTAATTTTGATACCATTGATTTAGCTTATTACATCCGTCAGTTGCCGAGTCTCCAGCAGCAGGTGATTATCCTCAAATTTGTAAATGGGCTTACCAATGAAGAAATTTCAGAGATTCTCGATAAGAATCTCGGAGCTTTGCGTGTGATTCAGCATCGCGCGCTGGCCCGCCTCAAGAAATTACTTGAAACGCGTGGGGAGATTTCCCGTAACGCTAAAGCGATTCTTGCGTTCAAAACTATGCAAGATGTTTAGTCGGTTTACTTTCTTCACGAAGAAAACTACTAAGCCAACTCCCACTGCACAAAAAAACTTCGAAGAGTTGGTAGCTTTGCAGTTGCGCGCTTCAGTGAGTATCGATTCCACCACGCGTGCCAATATCAAAAAAAGACTATTAAATCAGATAAAAGCGCAAAAAGAAGATGCGCGTTTTGAGAAACGCATGCAACCTCGCAGCTTGCGTTTGCCTAGTTTGTTTACTTTTGCCACCTTCAAGAAAACGGTGGCTTCTTTGCTTTTACTGCTAGTAGTGGGAGGAATCTCACTCACAGTTTCTCTCTATCGAGATTCTGCGGCAGAAACAAAAGTTGCGTGGGTTTCTGCGGAATCTGGGGTGGTAAGGATTCTTCCAGCTGGTGGAGAATTTTTTCGAGAAATTACGGGAGAAGTAGCGGTGAAGTTGGGTGATACGATTCGTGTAAGTAAAGATTCTGTCGCTTCCTTGCGTTTCTGGGATGCTAGTAAGATGCGCCTCACTCCCGAGACTGAAGTAGCGATTACAAGTTTTGAATTAGATAATTTACAGAATGAAAAAAGCGCAGTCAGAGTTGCGTTACTTTCTGGCTCAGTAGATACAGTAGTAAATCGCGAAAAAACTTCTCCTGCTTTTGAGATTGCTACTCCCTCAGGCAATGTAGCAGCGAAGAAAGCTAAATTTTCAGTTAGTCTTGATAAGAAAACTGGCAAAGTAGAAGTGGCTACTAGTGAATCCAGCGTAGCAGTTACTTCTTCTAGCCCAACTAGCACAACCAATGAAACGGTAGCTTTAGTCGCTGGGCAAACTGCAGTTTTCTCCGATGATAAAGTTTTTGTTGCTGCTACTACCGATGATAATTCTGAAGATGCGATAGCCTTCACTCCTCCAGCTTTCAGCAAGGTTTTGACTGCTACGGATTTCGTGCAGATTCATTTCTTCGATGCGTTATCCGCTGCGCAAAAAGGCGATACTTGGATTGCGAAGCAAATCGAAGCAGGTATAGAGGAAGATTTAGCGGGGATTCTCAAAGAGTTTGGAGTGACCAAAACTGCAAATCAGATTAATACTTTAATTACTTTGTTAGAGAAAAATTACGCAGAGAATCCGAAGTTGCCTGCGCTGATTGCGAATCTCAACCGCGCTAATTCTGTAGCTCAGATTCTCAACTACTATTTCATCCAACCAAGTTTGCTGCGTGGTATTCCAGAGTTTGAATTACTCGCAAAAAGCAATTATCAGCCACCCGCAGAGTTACAAAATATCTTCGCATTACTCAAGGCGAAGCAACTTGCTTCTCGTGCGATTCAGCCAACTGTAGCCACTCTCACTTCTGAGTTACTCAATGAATTAGCGCTTAACCCAGTTTTCTCCAAGCTAGTAGAGGAGATGAATCAGCCAGTTTATCTTTTTGCTTTACATGAATTAACTCCGCTGGTAGCAGTAGAAAAACAAGCTTTAGTTGCTACGCGAATCACAGAGTTGGAAGCGCAGATAGAGAAATATATCGGAAGCTAGGCAGCCATTCCGTAATCTTCAGCCCCTTTATTTCTAGCGCGCTGAGCAGCTTTAATCTCATCTTGAGTCGGAATCGGCCCATCTTTATAGAGTTTCATTTCTCGCATCACGCGATTTGATCCAGATAGTTTCGCAACAGTTTTTGACATAAAAGTCTCGAGGTTGTTACTGGAAGGCTTGAATTGAGTGCCATCATCAGCAACTCCATCCCAAAGACCAAACTGATTATTAGTGCTTTGAAAAAAAGAGCGATCCTGAGTGTTGATTCGAAGATTATGCAGCATCGTATAGAGATTGCCTTCACCACGCTTGAAGCGATCTTCACCGTATCTACCCACTTGTGTTGCTGGAATTGATTTACCTTCACTATCTAGGCTAGTTTGTGGGTTATAGCCCTCAATCTCTTTACCAGTATTTTTATCATAATATCTTTCACCTTTTTGCATCATCTCGTAACCATCCTGCATATCTTCTGCTGCCGATTTGATTAGCGAAGCAATTTCGAAAGTTTCACCAAGCATCGTGCCATCCATTGGCTTGATAGAAGTTGCGTTATTAAACATCGCGGAAGTAGCGTTTTTCACGAGGTAACTCGACATTTTATCGCCAACTCCATGCTTGATATTGCGCGCTTCTTTGATATTGCTTCTGCGGCTGCTGTGGCGCTTGTAAGTAGAATCATCACTTGCAATATGGATGATTTTTTCATATGTGCCGCCTTTTCCATCTTTGATTTTTGCTTTTGCATTGCGAGTATTGAAGAATTTTGGAATCTCCGTTGAACCAAGTTTGGTGATAGTTCCTTTTGATTCATCAATCCAGCCCCAGTATTCAAATTCACAAACATTCTTACCAGTCTCTGCATCGGTTTGAGCTTTTCTAGCTAAGAAATCTTGAATTGGCGCGAAAGCCATCATGCCTCCTTCATTTTCTGGACCCCAGCGATAGATCGCTTCGCGACTGATTTCTCCTCTCACGAAACCTTCCGTGAAAAGTAATCCATACAAGCCTAGATCGGCACCACGAGTGATTTCCTTATCGTGCCCATCAATGCGAATCGTTATATTGGCGGAGCTGCCATTATTGGAGTGGGCATTTCCCATGCCAAGACTGGTTTGGATTTGACCAAACAACTTACCTTCACCTTCCATTCTAGCTTTCTTGATTTGCGCACTAAACATCGCAATTTCACCTTCGGGGCTAATTGCGTTACTAGCTGAAAGCAGTTTCTTACCAGATTCTTCATTACTCATCACACCAGCAGCTTGTTTATCTAGTAAGCCAGCACCATAATTAGTTTCTCCGATGAAAACATCAGCACCTCTTTTGAAGGCTTCACGCATCATCGTGAAATCTGACTTTTTTTCTGCGCTAGCCCAATCAGCGTCACTGAATCTACCAGGGCAAACCGTATCCACGAGTTTACGGTTACACATCATCAGTAAACCCCTCTCTGCCAAAACTTCCAAAATTGCGCGGCGGATATCTGGAGTCGGTCGCTCAGCTAATTCGCTAATGAGGTGGTCAGCATCTACATTTTTATAAGTTTTTTTATGCTCTTCAGCATTACCTTGCTCATGCGCTAGATGTGCATGCAGAATTCTTTTTTCGATTGCCTCTCTCCAAAACATCGTCTTTTCTGCCAGTGGTCCAGCTTTCGTATCGCTGATTGCATCACCATGCTTTCTCCAGGCTTCCCCAATCATTTTGAAAGCATGCTCGATATCATAAACACTATACCAAGTGATATGGCCGTTGGCAGTAAAAATCTTATCGAGAGTTTTGAGAGTGCTGCCAATCGTGCTGTGACCATGATGATCGTGCGGGCCTTTAGATTTGAGAATCTCATTAAGCTTTGCGTTTTCGAGAGTTTTTGCTTCTGCTTCTTTAGGATCTAGTTTAGGTGGTTCACTTACAGCTGCATCAGCTGTTTTGTCGAGGGAAGTTTGCGCTTCAAAAGCAGATTTTTGTTTTTGCAACGCAGACTCCTGACCATCTAAAAAAGCTTTCACGAGGCGGCGATCAGCTGGGCTAGCTGCACCTTCTAGCAATTTCTCGAGTTGCTTGATATCGCTTTGGCGATTGATGAAACTACCTTTCAATTTTTGATGCAGCTCACTTGGGCTAGCTTCAGTAAGTTCAAAAGCTAAATTACTTAATCCTTTATCTAACTCGCCTAGGCGGCGCTTCAGGATTTTTACATCCTCATCTCCTGTAACTTCCCAGCTGCTATAAAGTCCATCCACTGCATCCAGCGCATCTTCTAGTTGATAAAGCACCAGCGGATCTGTAATTCCGATAAAGGAATCGAATTTATCCCAGTAGTTTTCCATTCCCTCACCGATTGCCATGAGGGTTTTGATATTCAATTTTGTTTGAGCAGGAATGTTTTTTTGCACTAAAAAATCTAGGAAATCGCGCCTTTCCTGTGAAGCAAAAATATTGCGCATCTTTTGCCAACAGATTTCTGCGCGTTTTTTCTCCGACTCTACCTCATCTAGGATTTGGCGGTGTTGCCTATCATCGAGAGTGTCGATAACTGATTTCACGATTCCTTCCTCAAATTTACGGAATGCTTTAAAAAGTTCTTCATCTTTATCCGTGAATTCCACACCGAGGCTTTCGATTTCGCTTCTCACGAATTCACGCAGCTGGCGCAGATTTTGGATATAGCCTTCTTTTCCTTTATCTAATTCTGCTTTCGCTCTCTTTGCAATCTTTACATCTTTTTTTTCCTCTGCAAGTTTTGCGAGCTTATCAAGAGTTGGTTTCTGGCGATTTTTTACAGATTCATCAGCATCTCTATTTGTGAAATAATTTCGCGCATTTTCTAAAAACACACTCGCCTCAGTATCCTTGATTAATCCTAGTTCCAAAGCTTTTTTGATATGGTTTTGGTAATCTGTGAGATTTTTCTTCTCCCAATCTTTACTCTTGAAATCTGTGATTAACTTAAAATTTTTCTCAGCATTTTGACTTTCGCCTCCTTGGTTTTTGTTGTCTTCCCACACGAGGCGGTGAGGCTTGAGCGCATCAGTTTGGAATTGGCGGAATTGGTTTTTATATATCAGCATAATGATTAGATTTCATTGATTTGATTGAGGATATCCGCTTCCTTAGATTTTTCTCCTGATTCAGTAGCAGCTTCTTTAGCTTCGATTTCTTTGCGTTTTTTCGTAGCTTCTTCTGCTTTCCATTGGTTGAGATGCTTATCATTGAGATTACTAATCTCATTCGCATACTTCGCATCCAGCGCCGCGAGTTGATCTTTTTCATTCTGGAGAATGCCTTCTAGCTTCTGGATTTGCTCATCACTCATGATAGGAAGCAGCTGAAACCAATAGCGTTTCTCATCTTCCTTCATGCTTTCAGTCTGGAGAATCATCTCAATCAAAGCAGGTTTGCTTCGTAAAAAATCCTCAGGAATTCCGAATTTTTCGATATCTTCCTTCGTAATTACGATGTGTTTCACTCCAGTATTAGCGAGAGGAATTCCCTTGGTTTCCTCTGGCAGGGGAGTGAAGTTATTCGTAGCTGGGTTGGTGTTTGTATCCATTTTGATTTTTTTATTAGAAAGAATTTATTTAAGCTACAGCTGTCTTTGGTTTTTCTAAGCGATTCATGTATTGTGTATAAGAAGTGCCGAAATAATCTGTGCCAGAGAGATTGCCAGCTTCGACTTTTCTTAGCGCGCCTGAACCGCCGAGATGCATAGCGCCGAGAACTTGCTCGATTGAATGCTTACCACTAGCGATTTGGTCAACCACTCTTGGATTGCTGCGAATAGTTTCGATATGCTCTTTTGTAAACTGATCCATAATCTTCTCTTGAAGTTCTGGATTACGCTTGAATTCTGCGATATCTGCTTCGTTGCTGATTGATACGCCGTAATCTTTGAGTGTGCCTATCGTGAATTGGTAGCGGCCAATCGCGCGTTTATTCCATGGATCTTTAGCTCCTACACCATGGTTATCAGCGGTGTATTCACCACTACTGCGACTTTCGATATTAGCAATCTGCTCTTTGTAATTTACTATATTGAATCCTTTCCAAATCTCAGCGAATTTTTTTAGCGATTCACTTTGATCTTTCAAGACTTTCTGCATCTCTGGAGTAAGTTCTTTATTGCCCTCCATTTCCTTATTAAATTGATCAATCAGCTCCGGTGTAAGTTCTCTGCCAGCCAACCAAGTATCCAGCGTTGAATTCACATCTCTCCTTGCATAATCACCAGTGCGGTTTTCAAGTTGCTTCTTGATTTCTGCTGGCACCGCTTCATCGGTTAGCACGATGGTTTCTTTTGTGTGAGTTCTCACTGCGCGGTATTCTCCTTGCGTATCTACGAAAGGACCACCATCATAAACACGGTAAAACTTCTCATTGCCAATCTGCACAACTTTGAATTTACTTGGCAGAGTGCGCAGTCCAGCACCCATCTCGAGATTGTTGTTTTTTCCAGCAGCATCTTCTACTGAGAATCTAACTTTATCTCCAGCTTTCAACTCATTTGAGTTTTCAATCGGAGTGAGTTTTTCTCCTTCTCCGACTTTCGAGAAACAAGTTTTAAATAACATCTCTGGGTTTTTTCTCTCGAGATTCCGGATTTGCTGACGGTTGAGTTTTTGCAGCTCCGCAGGGATTTCTTTTACAGAATAGGCTTGATCCAAAGCTTTTTCTGCTTGCTGTAACTCTTTTGGATTCTCAGCAGGTAGATTCGTCAGCTTCTCACCATCTCTTTTTAGTTTTGCCAACTTCTCTGGAGTAAGCGGTTTCTTTTCCTCTTTTGGTTTTTGTGACTCCAAATTAGGTTTGGATTCCACATTCCACACGAGGCGGTTAGCTGCAAACGAGATAGAGGGTTGGTTTAGCATGTTTATTTTTTAACTTCAGTTGCAACAGGAGCTGCCGGTGCCGCTGCTGGAGTTGCTGCAGGAGCTTCGGCAGGCTGAGCTGACGGGGTTTCTTTCTTTATTAAATAGCCCCAAGCATTCTCAGCACTTTCTGTTTTATTATCGTAATTATATTTTTCTTGTAAATCTTTTCTTAGCTCTGCAAGTTTTATTCCTTTGCTCTCACCTAGTTTTTTGTATTTAGAAAGATCAGTCATCAATTCTCCCATTGTAATTGGTTGATCTTTGAGGGTATCAATTTCCTCTGAAGTAAATCCAAATTTTTCGAGGTTTCCCCTGACTTTTTTATCTGCTACTTCTGCTGCAGTTTCGGGCTGCTCAGGTGCTACCCATTCTCGCATTTTTTTTGCAAAATCAATCGCATCAGGATTTTTAGTTTTCTCAAGTGCTTCAGCAGCTTTGCCTATCATTGGGCTTGCTTGCTTCTTCCCCCATTCCCAAAACATATTGAATTTACTCGTCAATTTCCCAAACAAACCGAAGAGTGCCGAGAGCATTTCTCCGATACTGCCTTTGCTAATAGCTTTCTGGAAATCACTGAGGATTTGATCTAACACTCCTCCGCTAAGTTTTTCTACCAAATCTGGAGGTGCAACTTTTGCAACCTCATCACACACTTTCATGATTTCAGGATTCTCGGATTTCGTAATCGTATCGAATACACTTCCAAAGAATTTGGAAACTGCCTCAGCAGTTTTTGGATCTTCCTTCAGTTTCGCTTTCATCTCTTCCTCGGTTTTATTCTTGCTAAAGAAATCAAGCACAAGTTTTAATTCTGGATCTTTTGCAAGATTTTCTAGGTTATCAATCTTGATTTCACCATTTTCGAGAAGCGGGAGTGGGGGATTAGTTTGTTTTGCAACTGCTTCTGAGAGAATCGGGAGTAGCTGCGCTTTTATTAAAGGAAGCACGGATGCAAATTTCTCCTTATCAAAATTAATCGGCACCTCTTCATCTTTCTTTCCCTTTTTGCCTTTGATTGTGAGCGTTAATCCGCTGGTGAATAACTTTGTAAGAGTTTTATCTAGTTGCTTATCTAGATTTTTGAAATCATCATCTAAAGATTTAATTAAAGTATCTAAATCTTTAGCATTCTGAATGATTTCTGTTTTTGAAAATTTCTTTTTTAGGGCTTCCAAAATTTTTGTTTCGAGAGTTTCAGGATTACTAATCATCTCTTGCATCGCTGCTTCTTTTTCAGCTGGGGTGCTGCCGAGTAAATCAGTGAGAGAACCCAAGCCTGGAAGTTTCCCTCCGATCTTCTCGAGAGTTGAGTTTATGGTTTTAGTGATTGCAGTTACTTTTCCTAGGCTTTCAGTGAGCTTAATTACTTTAGCTGGGAGAGTTTGAACGAGTTCTACGGTATTCACCTTTTCTCCTGGGATTTTTATCTCGAGCGCAACCAGCATCTTTTTCTTATCCATTGTGCCGGTAAACTGGCAGTCCTGAATCAATTCAAAAGCATCCAGTAGTTTTCTTGTTTTTGCTTCGAAATCAACCAACTGATTAGGATCTCCTGCTAACGCTTTGAGAGATTCCAGAGAAGCCTTTTCATCAATTGGTTTACCGAGGAATCCTTCTAGTTGCCCAAATTTTGGTTTCATTCTTTCCCAATTTTCTGCAACTCCTATGAGAATCACATCATTGATCAGGTCGTTTCCAACGAGAAGATAATCGAGAATTGCAGGTTGAAGTTTTCCATTCTTTACAAACTCAGGATTAATCTTCGCGAGGTAGGTGGGTAGTGCACCATTCTGACTTTTTAGAAGTTTTTGCAGCTTTGGATCTTTCAGGCGCGCCTGGAGGGCATCAGTTTTAGTTTTCAATTCTTTTTTTATCTCTTTCATTTTATCTCCAAGCTCTCCAGCACTTAGCAGCGCTACTTTGCCCATCCCGAGTGTGAATATTTTCACGCCAATAGCTGCCCCAAGTCCCATCGCCTTTTTCCATTTTGGTATTTTATCGCTATTCCAAAGTTCAGCACTTTTCACCACATTAGTGAATAAATCGGGCGGGAAATTTTTTTGAGAGTAGGTTGCGATGAGTTCTATGATTTTGTTTTCAAAGGCAGACTTATCAATTTCGACTCCTAGGCCTTCCATTCCTTTGATTTGCTCTGCAAAATCCTTTTGATCTTCGGGGGAAGAATCCCAGATTTTTTTAGCGCCTTTGAGATAGTTTGCTTCGAGGGGTTTAGCCTCTACCGGATTCATCCATTCAAACTTTTCTGGTAGCTCGGTTTTAGGTTTTTCATATCCTAGTGCTGTGAGAGTTTCACTCGGTTCAGTAGTAGGGGATTCAGCTTTTTTCTCATCTTTCTTTTCATCTTTTGGCTCAGGCTCATTATCTTTCACCTGATCATTTTTTAGTTTATCGATGCGCGCAGCGATTACATTAATTTCGCTGGTTTCTAGTGCTTCATCCTTATCGAAGTTTTTTGTGCGAGTTACTTCTGCTTTTAGATCAGATAACTGTGATTGAGTGATTTTGATCACGCCAGCTATCTCGAGTTTTTTCATTGCCTCGAGGGATTTCTCATGCGTATCTTCTCCGGTATTCTCAGCTGTTTTCTCCGCTTCGGGTTTGGTTTTATCTGCAGCTTGTGCATCTTGAAATTCCTTCTGCTTGCCGGTTTCTGCCTGAATACTATCCACGTTGGATTTCATGATTTGCTTCAGTGCAGCGCTATCCAAAGTTTCATGCTTTTGCAGCAAACGATTTTCAGCGAAGCTGATTTTATTTTGGTTTTTTTGCATAACTTTAGTGTTAGCAGTTAGATGTTTCCGCTGTTAGAATTCCTACAGTTTTAGTAAAAAATTCGTATCATTCTACCAAAAAAATGGATAAAAGACAAGCTTCAGAGCGCATTTCCAAGCTAAAAAAGTGGTTAAAAGAATGGAATCAAGAATACTTCGCGGGGAGTAACAATCCAGCAGTTTCGGAGGAGGCGCGGAACAATCTCAAGCGTGAGTTAGAAGATTTGGAAAAACAGTTTCCAGAATTCATCACACCAGATTCACCAACGCAACGTGTGGGGATTCCGCTGAGTGGGAAACTTCCGAAGCTTCCGCATAAATCCCGCAAAATGAGTCTCGGAGATGTTTTTACTTTCATAGAGTTGCAAGAGTGGGAGGAGCGAATTCTGAAATTCATTCCAAGCGAGAAGGTGGAGTATTTTTGTGAGTTGAAAATCGATGGATTGAATGTGGCGCTGTGGTATGAAAAAGGAGAATTTGCCAAAGCGCTAACGCGTGGAGATGGAGTGATGGGGGAGGATATCACCCATACGATTCGCACGATTCCTTCGATCCCATTACGCTTAAATCAAGCGATTTCCTGCGAAGTGAGTGGCGAAGTTTTTATGCCGAAATCCGCCTTCCTCAAACTCAATCAGAATCTCAAAAAGCAAAATGAGGAATTGAAATCTGTTGAGAAAAAAGAAATCCAACTCTTCGCGAATCCGCGGAATGCGGCGGCGGGAAGTGTGAGGCAACTCAATCCAGAGATTGCAGCCAGCCGTGAGTTGGCAATGTTTTTTTATGCGATGGGAGAATTTCGCGCCGAGGAGACAAAAATTTCCCAACCCAAAACTCAGCAAGAATTACTGCAGCTGATGAGTGATTTAGGTTTGCCAGTTTCCACTTATCACAAGCTAGTTACGAATCTTCCCGAAGCAGAAAAACTCTATAAAACTTGGGAAAAACAGCGCGAGGAGTTACCTTTCGATATCGATGGAGTAGTAGTAAAAGTAAATGATTTCTCGCAGCAAACTCGGATGGGTAACACAGCGAAATCTCCGCGCGGAATGATTGCTTACAAATTTCCAGCGCTGCAAGTTTCCACCGTGGTGGAGGCGATTGAAATTCAAGTCGGTCGGACTGGAGTGCTGACTCCCGTTGCGCATCTGCGGCCGGTAGCGGTGGCAGGCAGCATTGTTTCTCGCGCTACACTTCACAACGCGGATGAAATCGCGCGCAAAGATGTGAGAGTAGGTGATACCGTGATTATCCAGAAAGCCGGAGATATCATTCCAGAAGTGGTTTCCGTGATTACTGAATTGCGCGAAAAGCATTCCAAGAAGTTTCAGTTTCCCACGCATTGCCCGATTTGTAATTCTCTCGCTATCAAAACGGAAGGTGAAGTTGCGTTGCGCTGTGGTAATCCAAACTGCGCTGCGATTCACCAAGAAAATTTCATTCACTTCGTAAGTAAAGCCGCGCTGGATATCGATGGGTTGGGAGAGAAGGTGATTGAAGCTTTACTAGAAGCGAATCTCGTCGAAGATGCTGCGGATATTTTTACACTCACAGAGGGGGATTTACACCAGCTACCACTTTTCAAGGAGAAGCGCGTAGTGAATCTACTTGAGGCAATCGAGAAAGCGAAAAAGGTAAAACTCGCGCGCTTGATTTTCGGATTAGGAATTCGTTTCGTTGGAGAAGTTTCTGCGGGTGATATCGCGAAAGAATTTCAAGCTCACCAGCCTTCGCCCTTCGGGCTTCGGCCGGCCGGCCAGCATTTCACGCTTTCAGAATTTCTCGAATTTGCGAAAGCGAAAACGGAAGCGCAGTGGAGTGAGATAGAGGGAATTGGAGAAAAAGTGGCGGAGAGTTTGGTGGAATGGTTTCACTCTAAAGCGAATCAAGATTTGCTGAAAAGGCTGGAAAACGTGGGGATTCAGCTTCTTCCTGAAGAAGTTGCAGTGCAAAAACTAGGTGGAAAAATATTCGTAGTGACTGGCACTTTGGAAAAATATTCTCGCCAAGGTATCAAAGACATGATTAAAAAATATGGAGGCAAAGTTGCTTCCACGATTTCCGCTAATACGGATTTCCTCGTGGCTGGAGAAAGCGCTGGTAGCAAACTTAAAAAGGCGGAGGAATTGGGTGTGAGGGTGATTAGCGAGGGGGAGTTTGAGAAGCTTTTGAGAGAATAATGGAATATGGAATAAAGCAGTTAGGAATTTTATATTTAATACTGAATAATGAATATTTAATCAGGAATTTCTTTCTTATCCTTAGCTGTTTAGAAAAAATTAACTATTGGCTAATTCAGTGGTTTCTAAAAACGAAAAGTCGGGGTTGCAAACCCCGACCAGCATTTGGATTCTCTATTTTTTTCTGGATTTCTGCTTTCGCAGGAATGACAAAGAGGAAACAGGAATGACAATGAGGTGGGAATTACAAAAGGAAACAGGTTAAAATTAAAACCAATGGGAAAGACTCCGTCAGATCGAAATTCGCAAAGCCAGCCTCGCATCGCAATCGCGCATGAATTCCTTACTCGTATGGGTGGCGCCGAGAGAGTAGTGAAAGTTATCAGCGAGATGTATCCGCAGGCGCGGATTTTTACTTTGCTTTACGATGAAGAAAAAGTTGGCAGTGAATTCTCGCCACTGAAGATCGAAACTTCTTCGCTTCAAAAATTTCCACGCTTTATGCGGAAACATCCAAAACTTCTCTTGCCTTTTATCCGCAGCGCAGTAGAGGCGTGGGATTTCAGTGAGTATGATATCGTGATTACTTCGAGTAGCGCTTGGATGCAGGGAATCATCACACCTCTAAAAACAAGGCAAATCTGCTACTGTCACTCGCCAGCGCGATTTCTCTGGGATTACTCGCATGAGTATCTGCGTGAGAATAAAATCACTGGAATCAAGAAGTGGTTTCTCGGAAGTTTGCTTAGAGAGATTCGCATCTGGAATCAACTAAGCGCGAAGCGCGTGAATCGTTTTATCGCGAATTCCAAAACGGTTGCGGAGAGAATTCGTAAATATTATCGCAGAGATTCCGAAGTGATTTACCCACCTGTAGAAGTGGAGAAGATTCGCCTGAGTAATCACCATGAGAATTATTTTCTCATTGTCTCTCAACTCACACAGTATAAGCGGATTGATTTAGCGATTTCAGTTTTCAATAAGTTGCGCCGGAGACTTGTAATCGTGGGTGATGGGCCACAGCGCGATTATCTTGAAAGAATTTCAGGTAAAACTATCGAATTCCACGGGTGGAGAAGCAATGAAGAAGTAGTGGAATTACTCAGGAATTGCCGTGGTTTTATCTTTCCTGGGGAAGATGATTTTGGGATTGCGCCAGTGGAAGCGATGGCGGCTGGTAAACCAGTTTTAGCTTTCGGCAGAGGCGGCGCGGTGGAAACTGTTATCCCAAATCAAACGGGAATTCTTTTTGCGCAGCAAACTCCTGAAAGCCTAGAAGATGGATTAGCGCAGTTTTTTACTACAGAAAAGAAATTCCAATCAGCGCTGATTCGCAGCCAAGCGAAAAAATTCTCTCGGCAGCATTTTGAGGAGAAGCTGCGGAGGGCAGTGAAGCGCGAGTGGGAAATTCTCCAAAAAGAGTTAAAATAATTCAGATGTTTGAGCAAACCAAAATTCGTAAAGAAGATACTCCTAGCAAAATTACTCGTGATTTGGGTAACGCTGGCTTCGAAGAATTCGTAGCTTATATGCGTAGTCCTTGGAGAATTATTTGGGCAAATCTTCTCGCGGGGATTTTCCGAGGATTAGGTTTTGTAATTGGCGCTACTGTAGTTTTGGCGATTGCAGTTTGGATTCTCGTGAAAGTATTAGGCAATCTCCCAATAGTCGGTGAGTGGTTTCAGGAGGTAGGAGAATTCGTGCAGAATATCGAAAATGCTTCCCAAAACTTAAGCAGCGTGGGAAGATAAGAATTATCTCTGAGTATTAGGCTTAAACTAGTAAGAAAATCCTGAAAAGGCGGTATTTTTTCGCAAGCAAGAATGTTACAGTTAGTGCGTAAATGCGCACTTAATGTAGTAATTTAGTTTTGGTAAAAAAGAACTTTTTATAGTTTTGGATTCCCGCTTTCGCGGGAATGACAGTAGGGTTTGAATAAAGTATTTGCCCTTTTTGGCATGCTAAAATTCACGAGTTATGAGTTTCGTGCATCTTCACGTTCACACACATTATTCTCTCCTGGATGGGTTGGGAAAACCTGCGGATTATCTCGCAGCCGCGAAGGAGATGGGAATGCCAGCGCTGGCGATTACAGACCACGGAGGCGCTTATGGTTTGGTGGATTTTTATCAACGCGCGCAAAGCGCGGGAACCAAACCAATCCTCGGTGTAGAAACTTATGTAGCGCGGTATGGGAGATTCCAAAAACGGCCTGGAGTAGATACGAAACCTTGGCATTTACTCTTACTCGCTGAGAATCTGAAGGGTTATCAAAACCTGATGGAATTAGTCACTAAAGCGAATCTAGAGGGTTACTACTACAAACCCCGCGTGGATTTCGAATTACTCGAGAAATACAGTGAAGGGTTGATTTGCTCTAGCGCTTGCCTCCAAGGGGAAATCCCGCAGCATCTTCTCTCAGAAAATTACGAAGAAGCGGAAGCAAGTGTTGCGCGCTATCAGAAGATTTTTGGTAAAGAAAATTTTTTCCTTGAGTTGCAGCATCATCCGAGTATTCCCGAGCAAGCGATTGCGAATAAGCGCGTGATTGAATTAGCCAAGAAATTCAAAATCCCACTTATCGCTACCAACGATTGCCACTATGTAAAGAAAGAAGACGCGGAAGCGCAAGATGTTTTGCTGTGTGTGCAAACTGCTTCGCAAATCGCGGATAAAAATCGCATGAGTATGATGGGAGAAGATTTCTCCCTGCGTAGCCCAGCGGAGATGCAGGCAGCTTTCGCAGACACACCCGAAGCCATCACAAACACCTTAAAAATAGCAGAAAGATGCAATGTGGAGATTCCACTCGGGAAGAGATTGATTCCGAGTTATTCCACACCTTTTGGCAAAAAGGCGGAAGATTATTTCACTGAGTTATGTTGGGATGGACTGAATAAGCGCTTCGGGATTCCAATCCCAGAAAAATATAAACGCGTGGATGGCAGCGAGGATGGAGTGGGAAAAACAGTTGTCAGCCAGCAGGCAGAAAAATTAACTGAGGAAGAGGAGAAGCAGATTATTAATCGCCTGGAGTATGAGTTGGGTGTGATTAATTCCATGGGTTTCGCGAATTACTTCCTCATCGTGTGGGATTTCGTGAAGTATGCGAAGGAAGCAGGAATCGAAGTAGGGCCAGGAAGAGGCAGCGCAGCGGGGAGTATCATCTCCTACTGTCTCGGTATCACCAATCTCAATCCACTCAAATACGGATTACTCTTCGAGAGGTTTCTGAATCCTGAAAGAGTCTCGATGCCTGATATTGATATCGATTTCGCGGATCATCGCCGAGAAGAAGTGCTTGAGTATGTGGCGCAAAAATACGGGAGAGATCACGTAGCGCGCATTATTACTTTCGGCACTTTGGCAGCGAAAGCTGCGGTGAAAGATGCAGGAAGAGTGTTTGGTGTGCCTTTTGCCGAGATGAATAATTTCACGAAGCTGATTCCAGCGCATCCTGGTATCACGCTCGATGAAGCGATGGAAGCGGAGCCACAACTGCGGGAGGAAATTCGTAAAGAGCCTTTCAAAAAAGTTTGGGAGATTGGTAAGAAGCTTGAAGGCGTAATCCGCCAAGTCGGAGTGCATGCTTGCGCGGTGGTGATTGCGGATAAAGCGCTCCCAACCTATACACCGCTGCAGACTGCGCCTGGCACGAGTGAAGAAATTATCACGCAGTATTCGATGCATCCAATCGAAGATATCGGTTTGCTGAAGATGGATTTCCTAGGTCTGCGCAATCTTACGATTATTCAAAAGTGTTTAAACATTATTAAGCGCACAAAAGGTGAGGAAGTTGATATCAATGCGATTCCGATGGATGATGCTGCTACTTTCAAACTTTTCCAAAATGCGGAAACCAAGGGAGTTTTCCAGTTTGAGTCGAGTGGTATGAGAAGGTATCTGAAGGATTTGAAACCCACGGAGTTTGAAGATTTGATTGCGATGGTGGCGCTTTTCCGCCCTGGGCCGATGGATAATATTCCCGCTTACATTCGTGGGAAAAAAGATCCCAGCAAAGTGAAGTATCCACATCCGGTGATGGAAGAGCATTTGCGCGAAACTTACGGAATTGCGGTGTATCAGGAGCAGGTGCAGCAGATTGCGCAGCAATTCGCAGGCTTCTCACTTGGCCAGGGATATATGATGATTAAGGCAGTCGCGAAGAAAATTCCAACTCTGCTGGAAGAGCAGCGGGTGAGATTTATCGAAGGCGCGGTAGCTAAAAACCATTCCAAATCAGAAGCCGAAAAACTTTTCTCCATCATCGAGCCTTTCGCTGGCTATGGATTCAATAAATCGCATGCTGCTTGCTATGCGTATATTGCTTATCAAACAGGCTTCCTCAAAGCGCGCTACAAGAGTGAATTCCTCGCAGCATTACTTACTGCGGATCATGGGAATCTCGATCGCCTCGCAATCGATATCGAAGAAGCGAACCGCATGGGGATCAAAGTGCTTTCTCCGAGTGTGAATGAATCACTTGCGAATTTCACTGTAGTAAATGAAGGGGAGATTCGTTTCGGGCTGAATGCTATCAAGGGAATCGGTGAAGGCCCGATTCACGCGATTCTCGAGGCGCGGAAGGAAGGTGGGAAATTCAAAGACTTAGCTGATTTCGCTTCACGCGTAGAGCCTAGTGTAATCAATAAGCGCACTTTGGAGGCGCTGGCTTTCTCTGGCGCGATGGATGATTTGGGCGAGAGAGCTGCGATTGCAGCTAGCGCCTCCTCACTCTCAGACTTTGCCAAGGCTGCCAAGAATCAAACAGATAGCCTACAGGGAAGCTTATTCGGCGAAGTGCATGCTTCACCACCGCTCGAATTCCAACTCGAAAAAGTGCAGCCAGCTTCACGCAGCCAAAGATTGAAATGGGAAAAGGAATTACTCGGCATGTATGTTTCCGCGCATCCACTTGCTGGGCTGCAGAGTTATCTTTCCAAGAAAGCGCATCTCGTCAGCAAACTAGACAAAAAAGACACCGGCAAAACTCGCACAGTTGGTGGCATCGTTACCAGCTTCCGCAAAATGATTACCAAGAAGTCTGGGCAAACGATGGGATTCCTGATGCTAGAAGATCCGACTGGAGTGATTGAGGTTTCTGTTTTCCCAAAAGTTTTCGCAGATTATGGAGATCAAATCCAACAGGATGAGATGCTGCTTGCTACCGGCAGACTCGAGCAACGCAATGGTGTTATGCAACTTTCCGCGCATGAATTGAAGCGTGTGGATCTGGAGAAAATGCGGGAAAGTGCTGAAAAAAGCGGTTACCTCGATAAATCTGATGGCAGAATAAAACACAAAGTGATGGAGGAAGAAGTGGAAATTCCATTGGTGCAACCACTCACAATTACTCTCGCCTCTAGTGTGAATCCAGAGATTCTGCCTCAGCTGAAACAGCTTTTGGTTCAAAATAAAAGTGAAGTTGGTGCGGTTGTAGAAATTTTGATTCAAACCGAGGAAGGTAAACCGAAGCGTGTGAAAGTGCCTTTCACGATAGGAGTAGGGGAAACTTTGCTAGAAGAAATTAAAAAGCTGAGTGAGGGAATTTCCGTAGAGTAATTTAAACAGAAGTAATAATTTTTGGTGGTTTCTGTTTTTTGATGTGAAAGCGAAAATATCCGATTAGATTGCTGATAAGAAAAGATCCTTCCTCTACTATCCCCATTGGGGAGAAAATCAGGGTGTTGTAAAGCAAAACTAGGGAAGTCCCAAAAATTAAACTTGATCTCATGTGTTTATCACTCGCTTGGAAATTTCCGATGACGATAATGGCTATCCCAAAAAATACTAGTAAATCGTAGATTTCTTTGTAAGTAAAAAATAAAGCGATTGTGTTTAAAGCGAGGAATATAAGAATATATTTTTTGTCGCTTGTAAAAATAGCTGTGACAAAACGCAAAACTGAAAAAGAAACAATCACTCCCGCTGCCACTTTACCCAACAGAAAGTAATGCGCGCTGATAAGCCCGGCGCCAATCGCTAAGGTCAAAAAGATGTGTTTTCTCGCGCGAAATTGTAAACTCGCAAAACCTAAAACCATTGCAGCCAGCATTAAGATTTGGGAGGAAACGAAGCTAGCAGTTAATTCAAACATTTAAACTATTCTAAAGAAAATTGATGCAGAAAACGAAATCCCTTCGCGCTTTAGTTTTATTTTCTGGTGGTTTGGATTCGATATTGGCTGTGAAAATTTTGCAACGTAATGGTTTCGAAGTGATTGCGCTGACTTACGAAACACCTTTTTTTTCAGCGGAAAAAGGTAAAAAAGCGGCAGCGGATCTTGGAATTCGCAGCATCGTGAAGGATATTTCCGAAGTGCATTTCGAAATAGTGAAGCATCCACCACACGGCTACGGAAAAAATATGAATCCTTGTATCGATTGCCATGCATTGATGTTACGCATTGCAGGAGAGATTGCTTCGCAGGAAAGTTGTGTGGTGATTGCTACGGGTGAAGTTTTGGGTCAGCGGCCTTTCTCCCAAACGAAAAATTCTCTCAATCTCGTAGAGAAAGTGGCTGGCTTATCGGGAAAAGTTTTGCGGCCACTCAGCGCAAAATTATTGCCAGCGACAGAATACGAGACAGCAGGAGTTATTCAACGCGAGGGATTTCTCGATATTTCTGGCCGCGGCCGCTTCCGCCAAATTGAATTAGCTGCGGAGTTTGGCATCACGGATTTTCCATCGCCTGCGGGTGGCTGCAAGCTGACGCAGATTGGTTACTCGGATCGGTTGCGTGAATTAATTTCGCGCGATGCTTCTGTCACTCCACGCGATGCGGAGCTACTCAGTTGCGGAAGATTCTTCTCGCTTGGTGAGAAATCTTTCATGCTGCTGGGGAGAGATTCTACCGAGAATGAAAAGCTAGAAGGATTCGCAACTCCAGAGAATTACCTCGTAAGGATGGAAAAACTCGCTGGACCAGTTGCGCTGATTCAGCTGAAAAAATCAGATGATTTCGAGAATCTCTTTCTGCAGATTGCGGAAAAAATCCGCAGCTACGGTAGAGAAAGTAAAGATGTTTCAGGAAAAATCGCTTACAAAATTTGGGGGATACTAGAGGAGATTCGCGAAGCTTAAACGCGGAGAAATTCTTCAAAGCGTTTCACTTCTTCCTTACTTCCTACACAGATAGTGATTCTCTCATCGAGATGCTTCACTGTATTTTCGAGAATGGATTTGCTGCCATCGCTGCTGGCACCGCCAGCTTTTTCGATTAGTCTCGCGAGTGGCGCGCATTCATAAACTAGGCGGAGTTTCGGTGGATGCGATGCGCTGCCTGCGTAGCTAAATACACCTTTACCTTTGAGGAGAATCTGATTCAAGTCTGGCACCATGCCGCCAGAGTAGCGCAGAGTATATTCATTCTCAATCCAAAAATTCACCAGCTTTTTATAATTCGCATTTTCCAAACAAGCGCGGAGATTACCTGGCGCAAACATTTTGCCTTCACTGATTTCGAGTTTTTCTTTGGTGAGTAGCCAGCTGCCATCATCTTGCAGAGTGAATTCCACTGGGAAAGTATCAATCGCAAATACAAGAGTAGTGCGAGGCCCATAGACAGCGAAACCGCTTGAAAGAAGGCTTTTTCCGCTTTCTCCTACAATCTTGCCATTTCCCCAAATCCCAAAAATCGTGCCAACTGCAAGATTCACATCTACGAGACTGCTGCCATCCAGCGGGTCGAAACTCAGCGCGAATTCACCATCAGGATTCAAAACTACTTCTTCGGTTTGCTCTTCACTACTCGCAATCTTCACTTCCTTCACGTCTTGCATTGCAGCGAAAAAAATCTTATCACTCAAAACATCCAACGCGAGTTGCTCTTCACCGAAAGTATTTTGGCTGCCAGCTTTTCCAGTATTCGCAGTGCGAATCTTATGCGCGATATCTTTCGCGGCTGCGCTAATCGCCAGAATTACTTTCGTAATCGCAGGAGAGGAGTTTGTTTGAAGATAATCTGGAAGCAGCATAGGTTAATTATTAATTATCAATGATGAATTTACAATTTTTGATTATCGATAAGAGTCGAGCTGGATTTCATTTAAGTTACACTTAACTAGGTTTACATCTTCTCCTTCCATGCTTCCTTCTAGTTTTTGTAATTTAGGTATCTTATCCATCAAGCCTATATCTTCCCTAAAAGCCTTTTCAAGATTATAGATACTTGGTATCACCATTCTCCCATAATCAGTATATGTATGAGCTGGCGATTCGTTATGCACAAAATTATAATATTCATTAATACTTTCTAGCGCGCATGAATAAGCTTGAATCACATTACTAGATCCGAAAACTCTAATTTTATAAAAATTGCTTTTAAGCTCATCGATGAGTATCTTTGATCTTTCAGCGTAGGATGAATCTCTACTGCTTTTAGCCCAATTGCTAACCAATTCTATTGTTTCACCATAAATGTTACTTTTAGTTTGAATTAAGTTTTCCCTGGAGAAGTTTAGTCTTGTGAAGAAAAAAGTTGAAAAAGCTGTCAAAAGGGCTACAGAGATATTTATTAAAAGAGATTTATGATTATTATTCATTGCTTGCAAATTACTTGATTCCCAGCATCTTTTTCAAATATCGGCCAGTGTGAGATTCTTTCACCTTCGCAACTTCCTCTGGAGTGCCAGCTGCGAGAATCAAACCTCCACCACTGCCACCCTCGGGGCCAAGATCAATCAAGTAATCGCAAGATTTCAAAACATCGAGATTGTGTTCGATTACCAATACGGTATTCCCTCCATCAACCAAGCGCTGCAGAACTTCCACCAAGCGCTTCACATCATCGAAATGCAAACCAGTGGTTGGCTCATCGAGGATGTAGAGAGTTTTGCCCGTGGCGCGTTTACTCAATTCTGTGGCGAGTTTAATGCGTTGCGCTTCACCTCCTGAGAGAGTGGTAGCGGATTGCCCGAGTTTCAGATAACCCAAACCCACATCCACGAGAGTTGTAAGTTTCTTCTTGATGGCTGGTTGCGCTGTGAAAAATTCCGCAGCGTCTTCGATCGTGAGATCCAAAACATCCGCGATATTTTTGCTGCGATAGGTGATTTCCAGCGCTTCTTGGTTGTAGCGAGTGCCGCCGCAATCTTCGCAAGTCACATAAATATCAGGCAAAAAATGCATTTCGATTTTCTTCAAACCATCACCTTGGCAGGCTTCGCATCTACCACCTTTCACATTGAAGCTAAATCTTCCCGATTTATACCCACGCATGCGCGCTTCATTCGTCGAAGCAAATAATTCTCTGACATCGGTGAAGACTCCCGTGTAAGTAGCAGCGTTGCTGCGTGGAGTGCGGCCAATCGGCGCTTGGTCAATCACAATCGCTTTATCTAGATTCTCGATTCCGAGGAATTCCTTATGCGCGCCTGGAGTTTCTTTGGCGCGATTCAAATCACGCTGTAAGCGCTTCGCCAAAATAAAATTCACAAGACTAGATTTCCCGCTTCCACTTACTCCACTCACTCCGATGAAAGTGCCGAGCGGGAAACTAGCATCAACATTTTGCAGATTATGCTCGGTGGCGCCGAGGATTTTGATAAATTTTCCGCTGCCTTTTCTTCTCTGCTTCGGAATATCAATCGCGAGTCTACCGCTGAGATATCCACCCGTGGTGCATTTTGCATTCTTCATAATTTCTTTTGGACTGCCAGCGCAAACCACTCTGCCACCGTGTTTTCCTGCGCCTGGGCCGATATCGATAATGTAATCCGCGTTGCGCATAATATCTTCATCATGCTCGACGACAATCACAGTATTGCCGAGATTGCGTAGCTCAATCAGTGTCTCAATCAATCTATCGTTATCGCGTTGATGCAACCCAATACTTGGCTCATCCAACACATACAAAACTCCCTGTAATTTGCTGCCAATCTGAGTAGCCAAGCGGATGCGTTGCGCTTCACCACCGGAGAGAGTATTCGCACTTCTATCCAACGTGAGATAATTCAAACCAACATTCTCAAGGAAGCCGAGGCGCGCATCAATCTCTTTCAGAATCAGATTTGAAATTTGTTGCTGGGTTGGATTGAGTTTCAAGCTTGCGAAAAATTTCCGTGAATCA
>JAQVAZ010000014.1 GCA_028690585.1 Candidatus Altimarinota bacterium
AGATACTGCTAGCCACCCAGTCTTTGGTGAAGGGAAAGTGGTGAATGTAATCGGAGGCATCATCGAAATCCGCTTCGGCGTAGGAGTAAAAAAACTCGCACTTAGCATCGCGCCACTTACGAAGATTGTTTAAGAATTTATAAAGTTTGCTGCTTTGATAAATCTTCAGATTCTTTGATAATCTCTAAACTGGATTCTTTAAATTGAGGTATTTTCGCAAAAATATTGAAAATTTCCTTAATCTTAATGTGTTCTTCTTTATTGTAGTCTGAACCCTTCCTTTTAAATTCAGAAAAAATTTCTCTTACTTCTTTAACTATCTCATCAAAATCACTTTTTTTACAAAAAACTTTGAATCGAAGATAGTATTCACTCTCAATTATTAGATACCCTATATATGATAAAAATGTAAAAATCGGTTTATCTTGAATTCCGACACTTAAATATAAATTATATTGACTTTCTGCTGCCTGCTTTAATAACTCTCTTTTAAGTTTGTTGCCAAATTCAACTAATCTTTCTTCAGTTTTTCTATTAGTGTTCTCAAAATCCAGTTGTGATGCTTTAGATTCTGCTTTCATATCTTCTAGGCATTTTTCCGTTATTTCTAACTTATCTTCATATTCTTTAAATTGATTATCAAATTTTTCCTCAGCTTCTTTTACACTTCTAAAGTTAAAATAACCCGCAAAAAATATTGCCAACATAATCGCAATCGTAAAACCCCCAACCATCCAAGCAAAAGTTGCTGTATTAAAATTCGCTAAATCTTTCACAGCATCAGTAATTATTCCAAACGCATCTTCTCTAGTTAAAGCAAAATTTTTCAACACCTCAATCGCTTCTCCTCGATTCAGATAATTTGAAACGATAAAATGTAGTAGGTTCTCGTAAAGCATTGGATTTGTTTAGAGGAGGTTGATTTTAGCACTTGAGTTTGAATTTTGTATTAAAATCTCCCCACAGCTTTTCCTGCCCGGGTGGTGAAATTGGTAGACACGCACGCTTCAGGAGCGTGAGGGGGCAACTCCGTGGAGGTTCAAGTCCTCTCCCGGGCACCACGCAAGTTCTCCACTCGAAGAGTGGAGGTTTTGTGTGGTGGTTGTGAGGTGGTGAGAATTTCCCTGTAGAGAAAATCCTTTAATTTAAATCCAAGATTTCCAAGCGATTGGTGTAGGAATTTTAATTTAAGAAAAATTCGCAGCTAACTTCAATCCTCTCCCGGGCACCATTCTTCGTTTCGACTTCGTCGAAACTTCGAATGGCACAGCCAGAAAAAAAAATTAATCTTTGCTTTTAAAATAAACGAAGAATGCCCTTCGTAGCTTTAGCGAAGAAGGGCTGAGTTGTTTTGTGTGGAGGCTGTGAGGTGGCGAGAATCTCCCTGTAGAGAAAATCTTTTAATCTAAATTTAAGACTCCGACACAACTCGTGGTTGATCGTGGTGTAAGATTTATCAAGATTAACCAAATAACCTTTTATTTGATTATGGAAATTATTTTTTACATCGGGATATTTCTATTCATAATCGGTGCTTGGCAAGCGTTTATGCAAGGCACACATTCTGAAGTGATTAGCGGTATCTCTCTTATCCTCGGAACTATTTTTGTTCTTATTGGGGATTGGCATGCTGGACTGTTCTTTATTTTCTTGTTCTCCTCATGGTTCTTGCTGATGCAAATTTTTCGTTTCTCGACCTATCATAGATATTTCTTCAAAATACTAGTTTTTTTGATTGGATACGCAGTTTTGGTCGGTTTTCTACTGAATAAGCTTGGTTTCCAAAATTACCTTTGGTGGTATCTGATTTTAAGTTTCCTGTTCCTTACCGTTAGCCATAGAGAGCAATGGAAGTCAAAAAAAATGTTAAATGAATTTGTTCAGATGAAATCATATACACAAGAATTAAAACCAAAAGAAATTGAATGGTCGCTAAATCAGACTATAAAATTCCATCTCATAAGTTCGGCTTTATTCGTTGCAACCTTTTTGGTGAGTGCTTTATATTTTGCGGGTAAAATTAATTTTTAGTATGAATTCTTTCGCAGGAGCGGATTTATAACCCGCTCTTATCGTTTCCCAAAGGGAAGCCTTAGGCTTGGGAATTTCACTGATTCTAAAGTTCTTCAAAAAAGATTCCATTTTCTTATTTCCCATTCCTTAACTCCAGCAGATACTCACTCAATTCTCCTGGAAGCGGTGCTGAGAAACTTACCTTCTCTCCCGTCTTCGGATGAGTGAAGCCGAGTTTGTAAGCGTGGAGAAACATGCGTGGTGGAAGCAGCGCGAGATTCGTTTTGTGGAATCCGTAAGTTTTATCTCCCACCACAGGATAACCGATAGAAGTGAAATGCACTCTGATCTGATGAGTGCGGCCTGTGAGTAGTTTTACTTTTACGAGTGTGGCATCGTGAAATTTTTCTTCGATTTCGAATTCTGTGATGGCTTCTCGCGCATCGGCTTCGCGCGAAACTACTCGGCGTTTGCGATCTGCGAGATCTCTACCGATCGGTGCTTCGATTCTCCCCTTCTCGGTTTTGAGATTGCCAATAATTAGTGCGAGGTAAATTTTTTCCACTTCACGATTACTGAATTGCTTAGTAAGAGAAGCTTTCGCCGCTTCAGTTTTGGCAACCACCATTACTCCGGAAGTATCTTTATCGAGGCGGTGAACTAATCCTGGGCGGAATTTTTCTCCTGGTAAATCCAAATCTTTGCAGTGATACAGCAAAGCATTCACCAGAGTGCCAGTAACATTTCCACCGAAATCCGTAGGATGGGTAACCATACCAGCAGGTTTATTCACCACGAGAATTTCGGAATCTTCATGGAGAATCGAAAGTGGAATATTTTCTGCTTCAATCTCGAGGCTCTTCAGCGCTGGCACTTTGATTTCTATTAAATCTCCGAGATGCACTTTCTGCGATTGCTTCACCTCTTTGCCATTGATGTGGAGGTGGCACTTCGTGAGGAAGCTACGCGAATACTGTGGCAACTCTTTCGCGAGAAATTTATCTAAGCGGAGATTTGCATCCGCTTCGGGAATAGTGAAATGAAAAAATGCCAAAGTAAATGATTGTGGAAATAAAACCGCTGAGGAAATTTTAGGCGGCTGGTTTATCTTTGATTCTGTAATGATTCTTGATAGATTCTTCTGTGCCAAAGGCAATATCTTGCTTATTGCATTTCGGGCAAACGAAATGAAATTTCTTCTTCGCTTGTTTCGCTTCTACGATTTCCTGACAATTCTTGCAATAAAAAACCAGCTTCGCTGGCGCGATTTCTTCTTCGGTTTTCGGAATTGGTTTGATTTCGCGTAAATCTGCAGACATAGAATTCTAAATAAAAATAGCGGAGTAAGGATAACGGAATCAGCTAAAACATGCCAGTTTGGAAGTTGCTGTCATTCCTGCGAAAGCAGAAATCCAGAAAAAAACTAAGAAAGTGATTTCCTTTTATTCTCCCTTTGGTGAAAGGGAGTGGTTTCGCGAAGCCCCGAAGGGGCCACTTCGTGGCGAAACCGAGGGATTTAGTATTTGAATCTTTCATCTCTTCCTAAATCTCCCCTAACCCCTCTTTACGAAAGAGGGGAATTTCTGGATCCCCGCCTTCGCGGGGAAGACAACGGAAAAAATCTACAAACTACTAACTACCTTCTACCAACTAATTAGATATCTAACCTCACCCGAGAATCCTCACGCATTTTTTCTTTATCCTCTGGAGTTACTTCTTTGTGAGATAAATCGAGATGATGTGGGCTGCGTGGAGCTCGAGTAAGTGGATCAGCTCTCCCGAAAGAATTCGCACTTTCATCCATGCGTAACATATAACCTCCGAAGAAAACTAAAGCCGCCGCAAATAAAGCGAGATGAATCCCGAGACGCAAATCATAACTCGCAGACCTCACTTCACTCGTAGCATGCATGAAAGTAAGCACCAAAACTAGCAGCGCAGATTCCCCACCTAGGAAGAGTAAAGTGCTACTTTTTTTCCAAGCCATCCGTGGTGGCTGAATCCCAATCAGAGGCAAACCCACAAGTAGGAAAGCTGCCAGCATAAAGGCGAAAGTGATTGCTCCTACGATGAAGTTTTGGTCTTGGAAACCATTGTAAGAGTGTTGAGTATTTAGCGCTGCTACTCCGATAGTATGCCAAGGCATCAGCGTAGTAAAAACCCCGAGGATACTTCCAAGCAACGCAAGCTGATTCCCTCGCGAGAGTTTCTTGATTCCGTGCTGTAATCTTTCTCTCATCGGATCGAAGCTTAGCTTTGTGGTTGGGTGATTGGCAAATTTTTGAGATAAAGAATGCAATGTTGCTGATTCTAATTTCTAAGGCAAAACGAAGATTATCTATTTGGGCTTAAAACGCTTTTTTAATCTTCTATTGCTTCTTATCACTAAACACAAACCACCTACTAAAAACTTCATAAATGATTTGCTTTTTGAGCTAATTTTTTGCACAATCTACCTAACCAAAATTCCGAATAATGGAAGCCTCTCTCAAAACCCATACCATCACGTATAAAAATATCCAATGGATTGATTTGATGAAGCCAGAAAAAGAAGCGATGGAGTCTCTATCGAGTAAATTTAAATTTCACAAACTAGATATCGAAGATTGCCTCACAGAAAATCAAAGACCCAAGATTGATGAATATGATAATTATCTTTTTATCATTCTGCATTTCCCAGTTTTAAATTCCAAAACTGGCAGAATAACAACTGGAGAAATCGATATCTTCTTGGGGAAAAACTTCATCATTACTATCCATGACGAGGCGTTACCTACTATCGATAAGATCAAAGAAAGCTGCCTTAAAATAGTAAAACGCAAACATTTCTTTGGGAGAGGCACTGGTTATTTTCTTTACGAATTAACGAATGAATTGTTTGGTTCTTGCTTCCCTATCCTCGATAAACTCTGGGGATTGAGTGTGAAGATGGAGAGAGATGTTTTTGATAATGAAGGGCAACAAGATCTCTTGCGCGATATTATGTTGCTGAAGAAAAATATTATTACCTTCCGGAGAATCATCGCACCAGAGCGGCCAGTTATTTCCTCACTCGAGCATAAAAATAAGAAATTCCTCCCAGTAGATTTAGAGGTTTATTTCGATGATGTGGTGGATAAGATTGAGAAGCTTTGGAATTCCCTAGATTCACTCAAGGAGGTTTCGGAGACACTCCAAGATGCAAATGAAAGCTTGATTGGCCACCGCACAGAAAACACCATCAAGGTGCTTACGATTTTCAGCGTGGTGATGCTGCCACTCACACTAGTAAGTGGGATCTTCGGAATGAATGTGAAGTTACCTTTCATGAATCACCCCGATGCTTTTCTTTTTGTCGGAGGGATAATGGTGTTGGTTGCGATATTTATGCTGGTATTTTTCTATTGGAAGAAATGGATGTAAAAGCGCAATTCTAGAATTTTTTACATATTTAACAATATCTTTACATATTTTGCTATGTAATTTTCTAGATTTTTACATATTTTTGATTAAGATGCGTATGTAAAAACTTAATCGCTTACCACATGAATCTCACCAGCAAGCAAACCCGCTTCCTTGAGTTACTGGAAAGTTTCATCACTGAAAATCACCAACCACCTACTCTCGAAGAAATGAAAGCTTGGTTAGAAAAAAATGATTGGGGTGAGATTCGTAGCCTTAATTCTGTAAAGCAGTATTTCGATTCACTCGAATCTGCTGGCAGAATTCGCCGAGAGAGAAAGAAGCGCGGCTTGGAGTTGCTGGAAAATTCTCCAATCGAGAATGTAGATTTCGTGCATATTCCAGTGATGGAATCTCCAGTAGCGTGTGGTAATCCAAATCAACTCATCGAAGAAACCCCAACTGGCAGTATCAATGTTTCTCGCAAGTTGGTAAGCAATCCAAAACTTACTTATGCTTTCCACGCGAGTGGCGACAGTATGAATCTCGCAGGTATCGAAGATGGAGATACAGTTTTGGTTGAAGCAACTACCGATGTAAAAGATGGCGATATCGTATTAGCCAGTGTAGATGGCTGCGGCACTTTGAAGATTCTCCGCAAATCTCTCACCACGATTACACTGCTGCCGAAATCTGATAACCCAGCTCATCACCCAATCTATCTCCATCCAGAAGATGAATTCTTGATTGGAGGCCGCGTAGTAAATATCCTGAAAAACTAATTATATTTTTAACCTTTATAAAATGTCAGAAACAATCCAAATCAAACCGAAAGAAAAATATCCTAAAAAGCTTCAATTTAAGGATAAAAGCTACAGTTTTATTATTTATGAACCAGAACTTTCTGAAAGTGCAGATTCAGGGAATAGATCTTTTATAGATATAGATGTAATTGAGGGGAAAAATTCTCCTAGTGGAGTATGCAAGAGAATTGTGTTTAAAATATCTACTGATTTAAATGTCAAAAATTTTGTAGAAAGTCGTGGAATAGCTTGGGTAGAAGAAAAGCTTTCTAATGGAAATTTTGATAAAAATTTAACTATCTTAGCAATAAACAAAAAGGGATTATGGGGTGAAAAAAGTTATGAGGATTTAGGTATAGATGAATTTCCAAAATATGGAGATAGGATTAAAGAAGAATTTTCTCCTGCAAAAGAATTTTTCAATCCTATAGATAAAGATATTGATGAAAGACTTTTCACCACTTTTTTCAAAAAACCAATTTAACTAATTTTTAACTCCCCAAACATTATGCAGTCTCAGCTTCCACTCACATCACGCAACCTCGAAAATCACGAAATCATTTCTCTAAACACCGCGCAAACGATTCTCACTATTCTTGCGCTGCTGACTGCTTTTCTCGCATTAGTAGTATTAGCAACTTATTAATCCAAATTTCATAACTGGTTTCTTATTCTTTCTAACTTACCTAAAATGCCTTCAGCTACACTCACCAAACCAGAAGAATCTACTATCCTCGAAGCAATCGCTGAGAAACGCAAACAGCGTATCCCAAAAGAAAAAAGCGAAGCCGCGGAAAAATTATTCTCTCCTTCTCCTACTAAATCCCCAACACCGATGCAATCAAAATCCAAAATGACTCCAGAAAAAGCCAAAGCACTCGAAGCTGCACTCAGCCAGATTTCCAAAGATTTTGGAGAAGGCAGCATCATGCGCCTCGGCGAAGCAAAGCGTGTGAATGTGGAGATGATTAGCAGTGGCAGCATCTCACTCGATTTAGCTTTGGGTGGAGGAATTCCAAAAGGCAGAGTAATCGAAATCTATGGGCCAGAAAGCAGCGGCAAAACTACTTTTGCTTTGCATGCTGTGAGTGAATTCCAGAAGGCTGGCGGCACTGCGGCTTTCGTAGATGCAGAGCATGCATTGGATCCTGAGTATGCTGCGCGCATCGGAGTAGATGTGGATAACTTATTGATTTCTCAACCTGATACTGGAGAGCAAGCGCTCGAAATCGTAGAGACACTGGTAAGAAGTGGCGCAGTCGACGTAATCGTAATCGATTCCGTAGCGGCACTCACACCCAAGGCTGAAATCGAAGGCGCGATGGGTGGCAGTCTCCCAGGTTTACAAGCGAGACTCATGAGTCAAGCGCTGAGGAAACTCACAGCAATCTCACACAAATCTGGCTGCACTCTCATCTTCATCAATCAGATTCGCCTAAAAATCGGAGTGATGTTTGGTAATCCAGAAACAACCAGCGGTGGCCAAGCTTTGAAATTTTATGCGAGTGTGAGATTAGATATCCGCAGAACTGGGAAAATTGAAACTGGTGTGGGAGATTTGAAACAGGTAATTGGCAATACCACGCGTGTGAAAGTGGTAAAGAATAAAGTTGCGCCACCTTTCCGCCAAGCCGAATTCGATATTCGCTACAACATGGGAATCGATAAAGTCAGTGATTTAATTGCCACTGGTGTGAAGCTCGGAGTGATTGGTAAAAGCGGAGCTTTCATCGAAATCGAAGGTGTGAAACATCAAGGTATGGAAAAAGCGCGCAACGCTTTAGCTGAGGATACAAAGTTATTTGAAGTAGTAAACAAGAAAGTTAGGGATGCTGCCGCAGGAGTGAATCTCACTACTGGGGAAGTAAAATAATAGGGTAACCTTTGGGGGAGGGTTAGCACTTAAGCCTTGTTTTTACAGGGCTTTTTTGCTAGAATGATCCGAACAAAAAATGCCAATCCAGAATCAAAATTCCGCAACAAAAACCAAAACGCATGGAGTCGATGAAGCGATTCGTTACCATGCGCAGCTTGCGCTGGCCGAGGCAGAATTGCGCAGAAAACTCTACGGCAGCAAGCATCGTGGCATGTATGAAACTTTGAAGTTTGGGATTACTACTGCGGTGATTTTTGCGTTTAGTTTTAGCGTGTTAAATTTCAGCGCTTATACGAAACAAGCGAGTTTTTGGTTTGCGAATTTCCGCGCAGATATCCTCGGAGAAGAAGTGATGCTGGATAAATTGGAAGCGAATATCAATGAAACCGCTACTCAGCAAAAAGTGGAATTGCCACCTATTCTCGCGGAAGTTTCTCCTGCGGATAATCGCATCGTGATTCCAAAATTTAATGTGTTTGCTCCGATTCAAGAAGCAACCAATGTAGATTTGAAAAAAAGTAACTGGGAAGAAATCGAAACCCAAGTGCAAGATGCGCTAAAAAGTGGAGTGGTGCATTTCCCTGGTAGCGCAGAAGCTGGTGAGAGAGGCAACGCTTTCTTCACTGGCCACAGTAGCTATTATCCTTGGAGTGATGGCAAATACAAAGATGTGTTTGCGCTACTACCACAGATTCAAGTAAACGATATCGTTACGATTTGGGGAAACCAAAAACGCTACGATTATCGGGTAACTGAAATCAAAGAAGTGAAACCTACCGAAACTGATGTATTGCAAAAAACGGATGATTACAGACTCACGCTGATGACTTGCACTCCAGTCGGCACTTCACTCCGCAGGCTAATCGTAACGGCGCAGTTGGTGAAATAAATTAAAACCGCTAAAATCCTCGCGCAAATAGTTATGGATGAGTGGTGTGTTGGTAGATTTATCTACCGCGAAAAAGATACAATCATCTCATCAACCTAAAACAAAACCTCAACTACAATATGGGCGAGTGGTGAAATTGGTAGACACGCTGGTCTTAGGAACCAGTGCCGCAAGGCTTGGAGGTTCAAATCCTCTCTCGCCCACCATGTAGGTTTTCCACCAAGCGAAGCGAGGTGGAAGTTCTACGTGGTGAAGCGGAGGTGGTGAGAATTTCCCCGTAGAGAAAAAATTTTACTTGAAGCAAAAGATTTCCAAGCGATTGGTGTAGGAATTTTGATTTAGGTAAAACTCAAAGATAGCTTCATCCTCTCTCGCCAAAAAACTAATACCATTTACTTCTTTATTTTTTTGGGATCATGTTTATCAATTTCCTCTACAGAATAGCCTAAATCTGATAAATATTTATCACGCGCCAAAACTCCAATAATCGGATAAAGCTCAAATAAATTTAAACCTTTTCGATAAGCATATGTTTTCATTTTGTCTCTTTCTTCATCGGAGAAACAATCTATAAAACACTTCTGAGCAATTGCGCTAGCGGCAACTTGAATATCATACGGATTAACAGGAGACTGCCCTGCAATCATATTTTTAATTTCTCTCCAATGAGAATCGACAATCTCTTGAATATTTAATTCTTCGGCAATTTCTCCTCCAAGCTTTGAAAGAGAAATTGGGCTGTGACTTTCTACAGTCAGAGAGTTTTTTTCATATAAGATATTTATCTTAGCTTTTAATTCAGACAAACTATCTTTGATATTATCAAGACAATCATCAAATTTTTTATGTTTATTCTCAAAGCCTTCATATTTTTCAACAACTCTAGCAATTTTATAAATTGCCCAAAATGCCAACAAAAGAAGCAATATTAGAACAAAAACTGCTCCATTGAGTGTCTCTATGAGCTTTAAAAAAACTTCTGTCATCTGCATGGAATATATCTTTTAGAAGATATCTTGTCAAACCAAGGCATCTTTATGTTTTTAACATAAATGTCATATAGCAAACTTACTACTTTCCACACCCAAAAAAGGCTTACTTTTCAGCAAGCCTTTTTTAGCATTTCTAAATTTTTGATTACGCTTAGCGAATCCGGCGAATCCGGAAACTTGGATGAAGTGAAGAAAACAAACCATACTCCTGATGTAGGTGGATAAATAAAGCTGCCACCAAAGTAACACCGAGTAGATTGAGAATCTGAGAAATTTCAGTTGCGCGCGCAGCGCTAGCTACCGCATCTTGCGCAGCGGCAAAATCCGCAGCGGAATGCATGGTTTCTGTTGTTTCTCCTTTGTAGAATGCAGTTTGCGCAGCATAATCCTCCGCATCTTTCGCGACGAAAGCAGGATTATCTTCATTGAAAGAAGCTTTCACTAGTTGATAACCTACGAGAAGAGTGACTACTGCAGCGCAAGCAAACACCATCGTGGAAGTAATCTGCATCTTCTCTAAGCCACGCAGATTTAGCTTCGGAAACTTCGGAGTTGCCCTCACCTCACGCTGGAGATGCCTGTGAATATGCTTCACAATCAGGTCAGCGGTAGAGTGTTTGGTTTTTGTTTTAGCCATTTTTTAGTTTGTTAAATCCAATCATTCTAGCATTTTTAAGCCTAATCGGCAATCAGCTAGATTTGACGGAAATACTAAACTTTGGTTTTTTGTGTTTTGAAAATCTGTGGAATGGAAAGCTTTTTTGGTTTTGGCATCGTGGCGGATTCGAGGATTTCATAAGTTTCCGCATCGATTAAACGAATGAAACCTGCATCGTTGATTTCGAGAAAAGTAGGAGGATTGCTAATGGAATCATCACCTACCCAGCTACCAGAGTTGGCATAAATCCCCTCGCTGAGATGCTCGATACCAGGAATATGAGTGTGCCCAAAAACGACTAAATCATATTTCGGGCTGCGCAAAACATCCGCTGCGCCAGCTTCATACTCGAGGTAATCACCACCGAGTTTCATATAGTTTGGATTCGCAGGAGTAACTAGTTTAGAAAAACTCTTGGTTTCTCCAGAGAGTTTACGAAGAAACTTTTTGTAAGCGAGATAAGCATCTTCGAAAGCATTGTCGATTTTGCCATTCACATTTTTTTCTAGCCAACCCACCACGCGCGCAACCTTATCTCCAGGAGGATTTCCATCGGCGAAATCGAGAATATCTGCGCGATTATTCAGCAAACTATATTGGTGGCCATGCAGAGCATACAGCCTCAAGTCTAGATTTTCGTAGGCAGGAATCACTTGGATATCACTACCGAGAAAATTACTTTTACCATCAGGAGAATATTCCACAGCTACCATCGCATCATGATTGCCAACCACATACTTCACCGGAATTTTTTTCGCTAACGCAAAAAGGTGCTTGAAAATCAGATGATGCTGGAGATAAATCTCAGTGAATTCAGATTGGATTAACTCCATAAAATCTCCGAGAATCACCAACTCAGTAGCGTTTTCCTCTGCATAATCAAACAGCTTGTGAAGCGCATAAGTTGCATGAAAATCATTCGCAGCCCCAGCGCCAAGATGCAAATCGGAGATGATAATGATGTTTTGTTTTGGTTTCATTTTGGTAAGGAAACAGCGATATTTTAGCATGAAATGCTGTTTTTGCCAAATACTAACTCAGAGGTTTGCAAACCCTCCCCTTTTTCTCTAAAATCACGCAGCTCAGTTTTTCCGTATTTATAAGTTAAATCCTCTATGGCTCATAAGAAAGCGGGTGGATCTACCCAAAATATTCGCGACAGTAAACCAAAGTTTCGTGGTATCAAGAAATTTGGTGGTGAAAGTGTAGTGCCGGGCAACATTATTGCGCGCCAAAAAGGCAGCAAGTATGGCGCTGGTGAAAACACTTATATGGGTGGTGATTTCACTATTCATGCAGCTATCGAAGGCAAAGTAAAATTCCACGAGAAACGCATGCTGAAGTTTGACAACAATCACCGCCACAAAACTGTGATTTCTGTTGAGCCAAAAGCAGCTAAATAAATTTTCCAACTAAAAAATTAGTTTAATACCCCGAAAGGGGTATTTTGTTTGCTAAAAAATGATTTTTATATTAAAATAATCGGAAACCAAAATGAGTATCCCTCCTCCCGAATCCGTATTAGCTAGGCGTATCAATACCCCAAACAAGGGGAAAGATATGATAAAAGTTGCAGTGGAAGGCGCAAAAGAAGTAGTTGAAAGAGGTAAGGGAAAAATCTCTCAAAGAAGTAGAGATGACTTGGATAATCTACAAGTAAATATTGTGGAGAAAAAATTTCGTAACAAGAAAGATGCGATTGTAAATTTCACTCACGCAGAAGCTGAAGCTATGCAACAAAAAATCAAAGCGAAAATTACTGATAGAAATAAAAAAGGTGACTTAGCGAGTATCCATGGAATCATCGGAAGTGAAATCGAAAGAGAGAGAAATGAATCCCCTGCTTATTTCCCAGAAGCCGAAGTGAGTGAATGGGATGGCAATCAAGATTTTTTCAAGAGAAGTTATGAATATAAATATGAAACACTGAAAACTAATGCTGGAAAAATCCATTTGGTTAGAGATGTCGGTTTGACTTTTTACCGTGTGGAAAAAGGAGATAGCATCGCAGGTATTCGACAAAAACTTGCTTCTCTTCTGGAGTTTTCTTATGTTTCTAAATTATCTAAAGAGAAAATAGAATCTTTTAATATTCAAAATAAAAAACTTGCGCCCGGGATGCTAATTCCAATTCCTCCAGAAAAAGAAAAAAGTGTTTTGAGTGATAAGCAATTTGCTAATTACTGCCAACAAGCAATCGATGAAATGAAAACTAATCCGAAGTATCGTGATTATATCGCGCAAATATTGGCAGTAATCCCTGAGGATAAACTGGTAACACTCATGATAGCAGTAGCGAAGCAAGAATCTGGTGGTGATAATGCTCCGATTGGAAGCTTCGCTTTGCATCGTTGGGAGCCAAGCCAAAGCGCTTTTTCATTTACCTATTATCATGTTTTGATGAAAGAAGCAGGATTGGAAGCCAGGAGAAAATTAGGATTAACTGAAGGCCAAGCCTGCCACCCGAAGAATGCTTCTAAATTATTTCTCGCTTTTCTGATTGAAAAAGCTGGCGACAGAGGTAAGCTTGGTACTTTCAAGGAATTTGTTGCTAAGTATTTTCCTCCAGCTGGAAGCTTCCAAAACTTCGCAGCTTTTTACAATGGTGGTGATTATAAGAAAAACCAATATGATACAAAACTTGAAAAGTTTTTTGAAGATTCAGAGAAACTAATAGCTACAGCTAATATCAAAGAAAAGCCTGAGACACCAAAGCTAGCAGCTAAACCTGAAGCACCAAAACCCGTAGCTAAGACGAAAAGTAAAAGTGGAAAAACCGAAAACCAAAAAAGAATAGCTAGTATTAAAGATAAACCTAAATCTGAAACACCTTTCGCGCAGGCTGGGAAAAAGCTGCTTGGATTTCTTGGTATAAAAATTTAGTCTAGAAGTTTCTCCGTGATGTGGAAAATATCACCCGCACCAACAATCAGTAGCAAATCACCAGCGGTGATATTTTGCTTTAACCAAGTAATCGTATTCTCAAAATTCTCAGTGAAGTAAGCTTCCTTTCCATTTGCACGAATTTCGGCAGCGATATCTTCGCCAGAGATTTTACTCACGGAATCCGCTTCATCTCTCACGAAATAAATATTTGGAATCACCACGATATCCGCATCGGAGAAACTTTTTCCTAATTCATGCAGCATCTTGGTAGCCCTATCCAGCTGATGTTGCTGATACACAATCACAATCCTACTCTGCGGAAATCTTTCTCGCGCAGCAGAGAGAGTTGCGCGAATCTCAGTGGGATGATGCGCATAATCATCGTAAACTTTCGCGCTTTGGAATTCTCCACGATACTCAAATCTCCTCCAAGCTCCGCTGTATTTTTCCATTCCTTTCTTCGCAGCGAGTAAATCGATTCCCATCACTTCACAAACTTTGAAAGCTAGCGCTGCATTTCTGCGATTGTGATTACCTGGGATTTGCAGCTGAAACTCTTCCACTACTTCACTCGCATCGAAAAATTCTTTCGCTACTTTTTGAATCTCAACCATATTCGCTTCACGAGAATCTACCACCACTTTCCGTGATTGCTTCGCGAGAGTAAGAAAAGCTTCCACGTAATCTTCTAAGTCTTTGTAGTAATCGAGATGCTCCGCTTCGATATTTGTAATTGCGAGAATCTCTGGATTGAAGTTGAGAAAAGCGCGCTTGTATTCACATGCTTCGATGATAAACCAATCACTCTTCCCTACTCTCGCATTCACTCCGTTTAATTCGCGTAAATTACTTCCCACTAAACAAGAAACATCTTCGCCTGCTTCGAGACAAGCAGAAATCAATAAACCCGTTGTGGTGGTTTTCCCATGCGCGCCAGCCACTGCAATCACTTTTTTATTTCGAATCGCTTCACTCAAAGCTTCTGGATAGCTGAGAATCCGTAATCCCCGCTTCTGCGCTTCTATCATCTCAGAATTATCTGACTTCACCGCAAGTGTATAAATCACCACTTCAGTCGCGAGTGGAATATTTTGGGCTGCTTGCGGGAAAGTAACGAGAATCCCCTCCTCCTTTAATTTCGCTGTAATCGGAGAAGCTTCGTTATCGCTGCCAGAAATATTTTTACCAAAACCACGGAGAATCCGTGCTAACCCACTCATGCCGATTCCTCCGATTCCGATAAAATGAAAATTATTCTCAGTAAACATTGGGAGAATTATACCTCTTTGCAGCTTGTAGGGAATTGCCATGACAATTCCCTACTTTCTAGTAAACCTTCGTTACTGCTAAACCAGTGTAGAAATAATTAATAATCTCCATCGCGGTTTTCCCTTCTCTAGCTAACCCTGCTGCGCCATTGCCACTCAAACCAACTCCGTGGCCACGCGCTTTATCTGGGCAACTATAAGTGGTGCCAATCGCGCTAGAAGTTAATCCGCAACTCCAAGGATCTTCTACTACTTTCACAAAAGCAAAATCCGAAGAATTCCAGCCTGCGTCTGCAGCGGATTTTGTCTTACCACTACTCGAGGTGAAGTAAGGAGTTTTCACAGAGTTGCCATTGTAGGTAAGAATTTTGCCTTGAGTTTTTTCTACCCACTTCGGGAAATTACTGAGAATCTCGTAGTTGTATCCGAGATACTGTTGGAATTCTGCTGGGGAATCACTACCATCATAGGGTTTGCCTGGAAATTTACGATGGGAAGCCTGTGTGTAATAGTAAGCATAACTGCGTGTGAGTAAAGTCATCACCTCCTGCTTCGCATCAGGATCTTTGGGTGAAGGCTCCGCAATACCACGCAAATAAGTCTCTAGCGGTAACTCATCGATAACCAACATCTCATCTCCGATTCTGCGAATCTCGAGAATCCCACGGAATTTGTTGTAGTTATATTTCGAGGAAGCGTTGCGATACCAGTTTGGAATTTCAAGAATCGTATTTCCTACTGGCACGATGCGGTAAAAATCTCCATCTTTTAGTTTGGATTTCTGGAAATCTGCGAAGCTGCCAGTAAATAAAACTTTCGAATCTTTTTGAATTTGAAATTTTCCTCCTCCGATATCGATTTCATCAGAGACGAAACTCAAACGAATCCGAATCGTAGGGCCTTTTGAGGTATCAGTAGAAGTAGTAGCGGAAGCAGCAAGAAGCGAAGAAGAAAGTGCTTCTGGTCGCGCAATCGCAGTAGTAGAAGCTGAAGCTGACTCCGTAGGAGTAGCAGCGATACTGCTAGCTTGGAGAGTGATGGTTGCTGCGCTACCGCGAATTCTACCCAAACCTTTTACCATCGGTGCGAAGCTTTCCGTTTCTTTCAGCGCTGCGGTATTTTTTTGGATAGTGAAAGTAAAATGCCCAACCTCATTTGGTTTTACAGTTATTTCTGCAAGCGTTGCTGGTTGTAAAGCCGATAACCAACTACCCGCTACGAAGCTACTCGCATTCGCTGGCAAACGCTGAAAAACCACATCGCGCTGATTCCAAGTAACATTACCTGTATTGAGATAAGCAATCGTGATTTGCTGAGTTTCACCTTTGTTGAGAGTTGCAACGATTGGATTTGTTTTGAGATTCCCAGTGAGACTAGGAGAATTAACTTCGATAGCAAAATCAATCACATCGCCTGTTTTAGCTTTTACATCATCATAACGTGGCCGCAATGAGAAACGATATTTCCCAGCTTGCGCAGCTGCAACCAGTGGAAAACTTATTGTAATCTCTCCGTTGATAGATACAGGAGAAGAAAGTTTTAAAGCTTCTGCCTTAATAGAAACTCCAGAGTTTTGGAGTAACTCGAGTGAGAATTTGGTGGAATCCCAAACAAACTGAGAAGTGTTTTTTAGTTTTACGAAAAATTCGCTAGTAGCTGCAGGATCCAAACGCAAAGCGCTACCTTTGGTTTTATCAATAACTTCCGCAGCAAAGCGCAACTCTCTCACAGTAGTATTGAATTGCATACCGTAATCTGGGAGATAACCGTAACCCACCACCGCTGGCGCGAATTTGAAAATGTATCTACCAGCTTTTGTCGGAGCTTCGAGATTCATCTCGAAACGCGCAGTTTGCCCAGGCGCGGTGTCGGCATCGAGAGAAGCAATTTCGGTTTTCTCGGTGAAGAGATTTGTAACTCCTTGCGGTTTGAGAGCTCCGAGGTAAGTGCGATTTTCTCCTGCTTTTTTCCAAGTAAAGTTAGAAGTATTTTTCAATTCCACCCAAGCCACTGCTTTCTCTCCCGGCGCAAACGGTTGCGGTGGATGCTTCGCATTGACAAAAGAATAATTAGGAATTGCGGCAGAGACTTTTACCACCACATTGAATTTTTGGAGAGTTTGCCCACCAATCACTGGCATAATGCCAAACTGATAAGTGCCAGTCTGCATCTTCGCCGCGAAAGGAATCGAGACAGTGATAGTCTCACCTGAGGCAACGCTATTGTTTAATTTCGCTACTACGGAGGCACCACCCGCGACACTCACTCCAACTTTATTGCGAGTAATGTCTGAGCTTTCGATTTGAAATTCACTGCCAGATGGAAAGGCCAGTTTTCCGTTATTACGAATTTGAAAGTTAAGAGTTTTTTCTTCAAGCGGATTGAGAGTAACTGCGGTATCACCTTGCAACAAACTATAAGCATAATTTGATTCTGAAATCGTGTGTGTAGTTGCGTAAGTATCTGCGCGAGATGCTAACTCTGGTAGATAGGAATAAAGGGAGTTTCCAGGGCAAGCGGTTGCTGCGTAATCACGGTGACCAACGAGATTGCGCGTATCTTTTCCGTGCCATTTACTCGATTCGCTCAGCTTCAAATCATAGAGATTGGATAACTCACCAAGCAGTTTTACAGAAGAATCTAGCGCAGCCTTGGTTGGTAATTTACTGGTGTAATCTCCAATGAAACTGATACCAATTGTGCCAGTATTTGCGCAGTAAGCATGCGCGCCAATCACTTTATCTCCACCATTTCTACCTTCGTAAACATTTCCCAGTGGATCGACAAGATAATGATAACCAATATCTCCCCAACCTCGGAAAATCGCATGATAGTAATAAATCGCGCGTAGTAAAGCTTCTACATCTTCGATGGTGATATTTTTATCACCGTTTAAATCTTTACCTTCATCAGTAGAGGTATGATGGATGATAATTTTCTTGATAGATTGAGAGTAAGTCTCTGGCCACTGCAACTCTTTACCATTTATATCTACGCTAATTTTCCTACCATCATCATGAAACTCGGTAGGATAATCAATCTGGAGTTGGTCACAAGCATTGAAGCGCTTTTCCCAAGCATCACCAGTTTGCCCGCTGACACCAGTATTTTTTTGTTTGAGTAGATAATCTGCATTTGCTCCCCAAGTGCTACGGGAAATAATTCCTACATCACCGATACTCGCTTTTGCTACTGGGATTAAACCTGGCTCCTCGAAGCTAGCTTTTAAAGTATTTTGGGTCTCTACTTGGAAACCAGAAACTTTATAACCGATATCTCCTGAGATAGTAATACGAAATTGATAACGGTTTACCAGCTGGTCGAGAAAAATAAATCCAGCGAGAATATCATCATTTTCGCTTTTATCTATCTCTACAGGCTTCCAACTACTCCAACCATTAGTTTCTTTGAAACGCACTTCCGCGGAATTAACTTGCCCTTTACCGCTTTCGTCAAACTTAAGAAACCACGCGTTGAAAGATGTGAGAATCTCAACTTCAGGAGAAGTAAAACTCTCGGTATCATTCGCAACAATTTGCACACTGGTTTTCTCAAGATAAAAATCCGAGCTTTTTTGAAAGAGGAAGAAAGCTCCAGCAGCTACCGATGCGACTACCAGGAAAATTAAAAGGTTTTTCATAAGATGAGTAAATTTTTTATCCAAGAGTCATTCTGCCAAAACTATACCAAACAAACAAGCTTTTTGCTTTGATTTTTGGGAATTTGCTGCTTAGAATGCTTCGGCTCAGAGTAAAAAATAATTGAAAAAACAACTTATATGTTTCAAAAAGCTGCAACTGCAATCCGGTGGACTCTAGTAACTATCGGAATCTTTTTGGTTTTTCAGATGGTTTCAGGAGTATTCGCTTGGGTAAGTGGAGGCAGCATCACTGATTTGGTATGGTTGCTGGCAGGAGATCTCGCGCAAGATACTCAGAAAGATACCAATTTCCTCATCATGGGTATCGGAGGTAGAGATCATAGCGGTGCAGATCTTACCGATGTTTTTATGGTGGCTTCGTATAACCACGATTTAAAAACTCTCACAATGCTTTCGATCCCGCGGGATTTTTATACCGAAGCTAGCGATAGATTGGGTATGCGCGTAAATCGCATCTATGATCACGAGAAAGAAAAAACTGGAGACAGCAAAGTAGCACTAGAAGCAGCTGCAGAAGTAGCCAGCAGAATTACAAATGTTCCGATTCATTACTATATCAAGTTAGATTTTGAGGCTTTCAAAGATATGGTTGATGCGCTGGGAGGAGTAAAGGTAACAGTTACCGATAAGATTGATGATCCTTACTTCCCTTGCGATAATCTCATTGATTACTGCCCGTTTAAGATTCTCCCAGGTTTTTATAATATGGATGGTAAAACTGCACTGAAATATTCCCGCAGCCGGGAAACTACCAGTGATTTTGATCGCGCCGCCCGCCAGCAAAAAGTTATCGAAGCAATCCGTGAAAAAGCTTTGGAAGAAGGCATCCTCACAAATCCAAAAAAACTAAGAGATCTGTATGGAATTTTTGAAGAGAGAGTAGAAACCAATCTCCAGTGGAGAGAAATCCTCGCGCTAGGGAAAATCGCCAATGAGTTTAATAAACAGAATCTCGCGCAATTCGTGCTAAATAACGAGAAGAATCAAACAGGAGGATTACTCTACTCACCCAATCGAGAAGATTATGGAGGAGCTTCTGTGTTGATTCCTCAAGGTGAGAATCTGAATAATATTCATCTTTTCACGCAAGTTCTTTTCAATCACCCACGCGTAGCAATCGACCAAATTCCTATTGAAGTTTTGAATGCTTCGGGCAGATCTGGTATCGCAGAAAAAGTTGCTTACGATCTCAACCGCTATGCGCTGAATACTGAGAAGATCAATAACTATCCTGGAGAAGATATTCCTCACACTAAGATTTTTTATTACGATGCAGCTACCGCTACTGAAACTCTCGGGGTGTTGCGTAACTTTATCGATGTAATTCCAGAGGTTGGGCCAGTAGAGTTACAACAGCGCGGTTTCGGAATCACTATCGTATTGGGTGAAGACTGGAAAGATATCGAAAAAAAGATGCCTGGAAAATTCCAGTAATTGAGATATTATTCTTTCTTCCAAATCCTTCTCTGCGAAATAAGGAGGGTTTTACGGAATGAAACAAGAGAGATTTTATAAAACTTAAAACGCCCCATTGGGGCGTTTCTACGCTATTTTTTAGGACACCAAATAGCAACCCCTTATCCTATATTCCTTATTCCATTATTCTTAAATCTATCTGTGGTATTTCTTGTGGTGTTTCTCTGCGATACGAATACGCGCAATCGCTTTGAATAAAGCTGCTTTCGCGGAAGCCACCTCAGGCTCACTCTTCGCATTTTCCAACTCTTTTTGCGCAGCTTCACGCGCTGCCTCTGCTTTCGCAGCATCAATCTCAGCAACTCTCTCTGCCACATCAGCCAAGACTCTGCATTGATTCTCTGGAGAAAATTCCAAAACTCCACCACCTACAAACAACTCTTCAGTTTTGCCAGCGTTGCGAATGATTAATTCTCCCGCATGGAGATTACTTACGAGGCCGATGTGGTCAGCCAAAACTGTCACTTCACCAGTATCAGTTGGCAGCGTGAGAGATTCTGCGCTGCCTGAATAAAGCTGCTTCTCAGCGGATAAAACGGTAAGTTGAAAAGTTTTACTGGCCAAAGGATTAAATTTTAGAAGTAGCTAAAACCTTCTATTTCAGAGATTTAAGAAGATTCTGAAACAGATTTGATTGCAGCGAGGATTGAAGCAAGCAAAGGTTTCTTTCTTTCATTGAGTTTTGCTTTGCGGTTACGCGCAGCAACATTACTCTTTGGTTGGCGGAATTTTACTCCAGTCAATCCGTGTCTTTTTGATCGTGAGCCCATTGGTTGGTGGTTAAAGCCCGAGGAGTTTAAAGAAGTTTTCCTTTGGATTCAAGATACTGCACAACTTTTTTGACTTCGCCTGCTTTTGATTTGTCGCAGACAAGCAAAGCATCACCACTATCTACCACTATGATATCTTTCACCCCGAGTAGCGCAATGAATTTCTTCGTTTTAGTTTTCACGAAATTCCCTGTGGCATCCAGCGCGAAAATTTCATTTTCTACTAAGTTTTCTAGTGGTTTGGATAACTCATCTTTGAGTGAAGCGAAGTTACCTACATCACTCCAGCCGAGTTTCGCTGGAAGAATCGCCACCTCATTTGGATTCACTTTTTCCATAATTCCGTAATCGATGGAAATCTTTTCACAAGCGGAATACTCACGCGCGATTACACTTTTGGATTTCAAATTCGCGGCAATCTTACGCAGATGAGTGAAAGTAGCAGGTAGATGCGCCTGAAATTTACTAAGCAAAACATCCGTTTTCCAAACATACAAACCGGTGTTCCAAAAGAAATTTTTGGCAGCGTGAAATTTTTTGGCTTTTGGTAAATCAGGTTTCTCGTGAAAACTCTTGAATTGAAGCACTTCCTCGCCACGGAATTTTCCGAGTGATTTACCCACCTCTACCCAACCGAATTGCGTGGAAGGAAATTCTGATTCGATTTCGATAATCGCCAGCTTACCAGTAGTAGCAACTTCTGCAGCTGCGAGAATTTTGCGCTTGAGCTCTGTTTCATCCGCAATCAAGTGGTCAGCATATAAAACACTCATTACTCCTCCAGGATTGCGCGCTTCTAAAACTGTAGCTGCGTAACCGAGGCAAGTAGCAGTATCACGAAAAGCTGGCTCCGCTAGAATATTACGCGCTGGGATAATAGAAGCTTGTTTCTGCACCAGCGAAACAAATTGCTGATTGGTAGCCACGAAAATATTTTCTGCCTTCACAATTTTCTTCGCGCGTGAAACTGCCAACTGGAAAAGAGTTTGCTTGCCAACGAGTGGTTGAAACTGTTTTGGAATTGCTTTGCGTGAAAGCGGCCAAAGCCTCGTGCCTGTGCCACCAGCGAGAATTACGATCTGAAGATTATTTTTTTTCAACGCAGGAAGTTTAACAGAAGGTAGTTGGTAGATTGTAGATGGTAGATTCCCCTACTGTCATTCCCGCGAAAGCGGGAATCCAGGATAGAAAAGCTTGATGTAAATTCCTAGATTACTTTCTTAAAGGAATCACAACGAAAGCTAACTCAGATTGGAATCTTTAATCCTAACCGCAAAAGTTTCGATTCAAGTTACAAACTTGAACCTGCGCTTAGTCATTGCGAAGGCGAAGCCTGAAGCAATCCCTAAAACTTAGCATGAAACTTGCAAGACTGCTTCATCCCGCCAAGGAGGGATTCGCAGAGACAGCATTTTTATTATTTCTTATTATAAAAAGCCGCTGTAACATTTAAATAAATTAAATCTTTACAACATTTCTTTATTTCCCGCAATACTTTTTTGGCGATATCAGGAATTTTGCTTCTAAAAAGTTGCCATTGCGCTTACTTATCTATAGAATCTCCCGGCTTACTTTCTATGGCCCGACACTTTAAGATTCAAAAACAGGTCGTCCATAATAAGAAAAATTCCACCCCAAAGGCTGAAAAAGAAGTGATTTCAGCACTCGGTCGTGTAATGGAGACTCTCCCGAATGCAGAGTTTCTTGTGGAGTTGCAAGATGATGTTTACGCCAACCACAAACTCAAAGCGCGTATCTCTGGAAAGATGCGAATGCATCACATCAAAATTATCCTCGGAGACTACATCACTGTTGAGTTAAATCCTTATGATTTAGGAAGAGGCAGAATCACCTTCCGCTTCAGGAGTAAAGAAGAAGCACTTCGTGCCAAAGCAACTCCGAATCTAACCCCAACCCTCCCAGAAAATGAAAGTTAAACCATCTGTGAAACCTCGTTGCCCTAAATGCAAAATCATCCGCCGCAAAGGTGTGGTGAGAGTAATCTGTGAAACTAAGCGCCATAAACAGCGCCAAGGTTAATTTAACTAATCCCCTATGGCTCGTATTGCGAGTGTAAACTTACCGAATGAAAAACGCATTGAAGCAGCTTTGCTAGCTATCACCGGTATCGGTAGAAGTCTAGCTCTCAAAATCTGCATTCTTGCAAAAGTTGATCCAAACAAGAAAGCTGGAGAATTGAATGAGAAAGAAGAAGAAGCTCTCCGCACTGAAGTAGCGAAACACCTCACTGAAGGTGATCTACGCAGAATGGTGACCCAGAATATCAAACTCCTTCAAGATATCGGCAGCTATCGCGGCACTCGCCACAAACGCCGCCTACCTAGTCGTGGTCAACGCACTCGCAGCAATGCAAGAACAAAACGCGGAAAGAAAGTAACGATGGGTTCTGGTCGCCGCGCTGAAGCGAAGAAATAATCTTTTCCTTTTTTAATTACTCTCCCTTACATTGGCTACTCCTGAGAAGAAAATCACCCCGAAAAAGAAGAAGGCTCACCGCCTGACTCCCAATGCGTTGGTTTATATCCTCGCTGGGTTAAATAACACTATCGTTACTTTCACTGATGAAGGTAACCAAGCACTTTGCTGGAGTAGTAGTGGTAGTAGCGGATTCAAAGGCACTCGCAAATCTACTCCTTACGCTGCACAGACTGCTGCGAAAAATGCAGCTGAGAAAGCCAAAGAATACGGAGTGGAGAAAGTAAATGTGTTTGTAAAAGGTGTCGGCCCAGGCCGCGAGCAAGCGGTGCGTGGTTTGATTGCAAGTGGAATGGAAGTATTAAGTATCACTGATAAAACTTCTGTGCCTCATGGTGGTTGCCGCAAGCGCCGCCCACGAAGAGTTTAATTTAATCTTTTAATCTAATTTTTTCTTGAGAAACACTGGACCAGTCTGCCGACTCTGCCGCCGCGAGAATAAGAAATTATTTCTCAAAGGCACTCGTTGCAATACCCAAAAATGCGCTTTCCTTCGCAAGCCTGATGTGCCAGGAAAATACGGAAAGCTTTCCATGGGAAAGAAAACTGAATATCACAATCAGCTTCGCTGCAAACAAGCTGCCAAACGCATCTATGGTTTAAACGAAAAACAATTCCAAGCTTACTACAAAGAAGCGAATCGCCTTGAAGGTAACTCCAGCGATATATTCCAGCAACTCCTTGAAACTCGTTTGGATAATGCTGTTTTCCGCGCTGGATTCGGAGCTTCTCGCGCGCAAGCCAGACAAATTGTGAATCATGGTTTGCTACAAGTGAATGGCCGCCGCGCTACTATCGCCAGTATGCAAGTCAAAATTGGTGACAAGATTGAAGTGAAAAAAACTGCGGTGAATTCCCCACTTTTCGAGGGTTTCGCCAAACGCAAAGATATCGCTCCAAAATGGTTGAAAACAGATTTAGCAAAACTTTCTTTTGAAGTAGTCGCTCTGCCTGAGACTGTGGAATGCGAAAGAATTGATGCGCAGACCATCATCGAATTCTATTCTAGATAAAACTAAACGCTGAGACTTTTTTAAATTCTTAACTTTCTTCCGCTATGCATATCATTCAGCAGGAAATCGGTATTCCAAAGATCAACGCCAAGAAGATTGGAGAGAATCACGTTTTGTTTACAGTAGCTCCACTTCCAAATGGTTACGGAATGACTTTGGGTAACGCTTTCCGC
>JAQVAZ010000037.1 GCA_028690585.1 Candidatus Altimarinota bacterium
CTCGACCGGTTTGCGTGTGAGTGAGCTCTGTAGCTTGAATCGGAATCAGGTGGATTTGAAACGACGAGAATTCGCGGTAACAGGAAAAGGTAGAAAAACACGGATTGTATTTCTCACTCCCGAAGCTGCGGAGAAAATCGAGAAGTATCTGAATCGCCGAACCGATCACCTCCCCGCAGTTTTCATTTCCCACTCCCCGCGCAGCAAAGAAGATGAAATCGTAGGAGGCAAAGATGCGAAGCGCCTCACCCCCTGGAGTGTTGCGCATCTCGTGAGGAATTACACGCTGAAAGCTGGAATCGTAAAGAAAGTAACTCCGCATACTCTCCGGCATTCTTTTGCTACCACCCTACTGAATAACGGTGCGGATCTACGCAGTGTGCAAGAAATGCTGGGCCACGCGAGTATCACTACTACCCAAATCTATACGCATGTAACGAATAAGAAGCTGCGGGAGATTCACCAGAAATTTCATCGGTAAAGTTCACAACAGAAACTCAGAAAATTTAAAGGTCTTTTGATGTATAAAAAGCTAATTCATTTTTTGTCAAAAGCAGAAGTAAGAATCTTAAAAAATGCAAATCTATTTTTTGAAAAAAGGTTGCATTTGACGAAACGATGCTAAGATTTAGTATCTTCTTTTAACCCCTCAAACATGAATAAGTTTCGCTTATCTCCCCTCGCAATCGTAGGAATCATAGTAGTTTTGATCGGCTTGTGGGTAGCCTCTGGTTACAACACACTGGTAAACCTAGAAGAAAACTCTGATAACGCTTTGGCTCAGATAGAAACTCAATTCCAACGCAGAGTGGATTTGATTCCAAATGTTGTGGAAACAGTGAAAGGCGCAGCGAATTTCGAGAAAAGCACGATGGAAGCAGTAGTAGCAGCGCGCAGCGCTTGGGCAACAGCCGGAAATTCAAACGAAAAGATCGCAGCAGCCAATAGTGTTGATTCTGCTTTGAGTAAGTTGTTGGTTACTGTGGAAGCTTACCCAGACCTCAAAGCTACAGCCGCTTTCCGTGATTTAACTACAGAATTGGAAGGCACCGAAAACCGTATCGCTTATGCGCGAAATGAATTCAATAACGCTGCTACTGAATACAATAAGGCAGTGAGAGTTTTCCCTCGCAGTATTATCGCGAAGCTACTTTCTTTCGATGCAGAGAAAACTTTGTTTGAAGCAGCCGCTGGCGCAAATGTGGTGCCGGTAGTTGATTTTGGCGAGAATCAATAATGCGAAAATTATTCATCTTTCTCTGCGTTTTATTTGGTTTAGCTACGCAAGCTTTTGCGGTGGATTTTCCGCAGTATGAGAATTTTGTGACAGATACTTCTGGAATCATCTCAGCGGATGCGGAAGCAAGCTTGAATTCGAAGCTAAAAACTTATGAAGCGCAAACCGGCACAGAAATCGCAGTAGTCACTATTCCGCTGATTCCTGATGGTTTATCTCCCAATGAATACGCTACGCAACTAGGAAACACTTGGGGGGTGGGAAAAGCAAAAGTGGATAATGGAGTAATTCTCCTGATTGAAACAGCTGATTCTCCAGGAAACCGCGATATCTACATCGCTACTGGCAGCCAACTGGAAGGAGGATTAACCGATATCGAATCTCGCGATATCGTGGATAATATAATCATTCCTCGCTTCAAAGAAAGCGATTTCGATGGAGGTGTAACCGCTGGAGTAGATGCAATCATCTTAGGATTAAACGGAGAATCTTTTACCTCTCTGCGTAGCGGAAGTAGTGAAAGTGAAAACATTGAGGGAATTGGAAATATTATTTTTGTAGTGTTTTTCTTTGTTTTCCCCTGGCTGGCTGCGATTCTCGGGAGAAGCAAACGCATCTGGCCAGGAGGCGCTATAGGTGTAATCGGAGGAGGAATCTTCGGAGCTATTCTCTCTATCGCGGTTTGGGGAGTAGTAGCAATCGCAATCGGAATGGGATTATTTGGTTTACTGTTTGATTGGATAGTTTCCCGCAACTACGGGAAAGCGAAAGCCAGAGGAATCTCCCCTGCTTGGTGGGCTGGAGGTAGAGGTGGATTTGGTGGTGGAAGCGGTGGCGGCTTCGGAGGATTTGGTGGTGGAGGTTTCAGTGGAGGTGGTGGAGGTGGCAGCTGGTAATTAATCTGCTTTTAATGTAAACTCTCGCCTTCAATTTAATCCTTACTTTTACAATGGAAAGCAAAACATCATTAGAACTCGAAGGTTTTCTAACATCTCTCGATCTACAAAACACACCTATCACCCGAATTGATGTGGTTTTAAGCAGAGAAGCTGAAATACTGAAACACATCTCCTCAAAAGAAATATTCTTGGCTTTCTTGAAAATTTTTGCCAAAGGCAAGATTGAGGATCTTGGTGCCACTATTGGCTTAAGTATTGTTGCAGCGCATACCAGAAATCAAATAGCTGGTATGCAAAATGATAAACAATTAATTCTTGGAGAATTAGAAATAGCTCTCTTGAAAAATCGCATTTGTGAGTTATTCGGACTTAACAGGGGATCAAATAGATTAGAAACTGACTCACTTCAAAGATTAAAATCTTACCATGCTACCGATGAAGAGACTAGGGCTATTCAAGGCGAAATATCGAGAATCACACTTGAAGAAATAATGAATGCCACTGGGATTACTCAAGCGCAAATAGATTCTGGGTATTCGAAACAGTTGTAGTTGCCACTTCATCTATCTCAATAGATTTTAGCTGCGCGATTCTCTCTACCACCTCTACCACATCCGCAGGATTACAACGCTTCCCTCTCCTACTTTGCGGCGCAAGGAATGGTGAATCGGTTTCGATAAGTAATTTTTCTAGTGGAATTTTTTGCGCTACTTCGTGGGTTTTTTGCGCGTTTGGATAAGTAACGATTGCAGTGATTCCGATATAGAAATTCCTTTTCAAAACCTCCTTCGCGAAATTCCAATCTCCCCCGAAGCAATGGAAAACTCCTTTTAAATTTGGAAACTTATCTAAACACTCAAAGATATCTTTATCTGCTTCGCGTGAGTGGATAATCACGGGTTTACCTAATTTCTCGGCTAAAGCTAATTGATTCTCGAAAGCAGCGATTTGGATTTCTTTGGAATTCCGCATACGAAAATAATCCAAACCGATTTCCCCAATCGCTACCACTTTTTTATTGGAAGCTAATTTTGTTAACTCAACTAAAGATACAGCATCTACTTCTGCAGCATCATGTGGGTGAATTCCCACTCCTGCATAAATTTCTGGAAACTGATTAGCTAATTCCACTGCTTTGCGAGAAGTCGCCAGATTACAACCAGGATTGAGAAACTTTTCTACACCGAGAGATTTCGCGGAAGCGATTACTGCTTCCCTATCGCTATCGAATTCTGGAAAATCGAGATGGGTGTGTGAATCAATCAACATCTCGGAAAGTTTATCTTTTCTGCTGGCAATGCGCGCAAAAGCTTGTGGTGCGCTGAGAGATTTTCATCTTCTGCATGGTTTTCCCACACACACCGCAAAGTTTCCCATGCTGCTTGTAAGCGCGTAAGGAAAGCTGGTTTTTACCGTGTTTTCCACGCGTATCCACATATTCTCCGATAGTGGTGCCACGATTTTTCACACCTTTACGCAATTCTTGTTGAATCGCTTTGTGAAGATTTTTGAAATCCTGTTGGGTTAAATTTTCTACGCGAGAAGCGGGATGCAGCTTCGCATTGAAGCAAATTTCATCTGCGTAAATATTGCCGATTCCTGCCACAATAGTTTGATTGAGAAGCAGCGCTTTCAGCATTCCTTTTTTATTCTTGAAAGCTTGCTGCAAAGCTGCGAGAGTGAAACTTTTTTCCAGAGGCTCAATTCCTAACTCCACTAATTTACAAACTTTTTGGTAAGCGTTTTCCGTGCAAACTGTGAGAGTAGCGAATTTGCGGATATCGGAAAACTGGAGGAAAACTCCATTACTAAGCTGGAAGCTGTGGCGGATAAATCTCTCGAGAGGTTTAGCGGATTTTGCGAGAAGAAAATGGCCAGTCATGCGGAAATGCGCTACCAACACCATCTCACCGCTAAGCTTGAAAATAAGGTATTTGGCGCGGCGTGTGATAGAGAGAATCTTCTTACCGAGAAGCTGCTGAGAAGCTGCAAAATTCGGTTTCCAGGCTTTATGAGTATCGGAAGTGATAGCGAGAATTTTCTTCCCTACCACCACCTGCAAATCTCTCACTTGCGTTTCGACTTCGGGTAATTCTGGCATGGGGCTAAATGTTAAACTTGCCGAGATGAATTTCCAAATTCTTCCCGCTATCAATCTACATAAAGGGAAAGTAGTGCAGCTATACAAAGGCAGCAGAGAGCAAATGGAATTTTATCCGCAATCACCGGTAGCTTATGCGGAAGCTTTTGCAGAGGAAGGTGGAGATTTTTTGCATATCGTAGATCTCGATGGAGTGAGTGAAGGTAAACCAGCACAACTCAAAACCATCGGGAAGATTGTGAAGAGTGTGAAAATCCCGATTCAAGTAGGAGGTGGTATCCGAGAGATTTCTCAGGTAGAAGAATTATTCGCGCTGGGAGTAGCGAGAGTTGTGGTTGGCACCCAAGCGATTGAAACACCTGCTTTTGTAGAAGAATTACTGAAAAAGTTTGGGGAAGAGAAAATAGTAATCAGCCTCGCAGCGCGTGAAAGTGGAGAAAAAATTGCAACCCGCGGTTGGGAAAATCGCACGGAAATAAATGTAATCGATTTTGCAGAAAGCTTGGAGAAGTTAGGAGTAGAGAGAATCACTTATACTGATATCGCGCGCGATGGCACTCTTACTTTTCCCGATTTCGATGTGGTAGAAAGATTACGCAATACTACAAAACTGAAAATCCTCGCGGGTGGTGGAGTTACAGAGATTCAACATGTTGTAATGCTAAAGCAGCTTGGTTGCGAAGGAGTAATCATCGGAAAAGCTTTG
>JAQVAZ010000015.1 GCA_028690585.1 Candidatus Altimarinota bacterium
ACGAGTGATTGCTGGTTTCCTCCCAGGAGGAAGTTTATCGATGATGCTGAGATCTTGATCTCCGAAAATAGTAAGCGCTAAAGTGCGGGGAATCGGAGTAGCGGTAAGAGAAAGCACATGCAGTGTGGAATCTTTGCGCATCAGCGCGCGCTGCGCGACACCGAAGCGATGTTGCTCATCAATCACTACCAAACCCAACTCACGAAATTTCACATGCGCTTCGAGTAAAGCATGAGTGCCGACGATTAAATCTAATTCTCCACCGCGAAGCTTCGCCGAAATTTCTTTTTTATTTTTCGCAGTGGTGGAGCCAGTGAGTAACTCCGCGCGGATTCCCAGTGGGTGTAGGGTTTTGAGGAAGTTGCGGAAATGCTGCGCTGCGAGGATTTCTGTCGGTGCGAGAAGCGTAACTTGCTTCCCCGCTTTCACTGTGAGGAAAATCGCCAGCGCCGCCACCACAGTTTTACCACTGCCGACATCACCTTCGAGTAAGCGATTCATCGGTAGATCTTTTTCTAAATCCTGGAGAATCTCTAGGCTGGAAATTTTTTGCGCAGAAGTAAAAGTAAAAGGCAGAGTGGTAGCAAATTCTTGCAGCAACTCTGTGGTGTGTGGAATTTTCACTCCGCTACCTCGCGCATTTTTCTGCCAAATAATTTTGCGCTGTAAACCTGCGAGTTGCAGAAAAAATAATTCGTCAAAAGCCAAACGCTGCCGGGCGTTTTCGACCTCCGCTTCACTCGCTGGGAAATGAATGGAAGCTACACTCTGCCCGAGTGGTGGTAAATCTTCTCTCTCGATAATCTGCGGTGGAATTATTTCTGGAAGTTTTTTCGCAAACGGCAGCAGCGGATGAATTTTTTCACGCAACCATTTACTGGAAATATGTTTTCCGTGACTACGATACACTGGAATAATTCTTCCCGTGTGTAGCATCTCCTCCGAAATTTTTTCGAAAGTGCCACCAATGATACTGTGTCTTCCCCGCATTCCGATTTGCACTTTGCCAGTGATGGCCACTTCCTCACCATTGCGCAACACGCGCGCAACATACAGCGAGTGAAACCAAGTGAGAGAAATTTCTCCAGTCTCATCTATGAGTTTCGCAGTGACGAGAGTTTTTCCCGTTTTTGTGCGAATCGTGCGAAGGTCTCGAATCTCCCCCACCACCGTTTGCGTTTCTCCCATCGTCAACTCAGAAATTTTTTTGAGATTCGATAAATCCGAATAAGCGCGTGGAAAATAATTCAGTAAATCCTCTACTGTCAGAATTCCAATCTCTGCCAAAGCTTTGAGGTGGCGCGCTGTGGTAGCCAATGCTTCGCTAAGAGGAGTGGAGAGTTGCATCTTCACTCCTCAGTTTAGAGCAGAAAACTTTAGTTTTAAATTTGATTGTTATTCTGTAATACCACACACTTCCTTTTTAACCCTACTGATTTCTTTATCTGCAGTTGCGAGATCTTCCCTAGCTTGCGCTTCAGCCTCTCCTAATTCCTTGCTTTTAGCCTCTAACTCATCAATTATTACTTGGTTTTTTTGAGTAAATTCCTCCTTTGAAATAGATCCATTCTTCCACTGCTGTGATAATGTCGCTACTTCTACGCTTAATTTTTCATTTCTGGCTTCGGTATCAACATGTAACTGTTCTAATTTGGCATTCTTTTCATCTATAAAAGCTTTAACCTCAGCAAGAGCACTTTTACATTCTGGACTATTTTCAGATAAAGAATCACTGCCCCCCCCAGCTGCTTCAGAAGCCGAATCTGTAGCATCTGGTGCTACACAATTTTCCCTACAAGAAGATAGTGCAAAAGTATTCAGATCTTGATCAGCACAACAACTTTTACATCCTTCAATATCATTATCTGCGTGACTCATACAGTTTTGAGCTGCCTCATAGCCTGCTTGCCCATCAGCATCTGTGCCTCCTGCTGCTGCGCTGCCACCAGATGAAGAAGCTGCAGTGCTTCCAGTTGCAGCTGGTTTTAATACGCAACTCTTACAACCAGCTTTCTCACACTCTGCTTTACTAGGATAAACAGTTCCAGAAGCAGTAGTAGTGGGTTTTGCAGCCGAAGCAGTAGAAGTTGTTGCTGCCGCTGAAGTTCCACTCATATATGTTTGAGCGAAATCTGCTTCCGTTTTTGTCTGAACTTCCTCAGCTGCCTTTTGCTGCGCAGCATTACCATTAGTATTTTCAAGATTATTGTTATAAGCAGTTCCGCAACTGATAGCACAAATTTTGATTTCAGCGCTAGTAGCTCCATCCATCGCATTTGCACTTGTGCAGCAACCACTACAATCATCCACATTAGTAATATAGCCACCACAATCTCTACCAGATGAGGTTGCAACTCCTTGCGCAAGATCCGATCTCAACCACCTACTCTCCACTGCTTGGATGGTAACCATCCCAATGATAACTCCCAGCAAAATGAAACCAAACATCGCGAGGAAGCTACGCTTCGGTTTAGTTGAAACCTTCTGCTTTGGTTTCCGCTGCGCTACTTTGCGTTTAGCTTTGGTAGTTTTCATGAGAGGAAAATTTTAATAATTATAATTGATTAGCTTAATTTGATCCGCGCAAACCCACCCATCTCCATCTGCACAAACCCACTGCTCGGTAGAAGTAGCAATCGAAGAACCATCTCCACCAGTCACGAAAACCTGAATCGCATTTACGATACTCCAAGCGATGATGGTAATCACGAAACCAGCCAACGCATACATAATGGTTTTCTTGCCTGCTTCTTTGTCATCACTTACTCCACCAATCATATATTTGTAACCACCAATCACGATGAATAAAACTGCGATACCACCAGCGAAGTAAATCAGTGTCTCAATCAGATATTGCACATAAGTGCCAAAATCATACAATTCGAAATTACCGCTGCGGAATTTCTCTGCAAGCTTGCTGTAAGCAGAATTAGAATTCGTAACTGAAGGAATGAGGCTTGTTGGTAATGTTGAAGCTGTAGAAGCAGAAAGTGAATCCGCGCAAATCCATTCCTCTGCTTGCGCAGAAAACACACCTCCACCAACTCCAGTGAAAGTTAGCAGCAAAGCAATTATTCCGAGAAGGAAATTTTTGATTTTCAAAGCTGAGGTAAGCTTCGTGAATTTTAGCATCTGTAGAAGCTTCTCTCCAAAGAAAGCAAAACTTTCCGACTGTCATTCCTGCATTCCTTTTGTCATTCCCGCCCCCAATCAAGTTGAGGGTAAACTCCAGCGGGAATCCAGAAATCCCCCTCTTTCGTAAAGAGGGGTTAGGGGAGATTTAGAAATCTTTGCGCTAAATCCCCCTTCCGCCTCAGGCGGACTACACACCTTATTTACCAAAGGGGGAAATGGAAAAACTTTTTTATAGTTTCACGCCTCACTTGAAAATAAAAAATTTACCATCTACCAACTACACTCTATAATCTACTAGCTACTTGCTATGCTGGAGATTTTTCCACCCCGCCGCTTACTTCCGAAATCCATTACTTTACCTGGAAGTAAATCCATCACCAATCGCGCGTTACTCATCGCTGCATTATGTGAAGGCAAAAGTTTACTCACGGGAGTTTTGCAAAGTGAAGATACTCACTTTATGCGCGAAGCTTTGCGCAATTTTGGTGTCAAGATTCGCGAAGTGAATTCTACTTCGTTTGAAGTGAAAGGCAGTGGTGGAGATTTACAGCAACCGAAGCAGGAAATTTTTTTGGGGAATGCTGGCACTGCGGTGAGATTTCTCACAGCAGCTTCCACGCTGGTAAAAGGTGAAGTGAAAATAAAAGGAGTAGAGAGAATGCATACGCGGCCGATTCGAGATTTGACGGAAGCTTTGCAGCAACTCGAAGGCGTGAAGATCAAAACGAATAAGGGAAATCCCCCACTCACGATAGTAAGTAATGGAAAACCTTTCGCAAAAAAAATTCGGGTGAAAGGAAATATTTCTTCGCAGTATGTTTCTGCGCTACTAATGTTGCTGCCACTAGCGAAAGGAGAAACAGAATTAATTCTGGAGGGAAAATTAGTTTCGAGTGGTTACACGGAAATCACGCTGAAAGTGATGGAAGCTTTTGGTGTGAAAGTGAAGAAAACGAAGAATGGTTTTCTGATTCCGCATGCGAAGTATCAAGCCACGAAGTTTGCAGTGGAAGCAGATGCGAGTAGCGCCACTTATTTTTGGGCAGCGGAGAAACTTCTGAAGCAAAAGATTCAAATAAAAAATTCTCCGAAGCAGTGGATTCAACCTGATGCGAAAACTTGGAAAATCATGCAGCAGTTTCCAAAAAGTTTTGGGAAAGTAAACGGTGTGGAGTTTCCAGATGCGATTCCGACTCTCGCAGTCTTAGCTGCATTTGCCCGAGGTGAATCGTGCTTCACGGGAATCGAGAATCTACGCGTGAAGGAATGCGACAGGATTCACGCAATCGCGACTGAGTTAAATAAAATTCAACCAGGTATCGCGCGTGAAATTGGAGACGATTTAGTGATTCGCGGAAATCCGAAACTTGCAGAAGCTGGGAAAGCTACAGAGATTGAAACCTACTCCGACCACCGCATCGCGATGAGTTTCTTTCTCGCTGGTTTACGTGTGAAAGGAATCAAAATCAGAAATCCGAAGTGTGTGGAGAAATCTTTTCCAAATTTTTTCTCCGTATGGGAATCTTTGGGCGTGAAAACGAAACTTACTTTCAGCCGCAACATCGTTTTGATTGGAATGCGTGGCAGTGGAAAATCTTCTATCGGTAGAAGGTTAGCGAAGAAACTCAATTGGAAACTAATTGATCTTGATAAAGAAATCGAGAAAGAAATGAAAATCCCTATCACCGAGTTGGTGAAGCTGAAAGGCTGGGAAGTGTTTCGCAATTTCGAAACACGCGCTGCGCATGCAGCCGCTACGCAATCCAAAGTTGTGATTGCAACTGGCGGTGGAGTGATTCTCCGCAAAGAAAATATCGCTGCGCTGAAAAAAAATGGAGTGTTGGTTTTACTGAATGCGCCAATCGAAGAACTCAAAGCGCGAGTTGCGCGCAAAGATACGCGGCCGAGCCTCACAGGCAAAACTCCAGCAGAAGAGTTGGAAGAGATTTGGCAGCAGCGCAAAAAACTTTATCTCTCCTCTGCGGATACCTTAGTGAATTTCAAAAGCAAAATTAAGCGCAAGAAAAAAAACGAAGTGCTGGAAGCGGTGGAGAAATTGATTGGCTGAAGCTACTCCACTACCACCACCTCTCTTTCTAACTCAATGCCAAACTGATTCTGCACCGCTTCTTTCACTTGCTTTTCTAATTCTAGGAAATCGCGCGCTTTGGCATGGCCAACATTTTGGAAAAAATTCGCGTGTTGTTTACTTACCTGCGCATCACCGCTGCGCAATCCACTGCAACCACTTTGCGTAATCAACTCCCAAGCTTTTTTGCCTTCCGGATTTTTAAACCAACTGCCTGCAGTTTTTTCGTAAGGCTGCTTGAGAACTTTTTCTCGCGCAAGTTGCGCAACTTGCTTACGTAAATCCTCGGCAGAATTTTCCAGCTGCAATTCTCCCTCCACGAGAAACTCGCCAGTCTTCTTGAGGTTGGAATAACGGTAAGCAAAAGCAAAATAATCCTGCTTCACTTTTTTTATTTCTCCTGCAGAGTCGAGAAGCGTGGCGGAAATCAATTTCTCACCAATCTCATTCGCGTTGCCAGCGATGCCTCCACCGAAAGTGCCAGGCACTCCGGCAAGATTTTGCAACCCTGCTAATCCGCGCTGCGCGGTTTCCATCACTAGCGCTGCGAGAGGAATCCCACTCCCCACCTTTACACGCGTATCGGAAAATTCCAAACTAAAGATTTCATTCTTGATAACTAAACCACGGAAACCAACATCGGAAAATAAAATATTCGCACCACTGCCGAGAAAATAAACTGGAAGATTTTCTTTCTGCGCGAAACGCAAAACTTGTTGCGCCTCGTCACAGTCTTTTACTCTCACAAATGCATCTGCTTTGCCTCCCACGCGCAGCGTGGTGAATTGCGCCAACGAAACTCCTTTCTCGATTTTCATGATTTAGTTTTGAAAGCAGCAGTCGATAAATCTGGCAAAGCATCTCTCTCTCGCATTTCATTCCTCACCTCCACCACTGCATCTCTCACTGTAATTTCCTTCGGTGTGATTCTGACAATTTGCGAAGAGTTGATGAGTTTCTTCTCTGTGGGAATAGAGAGAATGCGCTTCGCGACTTCTAGCTTTGTCAGCACCCAACCATTTGTTTCGAAACGATAATCCAACACTTGCCCGAGATGTTGGCGACTCACCGTGAAAACTTTGTTATCGATGAGATGCACTCCTAATTTCAAAACTTCTGCGATACGAATAATCTCATCAGGCGCAGCCAATGCTTCTGCGTTTTCTACCCACACCACATCATTCGCGATGCGAGAGATATCTACAGTAGGCAGCAACACACTTCTCTCTCGATTGGTAAAAATCGCGAGGATTTCTCCATCCGCAGGATTCACTACCAAATCATAAACCTTCCCGAGGAAGCCTTTGGTAGATTTATCCCGAATAGGTAAACCGAGAAATTCACGGTAACTCTTCTGCATGTGAGGAATTTTAGCGCGAGGAAGAGTTTGAAGGAAATCATCCAGTAATTCCTTCCTCATTTACTCCTACTCCTCCATCGTGAGTATAGATAATTCCCTTTGTATAAGGAAGTGGTTTTTCAGCAAGCAACACTGCATCTAACTCATCTCGAGTAATTTCTACAGACCCACCCTCTTTCAATCTACGAAAGTCATGCCTATTTGGGTTGGGATCTTTTTCCCGTAAATTTTTCGCTTTAGCCTCTAATCCCATAGGTTTTAATTAAAGAGATGATTTTAGCAGATTAAAGATTTAGAATCTACCAGTGAGATACGCTTCTGTGGTTTTCCCGACTTCACCTACACCCTTCACCTACGCGGTAGATTTCGCAGTGGAGTTGGGAGATTTGGTGGCAGCGAGTCTCCGAAACAAAGTAGTGAATGGAATCGTAAATGCATTTGTAAAAGAGCCAGCGTATAAAACCAAACCACTGAAAGAAGTGGTGAGGAAAAATGTGATGAATGCTGCGCAAGTAGAGGTAGCGAATTGGGTGATGGAATATTACGCAGCGCATGCTGGCAAAACTTTTCGCTTGTGGATTCCCGAGAGAGTATGGAAAGGTAATCCGCTGAAGCGCGAATCGAAGATTGAAAAAATCCAAGCAGTGGAGCAAGCGGTGAAAGAGTTGAATCCAGCGCAACTCGCAGCCTTGCAAAAAATTGAAGCAGCCGAGAAGCCGATTTTGATTCATGGAATTACTGGCAGCGGCAAAACGGAAATTTATTTAAAAGTAATTGAGAAAGTTTTGGCTGCTGGCAAGCAAGCAATCCTACTCGTGCCAGAAATCGCGCTGACTCCCCAACTCGTCGGCTACTTCGCCGCAAGCATTCCAGTAGAAAAGATTGCAGTGATTCACAGCAACCTCGCGGAAGGTGTGAAGCTGAATACTTGGGAAAGAATCAAGAGTGGTGAAGTGCAACTCGTGATTGGAAGCAGGAGTGCTTTATTCGCGCCTACACAAAATCTCGGAGTAATTATTCTTGATGAAGAGCATGAGAGTAGCTACAAAAATGACCAAGCTCCGCGCTACCATGCGCGAGGTGTTGCGCTAAAATTTGCAGAAGTTGCGAAAGTAAAACTTATTCTCGGCAGCGCCACTCCAAGTGTAGAAACTTATGCTGCTGCGCAAAATGGCAGAATCGAATTGGTGGAATTACCGCAGCGTGTAAATGATTATCCGTTACCAATCGTGAAGTTGGTGGATTTGCGCGATGAAATGAAAAAAGGCAATCACTCTATCTTCAGTGAGTTACTGCAAGAAAAAATTCGCGAGAAGCTAGAGAAGAAACAACAGATAATTTTGCTACTGAATAAGCGCGGATATAATTCCGCGGTGGTTTGTCGAGATTGCGGAGAAGTTTTGACCTGCCGAGATTGTAGCCTCCCCCTCACCTACCATCAGGTGAATAATCGCTGTATCTGCCACTCGTGTGGTTACTTCGAAAATCCACCAAGCGTTTGCCCGAAGTGTAATTCAACTGCGATTCGATTCCTCGGCAGTGGCACTCAGAAACTCGAAAGCGAAATCGCAAAATTTTTTCCAACCGCCAGAGTGATTCGCGCAGACAGAGATACTACTTCTCTCCGAGGAAGTCATCAGCGCATTTACGAAACTTTCCGCAAAGGCGAAGCAGATATCCTAGTTGGCACTCAAATCGTCGCGAAAGGTTTGGATTTACCGAATGTTAGTTTGGTAGGAGTGTTGCTTGCTGATATCGGTTTGCATCTACCAGATTTTCGCGCAGGCGAAAAAACTTTTGCGCTGCTTACGCAAGTGGCTGGGAGAAGTGGTAGAGGTGAAACTCTTGGAGAAGTAATTATCCAAACTTATACACCTGACCACCCTGCATTGATTGCTGCGCAGAAACACGATTACCAAAAATTTTATCGAGAAGAAATCAAAGAAAGAAAAAGTATGGGTTGGCCTCCATTTTCTAGAATCGTGAAATTTACTTTTGTAGATGTGAGTGAAAAAACTGCGAAATCCTCCGCGCAAAAGTTTGCGAAGCAGCTGAAAGACTTGGGTGAGAAAACCGTTTTCGTTTCTCCCTCTATGTATGTGAAGATGCATAACAAATTCCACTGGAATGTAATCTGGAAAGGTAGCAATCCCATCGCACTACTAAAAAAAATCACAATTCCGGAAGGTTGCCGGGTAGATGTGGATACTATGAGTTTGGGCTAGAGAGATCACATACTATATTTCCTTCTCTTCTAGCCTGCAACTCTTCTGCAGTTAAAATTGGATAAGCGCTAGCAGTTTGGAGATTAGCATCACTTACCTTCATTAAATTTGGTTGATCTGCGTGAAGTAAATTTGCTTTTTCAGAAGCAGCAACCTCAGCCTGAAGCGCTTTCTGAATCCTATCTCTTGGTTTGAATAGAAATGGATTCTCTGGATGCTGCTGCATTATCACCACACCATCATCAACTTCTTCAACCACTTTCCCTCTCTCTTCCATTCTTCTAGTTTCTTCTCGAGATGCTTTGATAACGCATCCTTCGATATGCGTAAATGCAGGAGGAAGCTTTTCGAGATTGAGGTGAAGCACTTCCACTAAGTTTGCATAATTAAAAACTGGCGGTGGATTCTACCTCAGGCCTTAACAGAAATCTATTCTGGCTGGTAAGTAAGTGTAAGCGTGGTGGCAATCTTCGCGTTATTCGCATCGCGCGCAAGAATCTTGTAAGTGTTTTCACCTTCCTCCATCTTATCAATCTGGTGACTCCACTCCCCGCTTCCCGCGGTGTAATCAAGAAGCGCAACATCATTTATACTCACCTCTTGCGCTGTATCACTTACACTTCCACTCAGAGTGAGAGGTAAAGTTTTTACAATGGAATGATTCGCAATACTATTTACTGAGATAGAGAAAAAGGAAGCAACTGGATTTGGTTTCTTAGCAGGAGTTTCCGCTGGAGGAGTAGGAAGCTGCCCGCAACCCAAAAGCGCGAGGGAGAAAATCGCGAGAGATACAAGGAAAGTTTTTTTCATTTGGTTTGAATTAACTACGAAGAGTTTAGCAAACTCAGGAAATTTGCTAGAATCTGCTCATCCGTTTGCCCGCCATAGGCGGGTGAAAGCTCTGCCATCACAAAGCTATTCGTTATTACGAAACGGAGTTGAAGGAAATCCTCTCTAAAGGAGGAAAGTAGAATCAACCGCAGCGCAACCTGCGCAACAACTACGAAAGTGAAACACTGAGGTGGTATCGCCTGAAAAACTTTGGGCCCTCAGGGAAAATCTGTTAACCACCTCTTTCATGCAATTCCCAAAAGTAAATCCCAAGCAAAGCTTCCCTCAGTTGGAGGAAGCAGTTTTAGCTTATTGGGAAAAGGAAAAGATTTTTGAGGCGACACTAGAAAGAGAAGCGAAAAAAGATTTCGTTTTTTACGATGGGCCACCATTTGCTACTGGTTTACCGCATTACGGGCATATACTTCAAGGAGTAATCAAAGATTTGATTCCGCGCTATAAAACGATGAAGGGTTATAAAGTGCCGCGGAAATGGGGTTGGGATTGCCACGGTTTACCAGTGGAGAATCTCATCGAGAAAGAATTGGGGTTGAAAAATCGTGAAGAGATTGAGAATTATGGAGTCGGAAAATTTAATGAGAAATGCCGAGATAGTGTTTTGCGCTATGCGAATGAATGGAAAAAAACTGTGAAGCGGATGGGAAGATGGATTGATATGGAGAATGATTACAAAACGATGGATGTGGAGTTTATGAATTCAGTGTGGTGGGTTTTTCACGAGTTGTGGGAGAAGGGTTTGATTTACGAAGGCCTCAAACCGATGCATATCTGCCCGAGATGCGAAACTCCACTCTCAAATTTCGAAGTGGGTTTGGGCTACAAAGATACAACTGACTTAACTGCGATTGCGAAGTTTGAGTTGGAAGATGAAGCGAATACTTTTGTATTAGCATGGACAACTACACCGTGGACTTTGCCAGGCAACGTTGCGCTCGCAGTCGGTGAAGATATTGAGTATGTGAAAGTAGAAATAAATTTCAATGAAGAATCACAATCTATTCAAGAAACTCATCTTGCCGATGGAAGGATTAAAAAAGAAATACTTGAAAGCACACATGTAAAAGAAGGAGATAAGCTGATTCTTGCTCCAAGACTCATCCCAAAGATACTTCCTCAAGTTTTAAAAATTTTCGAGAACCAAGAAGAATTTAATAAAAATTATGAAAGATTGATAAGCAATCCAACTAAAGAAGATTTGGAGATTTCCGAAAGTTTTAAACCAAAATATTTCACAGGTAAAGAATTGATTAAAAAATATCCTAACGGATACAAACCACTCTTCCCCTACTTCGCGGAGAAAGATAATCACGAAGTGATTCCAGGAATGTATTTCATCACTTTTAATACGGAAGATTCCACTCCGATTTTCAAAGATGAGAAACTGCGAGAAGCCTGCGCGAAAGCTTTTAAGGAGATTGCTAAAGAAAATAATTACAAAATTTATGAGTTGGCGGTAATGCCAAATCACATCCACCTCGTAGTTGAAATCGAGGAAGGAGGTGAGAGTTTGCCAAAAACTTTGCAACAACTAAAAGGTGAGAGTAGTAAAAAACTCAAACAATCTATCGAGTTAACCTACCACCTAGGTGGTAGGTTAACGGGTGATGAGAGTGATGGGCTAATAAACTCCCCATTGGAGACAAAATTCCACGAAAAAGATGGTAAACCTTTTTCTAAACTTTGGCGCAAAGGCTACGATAAAAAACATATCTACTCCGCGGAAGAATTTTCTCGCATCTCCGATTATATCCGTAGCAATCCTGCAAAAGAAAAATTACCGCCACAAGAATACGATTGGCTAGCTACTTTTGATGATGTAAATCAAGCTATCAAATTCACGAAACCCCAGCCTGAAGCTTTCAGAATTGTTGCTGGTGATTTTGTTTCTACAAGTGAAGGCACTGGCATCGTGCATATCGCGCCAGCGTTTGGTGATGATGATTACAACTTATCGAAGGTGGAGAATCTGCCAGTGATTCAGCATGTAGGTATGAATGGAAAATTCGTTTCTGAAGTAAAAGATTTCGCAGGATTGGAAGCGAAGCCTGCAAAGAATCCGCGCGAAACCGATGAGAAGATTGTGAAGTGGTTGGAGGAAAACGGAAAACTTTTTGCGAAAGATAATGTGAAACACTCTTATCCATTTTGTTGGCGCTGCGAATCACCTCTCTTGAATTACGCTACTTCGAGTTGGTTTGTGAATGTGGAGAAAATTAAAAAAGATTTGCTGAAAAATAATCAGGAGATCAATTGGGTGCCAGATCACATCCGTGATGGTAGATTTGGAAAATGGTTGGAAGGCGCGAGAGATTGGGCAATTAGTAGAAATCGTTTTTGGGGAGCTCCGCTACCAGTGTGGAGATGTGATTGTGGAGAAACGAAATGTATTTCTTCGCGCGAAGAATTGGAAAAGTTGAGTGGAAAAAAAGTTACCGACTTACACAAACACTTCGTGGATGAAATCACCTTCAAATGTAAATGTGGTGGTGAAATGAAACGCATTCCGGAGGTTTTGGATTGTTGGTTTGAGAGTGGCAGCATGCCGTATGCGCAGACTGCGCTGAAAGCGGAAACAAATCTGCCTGCGGATTTCATCGCAGAAGCGCAAGACCAAACTCGTGGTTGGTTTTATACACTTCATGTCTTAGCAACTGCGCTAAAAAATAAACCCGCGTTTACAAACTGTATCTGTAGTGGATTGGTGCTAGCGGAAGATGGGCAAAAGATGAGTAAGAGTAAAAATAATTTCCCACCACCAGAAAATATTTTCGATAAGTATGGAGCCGATGCGATGCGCCTCTATCTCATGAATTCTCCTGTGGTGAATGCGCAAGAATTGCGATTCAGCGAGAGAGGTGTGGAAGAAACTCTACGCAGCGTATTGCTACCATTGTGGAATACTTATTATTTCTTCACCACTTATGCGAGTGCGGATGGATGGGAAGGTGGAGCATTGCCAGCTGAACCAAAAAATAAATTGGATCGCTGGATTCTCTCAGAGCTAAATCTCCTCACAAAAGAAATGAGTGAGAAACTCGAAGCGTATGAAATCCAGGCTGCGCTAAAACCACTCGCAGCTTTCCTCGATGGTTTAACCAACTGGTATATCCGCAGAAGCAGAAGAAGATTTTGGAAATCAGAGAATGATGGAGATAAAGAAGAAGCCTACGCTACTCTGCTTCACACGCTGAAAGAAGTGAGTAAATTACTCGCGCCAGTAGCACCCTTCCTCGCAGAAGAAATTTACAGAGGATTAACTGGTGAGAAATCTGTGCATCTCGCTGCGTGGCCAGAAGTAGATGAGAAGTGGATTAATAAAGATTTGAGTGTGGAAACTTCAGTAACTCGCAAAATTATTTCTCTTGGTTTAGCAATCCGAGCTAAAGAAAAAATCAAGACTAGACAGCCTTTGCAAAAATTAAAAATAGGATTTCCTCAAACCGATGAGATGAAAAAAGTTTCAAAAGTCTTTTTGCAGCAAGATTCGCAAGTAATCAAAGAAGAATTGAATGTAAAAGAAATAGAGGCAGTGGATGTAAAAGAACTTGGAGACTTAGTTCCAAAAATAGATTTTCCTAAGGCTGGCGCTAGATTAAGAGATAAAATACCTCAAATTAAAAAAACCATAGGAGAAGGAAAATGGGAATTAACACCAAATGGCTTAAGGGTATTTGATAAAACACTTAATCTTGATGTAACTCTTTTCCCTGAAGAAGCGCATGCGAGAATTTCTCCTAGAGAAAATATTGGTAGGAATTTAAAAATTGAAGCAGATAGCGAAGGGGTATTTGTTGTTGCTTTGGATACAACCATTACTCCTGAGTTGGAATTGGAAGGTAAAGCCAGAGATTTAGTAAGAGTGATTCAGGATTTGCGGAAGCAAGCGGATTACGCGGTGAGTGACAGGATTGAGTTGCAACTAGAAAACGCAGAGGAGATTCTCGCAGTGTGGCAGGATTACATCGCCACGGAAACTCTCGCGGAAAGCATTGTAAAAAAGGTGGAAAATGCCGATGCGGGAGATTCTCTAGAAGGTGTGAAAATCGGAGTAAAGAAACTTCCCTCCCCTTTTGTAAAAAAACCACTCCGCAGCTAAAATTACCCTACTAATTTTTCCGTATGATTCACAGATTTATTCTCAGTCTCATCGCGAATTCCGTGGGGTTATATATAGTGGATTATTTCCTCACAAACTTCTGTTTCTTGAGTGAGACGGCTACCACTTGCCCAGCTAAACCAGAAGTTTCTATCACCGCTTTTGTGATTGGAGCTTTACTCCTCGGATTACTAAATGTCTCTGTGAAACCACTGATTAAGATTCTTTCGCTACCTATCACTTTCCTCACAGCTGGCTTATTCGTATTTGTGATAAATGGATTTGTCTTGGCCTTACTCGTCTGGCTACTCAATGCGTTAAATCTCGGAAGCGCGCATATCCTCGTCTTAGGCGGCGCGCTGACTTACATCTACGCAGCTGTGATTCTCGGTTTATTCAATCTCGCTACTCACTGGTTGGTGAAAAGAAATTAATTTAACTTTTTTCAATGCAAACTATCCTCAATTGGATTCTCATCGTCACCGCGCTTCTCCTCTCTCTTTCGATTTTGTTGCAACACAAATCCTCTGGCCTCAGCGCTACTTTCGGTGGCGGTGGTAATAGCTACTCCAGCAAACGCGGAGTAGATCGAATCCTCACTATCGCTACGATTATTCTCGCGGTGATTTTCTTCGGTGGAGCTCTCGCAACACTTTTCGTTTAATCTCATCTCACTAAACCGCTTCACATGTTTAAGCTACTCACTAGCTGCACTCTTACCGAGAAAATTTTGGTGGGGATTCTCACACTGATAATCCTCATCAGCAGCTTACAGATCGGGCAGGCTTTTTATTATAGCGCGAGCCAGCCAGTGCCAGGTCACGGTGGCACTTATGTCGAGGGAGTAGTGGGAGATTTTAGTTTTATCAATCCACTCCTCGCGCAAACCGATTTGGATCGAGATCTCACCAGTTTGGTGTTTGCTGGTCTGACGAAATTCGATCCCGTGAGTAACAACATCGTAGATGATCTCGCTACTCACACACTCTCACCCAATCAGCGCGTTTACACTTTCACACTGCGCGATAATCTCTACTGGCATGATGGAGTGGAGGTTACTGCCGATGATGTGATTTTCACTTTCAAGGATATGATTCAAAATGAATCTTTTCCTAACCCTTCGATTGCTGCCGATTTTGCGAATGTAGAGATTACGAAGGTGGATGAGAAAACTGTGAAAATGACTCTCGCAAAGCAATACGCTTTCTTCATCTACAACACTACAGTTGGTTTGCTTCCGAAGCATATCCTCGAGAATGTAGCGCCTGCGGATTTACTCACCTCTGATTTCAATCTGAAACCAATCGGTTGCGGGCCTTTCAAAATAGATACTGTTACAAGCAATGCTGTGCAACTCACCGCTTTTGATAAATATCACAGTGGAGAACCTTACCTCAATTCCATCATCTTCCGCATTTTCCAAAGCAAAGAACAACTCCTCCAAAACCTCGATGGAATCACTGGCACCAAAGATCTCAGCGAAGAATCAATCGCTAGTTTCAAAAACGATGCGCGCTTAACGCTGCACGACTTCACGCTTCCGCAATATGTAGCTTTATTCTTCAATACGCAAAGCCCGATTCTTTCCGATAAGAAGCTGCGCCTCGGATTACAACTCGCAACCAATAAACAAGCGATTGCGGATAAACTCGCGAAGCGAGTGCAAATCATCGATACTCCCTTACTCGAGATTGCTACGAGTAATTGGAAATATGATTTCGATGCAGGTAGAGCGGATGGTGCTTTGTTTGATGCTGGTTGGAAATACCGCAGCAATACTCCTGCGGTAACTACACCAGCTGCAACGGAAACAACTCCTGCAGCCAAAACTTCTTTTATCAAAAATCTGATTCCAGAAGCGCAAGCAGAAACTCCTGCCAGCGCAAAATACATCACCGACCCTAGCAGTGGAGATTTTTACGCGACTGGTGAAGCGAGTTTCTATCTCTTAGGTAACGCGCCAGCCAAATCCACCAAGATAGTTGTAAATGGTTACCAACTGAATAAATTCACTCCTAGCAAAGGCACTTGGAGTTACAAAGCTGCGTTGAATTTGAATACGCTGAAAGAAGGAGAAAATGTTTACAAAGTAGCAAATCAAAATGGTGAATTTGATAGCATCACGATTTTTTATTCAGCTGATGAAACGAAACGCAAAGAATGGTTAGCTGGGAAAGAAGCGACTCCAGCTACCCCAGCTAAAACAACAACTCCAGTAGCAGAAACTCCTGCGAAAGAAACTACTCCAGCTGCCACCGCAGCTACTCCAACAACTGATAAAACTGCGATTCAAGAAGTTTTGAATAATCCAACTTATCGCTACAACGGAGATGCGATGCTTTCACTGAAGCTTTTGATTTCAGATAACCGCCCCGATTTCAAAATCGTAGCAGAGGAGATTGCGAAGCAGTGGAAAGAAAGAGGTGTGAAACTCACGATTGAAAGTTTGGCAGAAGCAGATTTCTTGAAACGCATGAATAAACGCGATTACGATATGGTTTTGTTTGGAGAGAATCTGGGATACAACCTTGATACTTATTCTTTCTGGCACAGCAGCGAAGCGCGGGAAAATGGTAATAACCTGAGTAATCTCAAATCCTCTAGTGTGAATGCTTATCTCGAGCAAGTGCGCGCAAGCTTCGATAGCAGTGAAAGAAGAAAACGCCTCGCTACTCTACGCGAAGCGCTGAGTGAAGAAGTGCCAGGTGTGATGCTTTACACTCCTACCTACTCCTACGCAGTAGATAGCAAGATAAAGAATTTCAATCTCGGCAGAATCGCTTTGAAGCGCGATAGGTTGGCTGGCGCGAATCAGTGGTATCTTCGCGAAGCGCGTGAAGCAACTTCCAATCTCGGAGTTTGGAATTTCTTTAAGTGGTTTTTTACTACTGCGCTTTAGATGAAAATCGCTGCGCTGGATTTCGGTGAAGCAAAGATAGGAGTTGCGATTGGAGATAGTAAAGTTGGCATCGCTTCTCCGAGAAATTTCTTGGTGAATAATGCGCAACTGATTGAAACGCTGGTAAATTTTTGCGCGGCGGAAAAGGTGGAAAAAATCATCGTAGGAATCCCCCACGGTTTTCGCGGAGAAACTGCGCAAACGCAAAGCGTGAGAGAGTTTGCAAAGAAGCTGGAAACAAAAGGAATCGTAGTGGAATTTCTTGATGAGAGATTCACTTCGAAACTCGCGGAAGCAAATCTCCACGAAGATAATCTCAACTCCCGCAAGCAAAAAACCCGCATCGATAGCGAAGCTGCGCGTATAATCTTGCAAGATTATTTCGATCTAAATCCTTCCCTGTGAGTAATGCGCGCAAAGTTCTCGGCAACACTGCAGTTCAAATATTGGGGAGATTGATTACTGCTGCGCTTTCGATTGTAATCTTGAAGATTATCTCCACCTACCTTGGGAAAGCGGGTTATGGAGAATACACCACGGTTTACGAATTCCTCTCTTTCTTCGCAATCATCGCGGATTTTGGGATTTTCCAAATCGCGGTAAAAGAAATCTCCAAACACCCTGAGAGAAGAAAAGAAATCTTTGGAAACATCTTCGCGCTACGCAGTATCCTCGCAATCACCGCGATGATTCTCTCGATTGGTTTTGCTTTCTTGATTCCACAATATGCTGGCACTCCGATTCCTGTGGGAGTAGCAGTCGCTGCTGCCACTACATTTTTCACGATAATTTTCGGCACGATTTCTTCACTCCTCCAAGTAGATTTGCGCATGCAGTGGAATGTATTGGGATTAGTGATTGCGAAAATAACCGCAGTGATTTGGATGGTAGCTGCGATTTTTTATGTGTTACCAGATAATCCTGAAGCCGGTTTTTATCAACTCCTCTGGGCTGGAGTAGTAGGTGGAGTGTTGCAAGTTGCTACTGTGCTTTTTGCGGTGAGAAAAACTAATTCGCTTTGTTTCCGTTTCGATTTCGCCTTGTGGAAAAAAATTCTGATCGAAACGCTACCTTACGGAGCTGCAGTGCTGCTTGCTACCATCTATGTAAGAGAAGATATCATTCTCCTCTCGCTGCTAAAAAATAGCGAAGAAGTTGGTTTGTATGGAGTAGCAGCGCGCATCATGGAAAATCTCGCAGTGATTTCGATTTTCTTTCTCAACTCTATTCTCCCGATTCTTTCCCGCTTATTCCACGATAACCAAGAGAAGCTAAAGCGTTTGATTCAGCTTTCTTTCGATTTTCTCATGATGATCGGTTTACCGATTGCAGTTGGTGGTATCACTCTCGCTTACCCCATCATCGCTTTCGTTTCTTCTCCCGCTTTTCTTTCTAATTCCGCTATCGGATTCTATGGAAGCGATACTGCTTTGCAGTTGCTCCTCGTTGCGATGTTACTCGCTTATCTAGGAAATCTTTTTGGTTTCACGCTACTAGCAGGAGGAAAACAAGTGAAACTCATGTATATCAATGCTATCGCAGTAGTGTTTAATCTTGTGGGGAATCTCATGATAATCCCTCTCCTCGGATTCCGCGGAGCTGCTATCACTAGTATCATCAGCCAGATTTTCGTTTGCATCCTCGGATTTATTTTTCTCCGCCAGCTACTTGGAGATTTCCGCTTCCGCCTCGGTAGCGTAAGCAAGGCAATCCTCGCAGCTATCGCGATGGGAGTTAGCATTCATTTCCTCCAACCGATTCTCTTCCAAGTTTTTGGTGGAAATAAAAGCTTGCTGCTGATAATCCCAATCAGTGGAATCGTCTATGGAGGAATCCTGCTACTTACCAAAGCAATTACTCCGGAGATGTGGGAGTTACTAAGAAAGAAAGCTTAGAAAAACAGGAATCTGGAAAACTCTTAAATCTTTTCTAATCGCAGAAGTTAGAGAGATTTTAATATTGTGCGTAGAGACACCCCGCCGGGGTGTCTCTACCTCCGCTTTTAAAATTTCCCCTCCAACTTCTCACTCAGCAACAGATAAAAGAAACGCCCCATTGGGGCGTTTCTACATTTTTGAATCTTAATCCCTAATTCTGTATCCTTAATCCTTTCTAGTAGAAAGCGATTGGATTCTTTTTCTTACCATTTACGATTACTTCGAAGTGGAGGTGAATACCAGTAGCTCCATAAACTCTACCAGTGTTTCCCATCACACCAATCTGCTGGCCTTTAGTAACTGCATCACCTACACCTGCAACCAACTTACTCATGTGACCGTAAAGTGTTTGGTAACCATCTCCATGATCGATAACGATTACGCATCCGTAACCACCATTCCAACCACATTGAGATTTCACTACGGTGCCATCAGCTGCTGCCATAATTGCTGGTTTAGCTCTATTCGCGATATCTACTGCCCAGTGCCCAGATTTGAAGTAAGTAGTGTAATTACCACTGGTTGGCTTAATCATCCATCTGCCATCTTTGTCGCCAGCACCATTCTCTGAGATGATTGCTCCATCAATACTCTTTGGTGCAGTATAAGAAGTATAGCTACCCTTTCCACTCGCAGAAGCGATATAGCGCGCTACAGGAGCTGCTACAATCTTCTTGCCACCAGGGATAATAATCTTTGCATCCGCTACCAATTCTCCATTTTCTATCTTATTTTGCTTCGCTAAAACTGCTTCATCTACTCCGTATTTCTTAGCAAGCTTCGCGAGAGTATCTCCTTTTTGCACTGTGTGAGTAATTCCAGAAACTGGGAGAATTTTTAATTCTGTGCCTGGCTTGAGTGAAGCAGGGTTGGAGATGTTGTTTTCCCAGATGATGGTTTCTGCGCTTACTCCAAAACGATGGGAAATATCGTAAAGATTATCTCCCGCTTCTATTGTATAAGCGATTGGATCGGATAATTCGCTTCTATCGGCTACGGTGTTTTGCCCAGCGTTTTTGATGAGGAATCCATCTCCAGTGGTATTGAGGGAATCCAAAGTAAAGTCTGGACTATCGATCGCTAGCATTTTCCCATCGGTGACACCCGCACCAGCAATCTCTGTAAAAGTTTGTCCAGAGTTGAAAAGCGGAGCAATGATGATAATCGAACCCATCACGAGAGTCTGCAGGGTTAGCTTAATCTTAGGGCAGAGGCGCTGCTTCAACTGAAGCTTTTCTATGCGCGCTTTTCTTGCTGAGAAATTTACTTTGAAACTATGCATGTATGGTAGAGCTATTTATTGATTCCACAATATATTGTGGTGCTACTCGACTACTTCGAGCGTTAAGTTTAGGGAAAAGTCCTAGGCTTTCAACACTTTCTGGTTGACAATTCCTTAACTTGTTTCAAAACTTGAACACCTAAAAAAGTGTGGCATAATGCTATTTCCGAGGATAGCGAGCAATGAAATCGCGAAGCGAATTTCAATTGCGAGCGACACAGGAAACGAAGAGTGGATACTCTGTATATTTTCTGTAAAATCCGGCGCAAATTGAGCTCCTTCAAATCTGCTAGAGGTTTTTCTGATAGACTCTCGCCAACTTGCAGCGGCAGCTTATAAATAAGATTAGGAGCGAAATCCGCCGAAGCAAGTCAATAATCTAATAACCTTGCGAAGGCGGATGAATAAAATCAAAGCAATTCTTTTCGACTTCGATGGCACACTGGTGCACTCTATCGATCTCCTCGTGGAGATTTTTACAGAGTGTCTCATCGAGCAAGGAGTGACTCCAGCAACTCCTGATGAAATACGGAGAATGATTGGTGAGCCACTAGATGTGATTTTTCGGAAACTTACCAACCTCGTAGATGTAGCAGAATTCAACCGCAGCTTCCACGCAAAAGAAGATGCGCGCCATACTACGGAATATATTCGCTTAGTAAAAGATACTATCCCAACGCTGGAATTCCTGAAAAATAAGGGATTTAAACTCGGAATCGCTAGCACAAAACCCAGAGATCTTATCGTGAAATTCCTAGAAGATTTGGAAATAAGTAGCTTTTTTGAAGTAATCATCGGAGGAAAAGATGTGGAAAATCACAAACCTCACCCCGAATCCATCTTCCTCGCTTGCGAAAAATTAGGGATTCAACCCAAAGAGATTCTGTTTGTAGGAGATAGTTTGATTGATCTGAATACTGCGAAAAATGCTGGCAGCATCTTCATTGGAGTTTTGACTGGAGTTTGTGGAAGAAAAGATTTCGAGCAAAACCACGCGGATTATATCTTCAGCCATATCGGTGAAATCACCCACCTCATCAGTAATATACTAGATTAACTCACATAAAAAACTCCCCAATCGGGGAGTTTAGTTTTGAGAAATTTGATTCTAATTACTCTGATTTTTTCTTGCGAACTGCCTTTTTCTTAGGCCTTTCTTCACCTTCTTCTGAAGGGATTTCCTGACCAATTGTGAAAGATTCACCCTCATCTTCATCCGCAGCTTTCGCAGCCGCTTTCTTTGTTTCGCGAATAAATTTATCTTCTGCGTTGAGTTCCGCTTGGAGTTTTGGGATTACATTATCGATTGCCCCCCACTCGGATTCTCCTACTGCTGGCACAAGTAAAACCACTTCATCTCCAGGCTCTGCGCGATAATAAGTCACGGAAGCGAGTAAAACTTTATAAGCTTTACCAGCAGCGATTACTTTGAATTGGCCATCTTCTGAAGTAAGTGGTCCAACCACGCGTTTTCTTTCTACTGGACCGATTTGTTTATAAACGAAACCTCCATCTCCACCAATCACAAGCTTCAGCACATCACCTGGCACAAGTTTGGATTTGGAAGCATAGTTGGCTGGCACTGGATAATCTCTCTGGTCTGGCCCCATCATGCTTTTGCCATTGAAAACACCTTCTACAATCTTACCCTCCTCACCAACTGCTGCAGAGAGATTCTCGGCTGCGCGCGCATAACCACTGCGAATACTCGCGCCAGAATCAGCGCCTGTAATCTCAGAGAGAATCTGCTTCGCACTGCGAAGGCTTGATTCAGCAGAATCAATCATCTCCCTCACTAGGGCAATTTTGGAAAGTTTAGACATTTATTTTAGGTTAATGTTTTATTGGTTTTTGGCTTTGTTACGCGGATATTCTAGCAAAAAACCGAGTGAAAATCAATCCCATTGAATACCAAAAAGAGCTATTTAAAATCAAAACCCTTTAATTTTGCTAAACTCTCGCTTGTGAACAAATTCATCATTCGCGGTGGGAAACCACTCTCTGGAATCGTAAAAGTCAGTGGTAGCAAAAACGCTGCGCTGCCTTTGCTAGCTGCTACCCTACTTACGAGTGAAGAGTGTGTCTTACGGAATATTCCTGATGTAGCAGATATCAGATTGATGCTACAGATTTTGGAAGAGTTGGGTGCAAAATACACTTTCGAAGAAAACACCGTGAGAATCCAAACTGCGAAACTGAAAACTACCAAAGTTTCTGCTGAATTAGCTGGGCAAATGCGCGCCAGCATTCTTCTGCTTGGGCCGCTGATTGCGCGCGGAGGTAAAGCGGAAATCGCTTTTCCAGGAGGCTGCGTGATTGGCAAACGCAGTATTCATGCGCATAAATACGCGCTAGAGAAACTCGGGGCAGTAGATAAATCCACTCCTTCCACGCTGAAGTTCGTAGCGAAAGAAATCGTTGCCAACGCTTTCAATCTTCCAGAGATGAGTGTGACTGCTACGGAAAATGCGCTTATGGCAGCAGTGCTGACTCCGAATGAAACGAAAATCCGCATGGCAGCTTATGAGCCTCATGTGCAAAATCTTTGTGAATTCCTCAGGAAACTCGGGGCAAAGATAGAAGGTAGCGGCACCCACACAGTGAAAATCACAGGAGTAAAAAATCCTGTGGGAGTTACGCATACCTGCATCACCGATTATCTCGAGGTTGGCACTTTTGCGGTGGCTGCATTAGTCACGCAGGGAAATGTGAGAATCGAAGGAGTGATACCGAAACAACTCGATAGCTTCTTTCAGAAGCTGGAGGAAATTGGCGCGAAATTCACAGTTGGTGCGGATTATATGGAATTGAAGCCTACGAAAAAATTCCAACCGTGTGAGATAAAAACCGCTGTTTTCCCAGGCTTTCCGACAGATTTACAAGCACCCTTTGGAGTTTTACTGACGCAAGCTGCTGGCAAATCACGGATTTTTGAAACACTGTTTGAGGGAAGGTTGAATTATCTTTTTGA
>JAQVAZ010000038.1 GCA_028690585.1 Candidatus Altimarinota bacterium
ACCGCTGCTTCTACTGGTTGGTATCTCACAGACGCTTCACCACTTTTCACAGAGAATACAACTGTAAATTCTCAAACTGCGATAGCGAAATTGCGCGGAAAAGATCTCAGCGCAGTAATCAATAAATCTATCGCTACTGGAGGCAATAGTAGATTCATCATTGATGAAGGTTTCGCTTCTGAAAGAAGAATCTCTGTAGATAGCGCTAGCGAAAATGCAGTAGAAAAAATCAAATCACTCGCAACTGATTTATCCGATACGCTTCACACTCTGCGCATCGTAAATCTCGATGCCAAAGAATTAGCAATCAGCGCTTTGCAGGCAAACGGGCATAAGCCAGTCTTGCGTCTCGCAGCTTCTTCCGAAATAGTTTATGAGCCACCAGTCTCAGATCTCAAGCCTGAAGAAATCCCAGAGGAAGTATTAGCTAAACCTTTATCAGAAGATGCAGCAACGATTCCTTTCACCACGGAAGCTAACTATATCCAAGAAGATTTCAAACAAACTTGCACGAAATTTGTAGTGGATACCGCTAATACTTCTGGGCATTTCACAGATACTGCTGGCACCACTCAAACAATCGGAGTAGGTAACACTTGCAGCAGAATTCTCGCTGGCACTCGCTTCCAGATCGGTGCTACTTGGTTTACGATTACTGCTATCACAGGTGATGGCAGCGCAAGTAATGGAGTAACTTTCACCGGCACAAAATCTACTGGCAACTATGATGTGAATTTTGTTTACGCTACTAAGGTTGCTGATGGAGTAGTGAAACTAAATGATACTCTTAGTGTTAGTGAGATGCAGAAGTTGGTTGCGAGTGCAGCAGCTGCTTCTAATTATTTAGGATATTCAGTTAGTATTTCAGAAGATGGAAAAACTGCGGTAGTTGGGTTAGGAGATTTGGCTATTAGCGCAGCTTATGTTTATAAAAACATCTCTGGTGCTTGGACCCAAACTCAAAAACTAACTGCTTCTGATGGGGCTTCTGCAGATTATTTTGGTAGATCGGTTTTTATTTCTGCAGATGGATTAACTATATTAATTGGCGCATCGGGTGATGATGTTACCTACACCGATCAAGGCTCAGTCTATGTTTTCACTTACAATGGATCAACTTGGTCTCAAACCCAAAAATTAGTTGCTTCAGATGCAGCTGCCTCTGATGGATTTGGAATATCAGCTTCAATTTCGGATGATAACTCAACGATTCTAATCGGATCGATATATTCAAGCCCACTCGGAACATATAGTGGATCAGCTTATATTTTTACAAAATCTGGAAGCACTTGGGTTCAAACTCAAAAACTAACTGCTTCTGATGGGGTGGCTCGTGATTATTTCGGGCATAGAGTTGCCCTCTCTTCTGATGCTTCTACTATTGTTGTTGCATCGGGTTATTCGCCAAACAACACTCAAAAAGGTTATGTTTATATTTTTACAAAATCTGGAAGCACTTGGGTTCAGGCCCAAAAAATCATTGCTTCTGATGGAGAAGATGGTGACTTTTTTGGGCTTGTTGATTTATCTGCAGATGGTTCAACGCTTGTTGTTGGTGCTGGTCAAGATGATGTAGCTGGAATTGTAAATCAAGGCTCAGCCTATGTTTACAACTACAATGGATCAACTTGGGTTCAAGCTCAAAAACTAATTGCTTCAGATGGAGCAGAGTCTGATCTTTTTGGATTTGCTGTTTCGATTTCCAATGATGGTTTAACGATTCTTATAGCATCCTCTTATGATGATGATTTAGGCGTTAATGCTGGCTCTGCTTATATCTTTAGTTACAATGGAACAACTTGGATTCAATCCAAAAAGATCACTGCTTCAGATGGAGCTGCTTCTGATTATCTTGGATACATGGCAGCTGCAATTTCAGGAGATGGGAAAACAGCGATAATTGGTGCTTCTTATGATGATGTTACATATACCGATCAAGGTTCAGCTTATATTTTCTCTCTTGCAGCTTCTCCGACTTCCCTCTATTCCACAGTTACCACTTCTACTTCCGTAAATTCTACTACTTGGGCTGGCATCACTTCAGCGGTAGTTACAGAAACTCTCAACTCAGCTAACTCTTATTATTCAATTTCCTTCGATGGTAGAAATAGTTTCAGAGTTTACAACTCTGGCTTCCGAACTATTGCTTCCAATAAAAACTCAGATACTGGAGGCACGGATGGAGTTTGGTATTTCCGTGATAATTCTTCTACTTGGACAGCGGCTTACTCCAATACTGCCAACGCTGCGATTTCTCAGGCAGTAGCAGCTGGCGCAAATAATCAGATGGTGAAAGCTGGTATCGAAGCAATCACATCTGCGCAATGGTTAGCAGATGGTGGCTTCAGCGATACTCAAGTAGCTTTCGATCTCGCTGCTACTCTTTACTCCACTGTTGCTGGCAATAATCCACAGGTTGATAATGTAACGATTAATCCTGTGATTGCTGCTACGGCTAGCAATCAAGTAAATGGAGTTGCTTATATGGATAGCAGCTCTGCAAGTGTAAATGGAGCAGATATAGTTTCCTCTGCTTCGATTCCTTACACTACTGAATCCAATTACTACCAAGAAGATCTCAGACAAACTTGCACGAAATTCGTAGTAGATACTGCGAATGCTTCTGGGCATTTCACAAATACTGCTGGCACCACTCAAACAGTTGGAGTTGGAAACACCTGCGCGAAAATTATCTCAGGAGATCGATTCCAAATCGGTAGTGATTTCTTCACGATTACTTCCATCACAGGAGATGGTAGCGCAAGTAACGGAGTAATTTTCTCAGGCACAAAAGCTACTGGCACTTATGATGTAGCTGCTGTCTATGCTTCTCAAGTTGCTAGTGGAGTTGTAAAACTAAACGGAGGTATCGCTAGTCTCTATGGTGATGGCACTTACTCTGGAAATATTATTCAAGGTGGTAGCACTTTGCAGCCACAAAGTTATAGTTACTTCGGTCCCGATATTGCTCCATCAGCTGTGCTATCCCAAGTTGGCACCACGGCAGGAAGCTATACAAGCAACTATCTCGTGGATGGCAACAACTCTACTGGTGCTGGATTATCTCCTGTTTCTGCCACAACCCGCTACATTTTTGATTTCACGACATCCAAAAATATCCAGCGAGTTTTAACATCCGTTAACTTCGGGACATACTCAATTGCGGCAGAAGTCCAGTATTCCGATAATGGCACAGACTGGACTACTGCTGTCGCTGCCTTCACAACTCCTCTTGGAAACACATATACCACGAATGACTTCAGTTTTGGTGCGCATAGATATTGGAGTTTGAAGTCTACTGGGGCTGCTCCGTTTCAATTCACGACTATTTCCATGATGGAATCGTTTACTCTTTCCAACGCCATCGTAATCACCGGCGCAGCGACTGTTGCGCCTGATGCAACTACTGGCGCGAGTGTGGTGATGGCTGACAACATCGTGATTGATGGTGCCTCTGCTTCACTCACTCCATCTACAAATAGCAAAGGTTTAATCGTATATGCGAAGTCGGGAGTCAGATTACTCAATGGTGGAAAATTAAATATCGATAAGAAAGGTAAAGCTGGTAACTTCGGAAATCTCACCGCTTACTCTCTCACTCCTGCAGCGCTTCAAGCGAAGGTTGATGCAACTGCACTTGCTGCTTATGTTGCGCTGGGTGAAGGTGCGGCCGCAGCAGTAGGAGGAACAACTTTAAATGTTTTACCAGCGACAGCATCAAGCGGTAGCGTGATGCAATCAGGGGGAGGAGGGGGAGGAGGGTTTTCAGGAGAAAATGGGCAAGGTGGTGATGGTGGAAAAGGTGGTCCTTGTGCTGGTGGAGCAGGAGGAGCTGGTGGGAGTGCTACCAAACCATTGCCTGCTGGTGATTATGGTGGGCCAGGAGGAACATCCTATGCTGCGATTTACAATACTGCAGGAGGAGCTGGTGATCCAATAGGATCTCAAACTGGTGGAGGAACTTCAGCTACTGGAGCTGGAGGGGGATTACTTATGTTATTTTCTCCAATTATTAATATTATGGCAGGTTCAATTATTTCTTCTGACGGTGCAAAAGGTGGTGGAGCTTATGCTGAAGGAGGTGGTGGTGGAGCTGGCGGAGGTATTGTAGCAATTGTTACAAATTCTGGAGGATATACAAATTCTGGTACAGTGAGAGCCCTTGGTGGAGATGGTGGGACAGATACGTATACAACCGCAAGGAATGGTGGTGCTGGTGGTGCTGGTTCTGTAAATACTTTCACAACTTCTTCTTCGTCACCTGTAGTTGGCCCTACTTCTCTTTACAATACTACGGTTACTGCTGCCTCTCTCAATTCTAATGGCTGGGCTGGTATCACTTCCGCAGTAGTTACTGAAACTCTCAACTCAGCTAACTCTTACTATTCAGTTTCTTTCGATGGAAGAAATAGTTTCAAAGTTTATAACTCAGGATGGAGAGTAATCGCTTCCAATAAAAATGCTGATACAGGTGGCACAGAAGGAGTGTGGTATTACCGAGATAATTCTTCCACTTGGGCAGCTGCTTATTCCAACACTGCCAATGCAGCCATCTCACAAGCAGTCGCCGCAGGCGCAAATAACCAGATGGCAAAAGCTGCGCTCGAAGGAATCTCTGCTGCTAATTGGTTGGCTACTGGTGGTTTCGCCACTACACAAACCACACTCGATGTTGCTACTACGCTTTACTCCACTGGTGCTTACAATAATC
>JAQVAZ010000039.1 GCA_028690585.1 Candidatus Altimarinota bacterium
GCTGTGTGAGATTGCGCGGAAGCAACAAAAAACCACCCGCTGGGATAGTAGAAGCAGCTGGAAATTCGTAATTTTTTTTACCAGCAGTGAGTTGGTAACCGCTGATATCTGCAAGTGAATTTCCATCGTTTTGGATTTCCACCCATTCAGATTTGGAATCCTCCATTTTCGGATTAGGAAGAATCTCGGAGATACGAATCTGCGAAGCAAAAACTGGCGGAGTGAAATCTTTTGCGAGAGTGAAATTAAGCACTTTCTTCGCAACAGCAGTAACTCCACTCGGAGTAATCAGCTGCGTAAAAATATTGTGATTACCTGCCTCGAGAGAAGTATCGAGTGTGTAACTCCAGTTACCATCCGCATCGATAGGGATTTCGAGAATCTGTAATTCTGATTGGAGATACAACCGCATCACTCCTCCAGGGATTCCAATCCCCGCGAGGAAAACTCCATTCGTTTCATCAAACTGAGCGGTTAGTTCAGAAGCAGTTAGCGCTGCTAACTCCTGCTGATAAGCACGCAAATCTTCAGGTGAAGCATCGGAAAGATTCGGATTCAATCCCCGATTCACTTCGAAAGCATCACTCAAACCATCTCCATCCGTATCGAATAATTCCGCATCGCTACCAGCAGCAGCTTCATCAGCATTACTCAAACCATCACTATCTGCATCTTCCTTCTCGGAGAGAATTTGGAAGAAACCATTCGCAGCATCTGGTGTAGGGATTGAGGTAATTTTCCAACCACTCAAAGATTTTGCGTAAGCTTTCCCTTCAGGAATCGTGGGATAAGTAATACTGTCCACCACCTCTCCTTCGAAATTCACTAGGGTGAAATCACTTCCACTATTGAGAATCGGAAGCAACCCGAAAAAAGCGCGAAACTCTTTAGGCTGCAGGATAATGCTATTTTCAAATTCATAAACTCCTTTCCCCACCATCACGCTCCATCCATATAATTCCACGGGAGAATTTCCCGCATTGTGTAATTCAAACCATTCCGCTGCATCATCTTTCCCGATAGGATTTGGGAGAATCTCGGAGAAATAAACATTGCGCGAATCCGAAACCTCAATCGTTTCCAAATCTTTCGCCAGATTTACCACCTCCCAATCAGCAGCGGTATCAGTATCGGAAGAAGCTTTGCGCTGAATTTTACCTCCGCGTTTTACTTGAGTAGAATCAAGTAGCGAAGTGGAATCTTCTAAATCCCACTCACCTTCTCTTACGCGTTTTTGCAGCTGAGTAAATTCTGCCATCGATAAATCATAATCGCGCAGCTTCGGAATTTTCCTATCACTCCAACCTACGAAATCCGCGGTGGTATTCTCAAAATCCTTAAAAGAAAGCAATCCATCACTGCTGATTAAACCTGGGAAAGTAGAGTAAATCGTATTCTCCGAAACGGAATCTTCCTTCGCACCAAAAATAATTTCGATAGGATTAGTAGCGGAAATCTGCATCCCCACTGGAATCGCGAGAATGTTTTCACGCAATCCTGTATTGAGGAAAAACCCAGTGAGATCTACGGGTTTCGCACAATCCTTACATTCGATTTGAATCTTATCTCCGCTAGGATTTTTGAATTCCACAGAAGAAAACCGGAAATGAAAATCTTTCGCATGCGTAGGAGGATTACCATTTTTTGCTCCAGGAGTTGGGAAAATCGTAGTAAACCAATCGGAAACAGAATCCGTATCGCGATTATCGGGAAACCGCGCGAGAATCATATCGCGAAACATCATGCTGGAATCCACCGCAGCAGAAGTTTCCGCAGAATTCCAAGCCTGCGCAGCAACCAAAGCTTCCACATCAGCATCTTCTCCTTTACTCCAGCTTTCGTTGCGATTTTCCCACACCACCGCATCTTCGATATTTCCGAGCGAATCTTTGAGAATCATTTCCTCATCTGTTTTAGTAATTCCGCTACGCGGAGAATAAAGTTTCCAAACTTTCTCCTCAATTGCTTTAGCATCGGGATTTTCCGAATCAAAAGTAAGAAGTAAAAATTCTCCCGTTTTTAGAGTTACTCCCCGCGGAATCGTTTTGATATTTTTATCATCCTCGAAATAAAAACCACCAATCTCTACTCCTCCACCATTTTTGCCATCATCCAGCATTTGGATTTCCACCCAATCATTTTCTGCATCCATCGAGATTTCCGTGATTTTCAACACCACTGCGGAAGCTAGAATCGAAGGAATCGAAATCTCATCTGGAATTTTTTTGGTAGTAACAGTAGCAGTAGGAATTCCTCCACCTCCACAACCCATCACACTAAAATCCTTGGAATCAGTGGAAGATTCTCCGAGAGAATCTGTAACTGTGAGGCTTACTGTGTAATTACCAACTGCTTGGAAATAGAAACCTGCTGGATTTTCTTCGCTGGAATCTTCGAAACTTCCTCCCTCCCAATAGTAAGTGAGCGAATCTCCATCGCTATCGGTGGAGTCTTCTGCAGTGAGATTTACAAATAAGTTACATTTCCCAGAAGTGCTTCCACTACCTTGAATCGTGATTTTCGCTACTGGTGGAGTATTTGCTTCTGGTGTGAGATTCGCGCTTCCATGCGTGGGATGAAAAAATTCTAACCACTCGCTGAGATTCGCAGCATTTCTCCCAAAAGATTTCTTCTCAGCTGCATTGCTGTAGCTGTGAGAATCCACCACCACTCCAGCATTTTTTAGAATCACGGAATCCGTAGTGGAAGTGAGAGAATTCCAACCACTCACCTCTCCCGCGGTAACCACCTTATATTCTCCAGCGAGAATTTCTCCCGTGAGATTCACTCCATTGAGATTCCAGTTGTTTAAATCAATCGTGGAATCGGTTGGATTGTAAATCTCAATCCATTCATTCACCGCATCATCACCTTCAGGATTTGGCACAAACTCATTGATGAGTAAGTGGTTTTCAACACTCAAGCTGATTTCTCGAAAGCTGTTGGAATTATCTTCATCAGGAAAATTATCACCAGTTAATTCCACAACTGCGGAAACCACATAATCAGTTTCACTTTCCGTGAAAGCATGAGTAAAAGTTTCAGGAGTGAATGTAGTAAATTTCTCTAAACTCTCAGAAATTTCTTCAGGGGGATAAGTTTCCTCACCACCTACCAGCCAATGCAATGTAAAACTGGTTTGGAGATTTAAACCTGTATTTTCAATGGTTGCAGTGAAAATCACATCTTCACCTGGAAGCGGGTTGGGAGAAGAAGCTGTGAGAGAAGTAATCGCTAAATCGTTATCATAAAAATTCTGCGCTTTCGGGCTACCATTCACTTCTTTGCTACTGCGAAAAGTATTTCTATCAACTCTTGCTAGTGTTTGTTTGGTGTCAGGATTTCCCCCAATCTCCCAATCATTGCTTGCATCTACTCTATCAATTTCGGTAGAAGCAGAATCTTGTAAAACAAAAATTGCATCAACATCATTGGTAATGCGAATTGCAGCTGGATAAACTAAATCAGCATTAGCAGGAGAAGCATCATCTTTCCTCTCTAAAAGGAAATAATCATTAGGCAATAATTTTCCACTTAAAACAATTTCCCAATCACTATTCAATTCATCAATAATTTTCCAATCATCGAGATTAAAAGTTTTATCTGTAAGATTACGTAACTCAACCCACTCATCCCAAGCAGAATTATCGCTTCCCATCCACGCAACTTCATTGATAAGAATTTCTCCTGCTTCCGCAGTATCGTAAGTTATATTGATGGTGATTGTAAGCGTTTGAATTATTTCTTTATTCCCTACTAAATCAACTGCGTAAAAATTAACAACCTTGGTGGCTTCAATGAGAATTTCTTCATCTGCGTAAGCTATAAAATCTTCCTCACTAGGATTTTCTCCGAAAGCGTAATAAATCGTAGCAGTTTCATTTACGGTGAAAGTGAGAGTTTTGGACTCATCAAAAGTAGGAGTTGGGGGAGGAGAATAAAGGTTTCCATCCAAAAAAGCAGTGGTGACAGGTGAAGTGATATCTCCTTCTTCGTAAATAGAATTTTGCGCGAGTGGAGTAGCTGAAAGTGAGATATTATTTTTATCTAAACCATTGGTGATAATCCCATTGTTGTTTCCCCAATTAGAGGCTTCACTTCCACTTACATTAGGATTAATTCTCTCCATAGAAATTCTAGGGTTTGGAGTATTGCTTCCTGCAAACCAGCCTCCACTTGCATTTACTTCATCAATTAAAACTCCTTCGCTATTGCGTAAGATAAGATATTCAGCAGGGTTAGAATTAGATAGAGCACCGGTATAGATTTTATTAGCTTTGACACTAACAGCAGTATCATCAGTTCTTTCTAATAAGAAATAATCATTAGCTTTTATAACTTCCCCATTTGTAAACTCAATCGAGGGTATACCATCTGCGCTTTTTAAGCTCCAACCATTCAAGTCAATATCTTCATTTGTTGTGTTATACAATTCAATCCACTCATCGTTATCATCACTTGGAGTTCCCATCCACGCAATCTCATTTATCACCACACTCATTGTTGGTGCTTCATCAGCAAAAACTCCCCTCGGGAAAAGGCAGAAAATCAAGATGCAGAAAAGGGTAAGCTTCCGCATAAGAGAGGAAATATCTTT
>JAQVAZ010000040.1 GCA_028690585.1 Candidatus Altimarinota bacterium
GAGGTTTGTATTTTAGCATTCACTGCAAATCAGTTTTGCAGCAGCTTGATAGTTTTGCGCAGAATTAGTGAAAAGAGTTTTTCTTCACCCGCCATTTGCCTACCAAGATTTGCCAGCGCGAGTGGAGTGATATCTTGCACCGTTCTAACTAATTTCGTTTGATCGGTAAAGTTTGGCACATCATCTGGCACGATAAATTTCACACTCGGGCGATTACGAAAAGGCAGATTCTTGATCCACTCTGCCGATTCCAAAGCATGTTTGATTTCTGGCAACCGACTACCACCACCACAGAGGAGAATTTTGGCAGGTAGTGGTTTTTCCCCAGCCATTTCACTGAGGCCAAGCTGCACTCCCGTCAACCAAACTTCCGTATCTGCTTCGATGGCTTTTTGCACCGCGCCGCGTTTGGAGGTGAGTTTGTTTTGAGAATATTCTAGCTTCAATCTTTCCGCCTCCTGCATTCCGATATTGAGAGTTTGCGCGAGACGTTTTGTGAAAGTCCTGCCACCGAGTGGAAACATCTTGGTGGTTAATTCCCCTCCCCTGACTAAAGCGATATCAGTAGTGCCTCCACCCACATCGATAAAAATCGCAGCGAAGTTATTGGCAGAATCCGTTTCCAACACACGTGAAACTGCGTAAGGCTCAGTTGCGATAGAAAGTAAATCCAATTCCAATTCCGCGGCAATCGTTTGCAAAGCTCCGAAATGAAGTAACGGCGCAAAAGAGTTGAAGATAGAAAGTGTAACTTCCTTGCCTTGAAATCCCAGCGGATTACTTACATGCTGGCCATCAATCCTGCTATCAATCACGGAAGCATTCACGAGTTTCACATCGATTTCGCGGTGGCCAGTATCACGCGCCATTTCTCTCCTCACTTGCTCGAAAGCTTTGGTTTGCACTTTTTGCACGATAGCGCGCAACTCTGGCAAATCGATTCGCACTTCAGGAGATTCGCGGGTGTAACTAATCGTGGTGGTTTCACCTCTGACTAATTCCCCCGCAATTCCCATCACTACTTGCTCGGGCTGATAGCCCGCCATTTTCGCAGCAGTCTGAATCGCTTCTTCACAGTTGTAAGTTACTCCCGCGATATTGGAAATCGCGCCAGCATGCATATCCCCGAGTTTTTGCTGGATGCGCGCATAACCAGTGATGAATCCATGATTCTCTTCAATCTGGAAAATCATTGCTTTCACAAACTCCGTGCCAATATCTAAAACCAACACAGTATTATCGTTGGCAGTTTTGGGGCGGAAACGAGAAAGTAATTTGTTTAGCAAGCGATGTGGATTTTAGCTGTGTGGAAAAGAAAATAGAAGTGGCAGAAAGTTGCTGGTAGTTTGTAATTTATAGTTGGTAGATTTTTGTTTTATCACTAACACCTCCGTTGTCATTCCCGCCCCCAATCAAGTTGAGGGTAAACTCCAGCGGGAATCCAAAAATTTAATAGTTAGTGGATTTTGGAATTCAAATATTTTTCCTCGAGTGAAGCGTAGGGAATTGCCATGGCAATTCCCTATCTGCCTTCTTAATTCTTAATCCTTACTAACTTAATTCTTTTTTTATAGGGAAAGAGCCCCTTATATAAATATAGGAGGCTCTTAATTGTAGATAGAGCGACATCCTATCAATTACGGGCGACAAGAAATTGTCTAGTTGTAACTGAGGGTGTAGATCACTCGAATCTACGAGAGTGGGTTTTGTCCCATTCAAAAATGTTTAATGCCTCGCTTGCGTGGTTAGAGCCTCACGCAGGCTGAACTTTTGTTTTTGTTTTCGGTTAGCAAATTTTAGGTTTGCTTTTTGTTTGAAAACTTTTTACAAAGTTTTTTGGAGGGGGGTGGAGAAGTCATTTAAGCTAACTCCATCACGAAGCAAAAACAGCCGAAGCTGATTTGGGTTTGTCAGCAAAGCGATTTTGGCTTTGCTACAATCTTTGCGGTCGGGGTGTAAAGGAACGAAGAAGTAAATAAATCAACGTTTCATAACAGTGTAATCCCACTCTCAAACGGAGTCAATCTTTTAGGCCTTGCGGTGATAGATAGAATGATTGTATAAATAATTTACTCATGGAGTTAATTCCTCTCAAAACACCGTTAATTAAGCCAAAAGACAATCTTTTGGAAATCTTTGAAATTGCGCTGAAAAAGGCCCGAAAAACCCCTTGCGATGGTGATATTTGGGTAATTTCCAGCAAAGTAGTAGCACTCATGCAAAACCGGATAGTAACACTAAGTAATCAGCTTACCGAAGCGGATCTCAGCAAAAAAGAAGCGGATATTTGGCTCGGCGGCAAACCTTATCCATTTGCAGTGAAAGATGGGATTCTCACTCCCCGCGCTGGTATCGATGCTAGTAATATCGAAGCAGGGAAAAGAATTCTCTGGCCAAAAAACTCGTGGAAAGTTGCGGAAGATTTGCGGAAAGCAGTGATGCAGAAGTTGAAACTGAAGCAGTTTGGTGTGGAAATCATTGATTCCATCTGCCACCCACTGCGCTTCGGTGTGATTGGTATCGCTTTAAGCTGGAGTGGTTTCGAAGGAGTGGAAGATTTCCGCAATCGCAAAGATTTATTTGGGAATAAGCTAAAAGTCACGCGCAAAGCTGTCGCCGACCAACTCGCTTCCGCTGCAAGCTTAATAACTGGTGAAGCTGCAGAATCCACTCCATTTGTATTAGTGAGGAATGCGCCAGTAAAATTCACTACCAAAACAGTGAAGCCTCGGAAATTTCAACCGAAAGATTGTTTATTCGCTCCCATCTATAATTCCAAGTTTCGTAATCTAAAAATCTAAAGATGCCAAAAACCTTCCGGGTTGTGATTCTCGCTTCCACTCGTGGCACCGACTTCAGCGCAATGTTGGAAGAAAAAAACGCTGGCAAACTCAAGGGTGTGGAGTTTGTCGGCTTAGTGAGTAATAAACCTTGCCTCGCTGCGGAGAAAGCAGAAGCTGCGAATATTCCGACTTTTGTTTTAGACGCAAAGAGTAAAGATTTTCAAGATAAGCTGCTAGCCACGGTGAAAGAATTGCAGCCAGATTTGATTTGCCTTGTAGGTTACATGCGAATTTTGCGCGAAGATTTTTGCAAGGCATTCGAAAATAAAATTTTGAATATTCATCCTTCCTTACTGCCGAAATACGCTGGTGGCATGGATTTAAATGTTTACGAAGAAGTTCTCAAAAATAAAGAAACCGAAACTGGTATGAGTATCCACCTCGTGACTCCCGTGGTTGATGGCGGCGCAATCATCTGTCAAAAAAGTGTCGCCATCGCCGATGGTGAAACGCCTGAGAGTCTGAAAGAAAAAGTGCAGCAGCTGGAAAAGAAATGGTATCCCGAAGTGATTCGCTGGTTTCGCGATGGGAAGATTTATTTCTAAAAGATGAATTTGCGGAATATATATTTTTGGAGAAGAATAATCTCCATTTTTTATTTAGCTTAATATGGAAAATCCCCCCACACTTCGTTTATTGGTCGCAGAAGACGATAAAGATGTGAGTGATAGTCTAGCGATGTGTTTTGAAATCTTGACTCTTACAAAAAAAATTACAGCTGAGCTAGAAATTCTGTTTGCTGCCAATGGAGAAGAAGCGCTTGAAATTCTGCAAGATCAATCACGCGGAAAAATCGATGCATTACTCACTGATTTAGAGATGCCAAAAATGAATGGCGCAAAATTGATTGCAGAACTAAGAAAAATAAACTGGCAAGGCAAAATCACGATGATGAGTGGTAATAAATTTAAAGCGCAAGCGGCTCTCGCGGAGTTAGGAATTTCCGATATTGAAATTCATGATAAACCAATCTTTCTAGAGAAATTAATCAAGATTATTGAAAAATTTAGTGAGACTCTCGCCTCTCCTCAATCTCCTGCAACTTCTGCTGCAGCAGTGGGTAATGCGTAAGCTCCGCATCTTGCTGCAATAACTCTTCTGCAGCTGCGCGAGATTTTTTGATGATTTCGGTGTCGCTGAATTTCGCCACGCGTAAATCTGGAATACCACTTTGCCTCACACCAAAAACTTCACCGGGGCCACGGAGTCTCAAATCCATTTCGGCTAATTCAAATCCATTCGAGATTTTTTCCAGCGCATGCAAGCGTGTAAGCGCTTCTTCACTTTCTGATTCGGAAAAAAGGAAACAGTAACTTTGGAATTCTCCTCTACCAACTCTGCCGCGCAGCTGATGCAACTGCGCGAGACCGAATCTATCCGCAGCTTCGATAAGCATTATCGTAGCGTTGGGAATATCGATACCGACTTCGATAACTGTGGTCGCGACGAGGATTTGGATTTTCCCATTCGCGAAATCCTGCATCACCGCATCCTTCTCTCGCGGTTTCATCTTCCCATGCAGCAATCCAAGTTTGCGTGTTGGGAAAATTTCTTCGCTGAGGCGTTTGAATTCTGCTTTCGCCGATTTCACTTCGAGTGTTTCAGATTCTTCTACGAGTGGGCAAACAATAAAAACTTGCCGGCCTTTCTCTACTTCACTCTCGAT
>JAQVAZ010000016.1 GCA_028690585.1 Candidatus Altimarinota bacterium
GAAAAAGTGCATAAATCACGCAAAAAATTGCTGCATTCCTCTTCTGTTTTTAGAAGTGAAATTGCTTTGAACAAATCCTTTGCTGCGGTAGTTTGTAATTCTTTCTCCATTGCTTTGCTTTAGCGTGTTAAAACATAACTATATTAAATGCTGACAATATTGCTGTCAAATTATTTTTTTACAACATCTCTATCGTGTCTCATTTGTCTCATATTTCTAGGCGACTCACCTGCCCTCTGGCGACTTTGGAAGAATGCCTCTAAAATCCCCGCAAGGTTCCGACACCAGACTCAGCTGCTCAACCAGCCTTCGCCCTTCGGGCTTCGGCCGGCAGGCCAACTAAGTTCTCCACGCGCAGCGTGGAGGTTTTATCATGTGGGTGTTGAGGGTGAGAAGCCACGCGGAGTAGGAATTTTAATTTTCTCCAAAGGTTGCCGAGGCGACTCGTATTTATTTCATAAACACACTCAAAACGAAAATGAGATTTAGATTAAATTGTTAGAACATAAGATCGAAATCAAACTGAATTATATGCTATCCTCGACGCAATTTTAATCAAAAAATATATGGTTCTCATACCCATCGTTCCCATCATCCCACCACACATCATCTCTGGTAAACCACAGCTTCCGGATAACATCGAAATTGGCGATATCATCATTGCTCGTTATAGCGACTCAGCCTTGCTCGGAGTGCCATGGGAAGATTGGCATCACGCGGCTATCGTAAGCAAACTCAATCCCCTTACTATTATCGAAGCTGGCGGAAAACGCTACTCGGATGATAAAGCCGGACCCGAGGAGCGCACTTACGCCAAATCGCTTGGCTTCGGCGCATGCCCGACAATCACGAAAATGAAATGGCTTAAGCCAGTCTTTCCTAATCCGCTGCGTGAGATCGATAAAAAAGAGGTGAAGTGGAGTAAACGCAAAATAATTTCTCCGGTAGAAGCGCGTAAGCGGGCAGTAGAATTTGCGCGACAACAGATTGGTGAGCCATACAAACTTGCTATCGGTATCGATCAAACTGCTGACAGCTATGCTACGAAATGGGCTGAAAATGAATGGTATTGCAGTCTGCTGGTTTTCAAAGCCTACTCGCGGACAGTGACTGGTATGTATCTCGAAAGCTACGAATTGCGTGATGCAGATGGCAATGAAAATGAGTTATCCAGTTTCGCCTCTGGCTCGCTTGTCACGCCGGAAGATCTAATCGACAGTCGCCGCACACAGGTTTACTATACTTGGCAGCAGGGCGATTTACCGACACTCAATGCCTGAAAAATTGAATCTCAAACGAATTGGAAGTGTATTACTTGCTATGCAAATCCTCGTAGCGTGGATTTGTTTTTGGATTCAGCTTCCATTCGATGCGCTAGTCTCACTACTTGTTTTCGTGAATTTAATTTGCGGCACAGCTTATCTTGCATGGCAAAAAATCTGGCGATATGAAGCGCAATTATCTGAATTTACTCGCGACGGGCTTGCGCTTATTTTTGCAGCAATTGCGTGGTTTGCAGCTGGATTGTTGGTTTTGTTGACTGCGGATAGCTTGGCTGACATTACAGTTTCGCTTGGTGCTGTGCGCATTTGGAGTTTTGCGGTGATTTTTGGCTTGGTTTTATTATGGTTGCTTGGTGGATTTTTATCACTCCTTCGGCTTTCTAAGTTTGCTCAAAAAAAATCGTGGCAGTCAGTCTTAAATCGTGTTTTGTTGATGGCGGTTTTGGTGGCAGCCTGTTTTGGCGCAATTTTTGCGTGGGCGCATTTCATCTCCGCGGAATATCCAGTTTGGTATGATGCGGTATTCTTGGGATTAGTATCCCTCTCGATGCTTGTGATTGTGTTTGGGCTGATGCGAGTTTCACTCAGTTATCCACGTATTCTTTTTATACTTGGCTGGATTACCATCGTTGGATCAATTTGTTTTTGGTATTTGATACAAGTTTTTCTTTTACTCACAATTTGTGGAAAGTTTGGGTGTTTTTGAAACTTAGCTGACTTACTGCAATACGACAACGGAGGCGAAGATTCCCAGGCGACTCGTGAAGGAATTTTGGAATTGCACAGCTGTAGGCTAGCGGTGAGAATCCCGAATCCTCACCCTCCTCGCCTGCTTGCTGCTGCTTTTTGTGAAAGATACGAAGAAAGTTGTGTAAGTTTGGAAAATTCTCTTATTCTAGATATCGAGTCTATAAATTTTCTTATTCCAGAAAATGCTTGTAAACTAGAATAAAGAATGATATAATTCTAGCGGTTGGAATTACTGAAAAAGTATGCCAAAAAAACCTTTTATCCCGCCGTTACTACCACCAAAAATAGATTATTCCTTGGTTTTTTCCAATATCATAAAAGCACGGGATATAATCGCGCGTTATGATGAAGCAGTAAAAAGATTACCAAACCCTGAGATTATCCAGCGGTCTTTTGAAACAAAAGAGGCTGTTTTAAGTTCTAAAATCGAGGGCACTCAAGCTACTCTAGATGAGGTTTTGATGTTTGATGCCCAAGATACTAAATCTGAAGCCAATGAAAAAGAAAAAGATTATCGAGAGATTTCCAACTATCGCTTAGCTATAAAAAATGGGAAGGATCTTTTAGAGAAAAAACCTTTAGCAGAAAATGTGATTAAGGATTTGCATAAAATGCTTCTAAACTCTGTTCGCGGACAAAATAAAGACCCAGGCCAAATCCGAAGAAGCCAGGTTTTTATCGGGCCATATGGTGCTACTATCGATCAAGCAACTTTTGTCCCACCAGAGCCTCAACATATTCCAGCACTTTTCTCAAACTTAGAAAAATACCTCCACTCCGAAGATGTAATCGATCCCCTCATTCAAATCGCTATCGCACATTATCAGTTTGAGGCTATTCATCCATTTATGGATGGAAACGGAAGAGTAGGGAGATTACTCGTTCCCCTATCTATTTATGAAAAAAAAATTACCGCTTATCCCAATATCTATGTTAGCGAATTTCTAGAAGAACACCGTGATATCTACTACCAATCGCTACAAGATGTGAGTGAAAAAGGTAATTGGGTTTCATGGATTAAGTTTTTTTTAGATGCGATTACAGAGCAAACGAAACTCACTCTTGATCGCGTAGTAAAGATAGAAAAATTGTATAAAGATCTCAAGGAAAAAATGCCAGAGCTTAATTCGATTTATGCCAATTCATTTCTAGATGCCATCTTTGTCAAACCAACCTTCACAACAAAATCTATCAAGAAAATTTCTGGAATTTCAAATAATCAAACCCTGTATACAATCATAGAAAAATTTGCTGAATTCAAAATCATCAATGATATCACCCCTAAAAAAGCGCGTAATAAAATCTATGTTTTCTGGGAACTGCACAGAATAATCAAATAATAGACTCCAGCGGAGGCGCAAAGTGAAGTGGTGGAAGCTACTGCTGAGGTGGCGCAGTGAAAACTAGAGAATTGCTTGAGTATTAAAAGTATGTGAAATGAGTGTAATGAGTTGGTTTTTTAGGTGAGTGTGGAGATAGAATGTGAGATGCTTTTTCGAGTAAAAGTAAAATTTAATTTTTAAAAATGGCTGATGAATTTCAAATTCACGAGAATAAAAGAACTGATAAAATATACGTTAGCCCGAGATTTATAAATAAAAATCCATTAACCCAAGAGGAGATACATACAAGACGAATTAGTAAGGTTTTTGATGTTGATGATTTTCATTTTTTTGAATATCTTAAAAAAGAGAAATGTGTTGTTTTGAGAACCACAACAAGAGAGCGAGAAGAGGTAATTCTCACAGTTATCGAATCAGATAATAGAACCATTGGTGTATCCATACAGAGATTCACTAAAGTTAGTGGTAAGCCACAGCAACAATCGCTATTTTTTCATCCAGAGGAGTTCAAGAAAATGATAGATTTCTTGCGCTCTATAAAATTTATTGATTTTACTAATCCTTCTCATTTTCAGGTTCGCGATGATGAATTAATTGCAAAAATACAGAAGCTGGACTCCCTTGCGAAAAAATTTGCTGATCTAGGAGACGAAGAAATGAAAGATCTTATTTCAAATGAAACACTAAAGGGCAAGGATTTCGTCAATCTCGCATTTAGGAATGAAGGATTAAAAATATTTAAAGAACAATTGGAAAATGGTATGAATGATGAAAAAAAATGGCAATTGTTCTTCCAACAACATGATTGGATTTTTGGATACGGTTTAGATTATAGATTCATGACAATATTTGATCGAGAAATGAGTGTTGGTGATGGTGGCACAGAAGATCAAGAAAAACCTAAGACTGACTTTCTTAGTGAATTTAATGACTTCACTGTTTTAGTTGAGCTCAAAGTGCCAGAAACACCCTTATTTGAAAATAGTAAAAATAGATCTGGATGCTGGTGCTTAAGCCAAGAGCTAATTGATGCCTATTCCCAAGTCTTAGAGCAAAAGGCTGAGTGGGCGATTAAAGGCGATAGAGGCGGAAATAAATCAAAAGATGGCAGAAAGGAGATTCAAGCAAGAACAAGAGATCCTAAGGTAATTTTAGTAGTAGGCAACAAGCAAAAAGAAATACTCGAAGTGCAAAACCTAACCGAGCGTGAATTGAAGCAAGATACATTTGAATTATTTCGTAGAGATTCTAGAAATGTTGAGATTATTACTTATGATGAACTTTTTGAAAGAGCCGAGTTTATTGTGCGTAAAAAATCCTCTCATAATTTGGGAAACTCACCGACTTTAAAACAGTAAATCCTTTAAATTAACTCAGTAAATATGAAATCGTTTCATTCATTAAAAAATGGACTCGATAGATTAATCCCAGGAATTGGCACATTTTTATGGGGTATTTTTCTGCTTATTTTTTTAGAAACACCAAAAGATCTATATTGCACTTTTGCAAAAAGCTGGAGAGAATCAAAAAATATATCTCATAAAGCATCAACTGTTTTTGCTGGGCTGATTGTTTCACTTTTTATAGCTTATAGTTTTTGGGGATTATTGAGTGATTTTTACTCATGGAAAACATCAGAATGGAGAGAGAAGATTCTATTTATAGATTACGAAACAGAAATAAAAGATTTTTTTAATAAATATGATGATCGTTTTGCTGCCCATGATTGTAATTTTATGCGAGAAGTTGGAGCAGATGAAGCTATGTTTGATAAATGGAAAACTACCGCCTATGCCAAAGATAAATATTCTTGTGAAGAGTTTGTGAGAGTCCAGAAAAAATTTGTAGTTCCTTTAAAAATAGAGCCAATCAAGAAAGATGGCGATAGATATCATGTAAAAGGTGAAGCAATTGTAATAAAAATTAATCAAGGTGAATCATGGAAAGTAGAATCGATCTACTTCGATCTTTGGAAAAAGCTTGATTGGGAGCTGTGGCATTTTAATAATCCCAAAAGCGGTCCTAGAAAAATACCGACTGAAATAGAATCTTAAATCCTTTTCTCGCCTCTTTCCCTTTTTCCCTTTACAATTAGAGAAATTTAATCGTGTAACTAAATGCCAACTCTCGTCTTACTACGCCACGGCCAAAGCAAATGGAATCTCAGCAACACTTTCACTGGCTGGACTGATATCGATATCACGGAAAAAGGTGAAGCCGAGGCAACTGCTGCGGGAGAAAAGATGCAAGCAGCTGGCATCAAGTTTGATGAAGCTTTCACGAGTGAGTTGATTCGCGCGCAACACACGCTGCGACTTGCTTTGGAGGAGATGCAGCAAACAGAAATTCCTGTAGTGAAAAATATTGCTTTAAATGAGAGGGATTACGGAGATCTCACAGGAAAAAATAAAGATGAATCACGCAAAGCTTTTGGTGAAGCGCAGGTTTTGATTTGGAGGAGAAGCTACGATGTCGCGCCACCCAATGGTGAAAGTCTCGCGGATACCGCAGCGCGAAGTATCCCCTACTTCGAAGCGAAAATTCTGCCAGAAATCAAAGCAGGTAAAAATGTGATTATCGCAGCGCATGGCAACTCTCTCCGCGCTATCCTGATGCATCTCGAGAAGCTCACACCCGAGGAGATTGTGAAAGTAGAAATCCCGACTGGAGTGCCGATAGTCTATGAGATGAGTGAAGCGGGAGAAGTTATTTCGAAAAAAGTCTTGTAAGGCTGCGCCTTGTTGTAATTGTTCTAGGTGTTCTAAATGTTTTTTTAAACGTAAAAACAATTAGAACAACTACAACAGTTTGAACATCTAGAACGAAGCGAAGCTTCAAAGCACTGGTGTGGTTTCTGTTTTGTGGCGGTTTTGCATTACACGCAGATAAATCTTTTGCGTCAATTCATCAGGATTCTTCGGAAGAATAAATCCACTCTTCTCGATATTTTGGAGAATCTTATCGATAACTTTGTAGCTACCACCCAATTCTTCCTCATCAGTTTGCGTTGGATGTAATTCCGCTGTCGGTGGCCTCACGATGATTTGCTTCGGAATCTTCAGCTTCTCGGCTAACTCATAAACCTCGGTTTTGTAGAGATTGCCGATTACTTCGATGTCAGCAGCGAAATCGCCAAACTTGGTGCCATAACCAAGGAGGATTTCAGATTTGTTGGAAGTGCCTAAGACTAAGCATTTGCGAGTCAGCGCGAAATGATAGAGAAGCAGCATACGAAGTCTCGGGCGGATATTTTGATTCGCGAGTGGTGAGAATCCCCACGGCAACCCAATCAAAGCTTGGAGAGATTTATCGAGTGGAAAAGTAACTGTCTTCACGCTGAATTGTTGCGCTACCATCTCCGCCAGCTGCGCAGACTTCGGAGAGGAAACTCCAGTCTCTGGCATGATGAGACCGAAAACATTTTTGCTACCCAGCGCTTCCGCTGCAATCGCAAGCGTAACTGCGCTATCGATGCCGCCAGACAATCCCACCACCGCGCTAGTGAAACCACGGTTAGCAAAAAACTCTTTTAGCGAAGCGGTGAGATTACGAGGAGAAATCATTTTTGATTAGATAAACTAAAGCGAAGAAATTCTTCTACTTTGGATTTTAAACTATCGAAGTTACCCTCGCCTCGAGATTTTTTATCTGCCACAATCTTCGTAAGGTGATAAAGCATCTCAGGGAAAACCACTTTGATTTCAGAGATTTTTCGCAGCTTCGCTTTAGGGAAAATTTCTTTTAGCTTTTGGAGATATTTATCACGCTTAAATCGATACTCTTTGTAGTTATTAAGCTCATAAAATTTTGCCAAGAGTGAAAGTGCTAATCTTTTATTTCCATTAGAGAAAAAATGACCTTCAGCAACTGCAACAAAAAGATACGCAGTTTGCGCATAAAAACCTTTGTAATAACCCGAATTTCTAACTAATACTAATCTTCCTTTCAACTTCTCTAAACCATCTAACTCAGCTTCATACATTGGAGCTGGATTATTTTTACTAGCTAAGTTGTTTCGAATCGTAGGAAAAATTTCTGAAAAACAATCCTCGATTGAAACAAATTTTGGCATTATTCTGAAGCTAGTTTCTTCAAAGCTGGCGCGAATTTTTTACCCCATTTAGCAAACTGACCAGTTTCAGCATTGCGCTTCACGAAACTTACTGCCTTTTTTCTGGAAGAAGATTTTGAAGCGAGAATATTTTTCTTTAGCTTTGACATCGCAACAATTTTACATGATTTAAGCTATATTCCATATTCCACTATTCCCTCTATCTTTCTCCCCTGCCTCTATCCATCTCATCGAGTTGGCGAGAGACTTCGAGTTTCGCAGCGGTTGCGCCATCAATCGCGTTACCACTTTCGAGTTGCGCAAGCTTCTCTGCGGTGATGTAAATCGCGCGGGCTTTGGCGCCATCACTTGGCCCGACAAATCCCCTCTCTTCGAGTTGGTCGAGAATCCTCGCAGCCCTCGCGTAGCCGAGACTCAGTCTGCGCTGCAAGAGAGATGCGGAAGCTTTACCAGTCTCCACCACCACTCGCGCTGCTTGCTGCAAGATGTATTCATCACTACCCGCGCTACCTGGCGCGCCACTCGTGGATTCACGCTTCACTCCAGGAAGCGCCACATCATGCTTCGCATCAGTAATGGAAGTATCGTAAGTTGGCTCTTCTTCTAGATCTAACTTGATGGAATTGGTAACTCTCCTCACTTCATCGGTGGAAATGAAAGCGCCTTGGATTCTCACTGGCTTACTCGCGCCAGGTGGAATGAAAAGCATATCACCTTGGCCCAGCAAATCTTCCGCGCCGATACCATCGAGAATCGTCTTACTATCCACGCCAGAAGTAACAGCGAAGGATAAGCGAGTTGGGATATTTGCCTTGATGACACCCGTGATTACATTTACCGAAGGCCTTTGCGTAGCGAGAATCAAGTGAATACCGACTGCGCGCGCCATCTGCGCGAGACGCATGATGCAGCCTTCCACTTCTTTCTGCGCTACCATCATGAGGTCAGCCAACTCATCAATCACAATCACGATATAAGGCATTTTCTCAGGTGGATGCTTCGCGTTGAATTCTTTGATATTTCTAACCTTAGCCTTACTCAATTCGATATAGCGTTTCGTCATCTCACTCACTGCCCACTTCAGCGCGGAGACAGTTTTCTCTGGATCATTTATCACTGGAGTGAGGAGATGCGGAATGCCGTTGTATGGCACCAACTCCACCCGCTTCGGATCTACGAGGATGAGACGCAAATCATTCGGAGAATTCTGGTAAATCAGAGAGAGAAGGAAAGCGTTGATTCCCACAGATTTACCACTGCCAGTCGCGCCAGCGACTAGTAAATGCGGCATTTCCGCGAGATCCGCCACCATCGCTTGGCCAGCTACATCTCTTCCCAAAACAATCCGCATATTGGATTTGATTTTGGAGAAAGCATCGGAGAGTAATAATTCTTTGAGATGCACAATCGTGCGATTGGCGGTTGGGATTTCGATACCCACTAAACTTTTGCCTGGAATCGGTGCTTCAATACGAAGCGATTTCGCTGCGAGTGCCAAAGCCAAATCGTGCTTCAGATTCATAATTTTACTCAGCTTCACACCCTCCGCTGGCTTCAGTGTGTATTGCATGACAGCTGGCCCGATATTCACATCTTGCATGGTGACATCGATACCAAACTTAGAAAGTTTTTGTTGAATCACTTCAGCTTTCTTACGCAACACCGCTTCATCGTAAGTAGCTTTCTCGGAAGCGGGATCGAGTAAGTCGAGAGATGGCGGAGTCCAATCCGCATCCGAGACTTTGCTTGGCTGCGGCTTGAATTCAGAGACTAATTTAACTTTGCCTGGCTCATTGATGCGGAAATTATCTTTGGCGGCTTCGGGTTTTTCTTCTGCCTTGGTGGAAGTTTTCTCGGTTTTTTTCGCAGTGGTTTTCGCCTTATCTGCGTTGTGGAAATCATGCACTTTGAAACCTGAAGATTTTTTCTCTTCCTCTTCTTCTTCGTTTTCCACTGTTTTACCAGTGATTTGAGAGACTACACTGCCAATCAAATCGCGGAAAGAAACTCCAAAAGTCAGCAGTGAGGAGATAAGAAAAAGAGCGAAAAGCAAAATCTTGGCGCCGAGATCGGCGAAGGCTGCGCGAAAAAATACGGAAGCGACGAAACCTGTGAGGCCTCCGTATTCGGCAGCGTGACTCAGCATTTCTTCGCGTGGCGCTGAGAGATGCACGATTCCGAGACAAGAAGCTACGAAAAGAATGATTCCCAAAACTCTCGTGAAATTGAAAACTACATCAGCAGAGGAAAGCATCACAACTCCCACTACGAAAAAAATCGCTGGCACGAAATTGATACCGATACCAAACATTCCGCGGAAACTCGCTACCCACCACTCACCGAAAGCGCCAATGCCACCACCCAGAGAAAGATAAGTGAGAATCCCAAGAGTAATGTAAACGATTGCCCAAATCTCTCGCGCAATTTTGGTTTCCACTTCGATTTTTAACTCTGTTTTTGGCGCGCTTTTGAAGAGATTGGTAAAAAAACCATTTCTTCTGCGGGCAGTTGCGCGAGTAGCCGCCCTCCTACGGGAAGCATAGCTGCGACGGCGACTTCGGCGGATTACCATAACTTGGGGGATTATAACACCAAGTCACCAAGATTTGGTAGGTGGTGGCGATGGAAAATTAGATAAAACTTTCTAGTCTTTTTCTTCGAGTGAGTGAGCCGAAGGCTTCCCTTTGGGAAAACGAATCGAGAAGCTAGTGAAAAAATAAATTTTGCGTGTAGAGACACCCCAGCGGGGTGTCTCTACCTCCAACCTCACATTTATATCCATCAACCACATATTCTCGCTACGAAACAATATTAAAATCCGCGGCATTTCCACACTGTTTTTAACTTTATTCTTTATCCTTAATCCTTACTCCTACCATTGCTTTTTCCGCTTATTTCTGCTAAAATTCCCTGAAATTTAAATCAAAATAAAACCAAACCAAATGGGCTTACTTGTAAGATTCGTCGTTAGTTTCTGGCTTGTGATTGTAGCTATCGGAGTCGCTATCTATGAGGTTGCGACTGGATATCTCACTCTCGAAAGACTCCAAAGCTGGTGGAGTTGGTATATCAGTGGGGCTGGCTGGTGGAATCACACACTCGAAATCGTAGCTTTTGTGATTACTGCCCTGACACTTTTAGAGTTAGGAAAATATCTCGTGAGATTGTGGTATCAGTTACGTTGGGCGAAGCAACTCGTTTGTCTCCGTGTGATTCAACCTCGGCAGGAAACTCACAAAGATAGAGAGGAAGCGAATGAAAAAGATTTCCGTGAAAAAATCGGAATCATGGAGCAACTCTACCGCGCTTTCCATGAAATCGGTGAGATGAATCTCACGAATATTATTCGCAGCGCAATTTTTCATACCGATTTGATTAGTTTCGAATTGATGTATGAAGATGAGAAAATCAACTTCTATGTGGTTACGAATAAATATTATCAATCCGTTGTGGAGAAACAGATTACGAGTTTTTATACCGATGCATATGTGGAGCCGATGAAAGAATTACCAAACCCAGCGCCAAAAGGTATGAAATCTAAATCCTATTACTTCTACCAAAAGAAAGCGGGTTGGAGACCTTTCCGCACTTACAAAGCGATTGAAAATGATCCGCTGAATTCCATGACAAATGTTTTCAGCAAGCTGCGCAAAGAAGATAAAGCTGCAATCCAAATCGTGGTGCGCCCAGAAAAAGGTAGCCACCTTATCGGTGGTTGGCAGAAAACTGCGCGCAAGAAACTCAATAACGAATTGCTAAAAAAGAAACAAAGCTTCTCAATCCCAGGCCTCGGCTGGTTAGTTACTTTTATCAAAGTTTTGGTATTGGGTAATGATGATGCCATCAAAGATCTTGGCACAAATCAACCTGGCGCCAGCGGTGGAGATCCTTTCACTGTGAGAGACCAAGCTACTGATGAAAACTTCAAACACATCGGTGAGAAAATCACTCAACCAGGATTCAATACTGTAATCCGTATCGTCGGCGCAAGTAATACGGAGGAAGCAGCGGTGCAAATCACCAATGGAATCACCACTGCGTTTGGAATGTTTAAGAATGAATATCTCAACTGGCTACAGAATCGTAGGATGATTTTCATCGACAAGCTGAATGATTTATGGATGCTGTTTAATTACCGCCACAGATTACCGGTGCAAGGCTTCTTCCCTTTCCATGAAATTGAATGCTTGCTTACTCCTGAGGAATTGGCGAGTATTTATCATCTCCCAGTCAGTAGATACAACTACACTCCGCTAATTGAGTGGTTGAAATACAAAGTGTTACCTCCTCCGGTAAATCTGCCTGATACAGGCATCGTGATTGGCAACAATCTCTACCGCGGTGAAAAGAAAAAAGTGAGAATCCAGGCCAATGATAGAACTCGTCACTTCTACATGATTGGTAAATCTGGTTGTGGTAAATCTGCCTTGATTAGCTATATGGCGCGCCAAGATATCCTGAATGGTGATGGAGTTTGTATTGTAGATCCACACGGAGATTTGATTGAAGATGTTTTGAAATACATTCCGAAAGAAAGAGCCAAAGATGTGGTGGTTTTCAATCCAGCTGATATGGAAAGGCCAATGGGTTTGAATTTACTGGAAGCCAACAGCGCCGAAGAAAAAGATTTTGCCTCGCTGGCTGCGATGGAAATCTTTATCAAACTTTTCGGTAATGAAATCTTTGGGCCTCGTATTCAACATTATTTCCGCAACGGTTGTCTCACTTTGATGGATGATGAGGAGGAAGGCGCGACTCTCATCGATTTACCACGACTTTTTACGGATGATGAATTCTCTCAATACAAGATTAGTAAAATCAAGAATCCCGTAGTGAAATCCTTCTGGGATAGGGAAATGGCGAAAACTGGCGCCAGAGAGAAAGAAGAAATGATTCCATATTTCTCCGCGAAATTCGGGCCTTTTATCAGCAACACGATGATGCGTAACATCATCGGGCAGAAGCATTCCGCGTTTAATTTCCGCGAGATTATGGATAAGAAAAAGATTCTCCTCGTGAATCTCAGTAAAGGCTCTGTTGGTGATATCAACTCTCAGCTACTTGGTTTGATTTTCGTGAATAAGTTACAAATGGCTGCGATGAGTAGAGTAGATGTGCCAGAAGATCAGCGCCCAAATTTCTGGTTGTATGTCGATGAGTTTCAAAATTTCGCGACAGATTCCTTTGCGACAATTCTCTCTGAAGCGCGTAAATACCATCTGGGATTAATCATCGCGCATCAATACATCGGACAGCTGACACACAAGAATGGGCCAGAAGGTAGCCGTGAAGATCCAACCATTCGCGATGCTGTGTTTGGTAACGTTGGCACGATGATGAGTTTCAAGATTGGCGCGGCGGATGCGGAATACATGGCAAAAGAATATGCGCCGCTTCTCTCTGAGCAAGATGTCATCAATGTGGCGAATTACTCTGCTTACATCAAATTGAATGTAGATAATACAACTAGTCGCCCATTCTCTCTCACTACTATCTACGATGAAACTGGTAAGAATGAAAAAGCGGCTGGCCTCATCAAAGAATATTCTCGTTTGAAATATGGTAGAAAACGCGAATTCGTGGATGCAGAAATCGCTGCGCGCATCGGCATTAATTTGGAAGCGCAACTTGCCGCAGTGAGTGATAAAGCTTTTGCGCCACTCCCTGATGAATTGAATACGCAACCAGTAGCTGGAGTAGCAGCAGAAAAAATCACTGTCGAAAAAGTGCAAGCAGTGGAAGCAGCCGCGGTAGCCGCGAAACCACAAACTGCGGAAACTCCCCCACCAGCTGCAACAGAAACCAAAGCCAGCTAAAATCTGGAGGTGAAAAATTTCCTCCTAACTATCTGGCATCTCCCACGCAATATTCTGATTGGTTTGATTTGGATTTATCAGAAAACTATTTCACCCGACCACTCTTGGGTGAAGCAATTTTTTCCGCATGGTTACTGCCGCTTCCATCCCACTTGCAGTGAGTATGGGAAACAGTGTTTGCGAAAATATGGAGTATTGCGTGGAATCCCAAAAACTATCTGGAGAATTTTGCGCTGCAATCCATGGAATCCTGGAGGAGTCGATGAGCCTTAGTAGTTGGTAGATTATAGGAGGTAGATGGTAGATTTTTTATAATTCTCCACATTGTCATTCCCGCGCCTGCCCGCCTCTGGAGGGAAAGCAGGAGTCCAGAAACTTTTTTTAACAAATCTTAGTTTTGCTGAAATTAAAATCAATCGCAGGTTCAAGTTTGTAACTTGAACCACACATTTCTAAAACTGTAGCAACTTAAAAACTTCGTGGTGTCTATAAATAAATGGTTCGGATTACAAATCCGAACCTGCGTGTATCATCGATAAATTGGAAAGTTTTCTTTTCCTAACTTCTCGATTCCGCGCTTCGCCTGCCTACCAGCAGGCAGGCGCTTCACTCGAAGAAAAATACGAAGAACCTTATTCTTTATTCCCCCACTCTAATGCTAATATGTTTCTGGCATATGATTCGTGTAAAATAAAAACTGATGCAAATACTGCCCACTTGGGATCTCTTCATCATCGTATTCTTCGCCATCATCATCGCCTATAGTTTTATCGTTGGCAGGAATTCTACGATTAAAATCATCATCGCAACTTACCTCGCAATCCTCACCGCTGATGGCATCGGCAACATGATTGATAAATTTTTCCTTAGTGGTGAAGCGCTGATGAATACTGGAGTCGGCGGTGGCGCGGAGACTCTCGTGGTTATTAAGATTCTCGTTTTTGTGCTGACAATTCTGCTAGTAACAGTGAAAGGTAGTTTCTTCGTAGATCTTGGCAGAGATGATTCCATCATCACACTCCTCGCTACGAATGGGGCTTTTGGCTTTCTTTCAGCTGGTTTAATCATCTCCACGATTTTGGTTTATATCGGAGGTGGAGGTTTCGTTGGCGCGATTAGCGGTTTGGGATTGGATATCACTACCGATAGCCAACTCGCGAAAATAATGACGGAAAATTATAATCTGTGGTTTTCTCTCCCCGCCTTCGCTTTTGTTTTGATTAGTTTTGTCGGTGGAGTAGATGAAGGAGGAGATATGGATGATGGAATCTCACACCACTAGGATGCGCTTCACTGCGAAAGTAATCTCGGGCAGAGGTATCGGCAGGATGCTGGGTTTCCCTACGCTGAATTTTGAAACACCAAAAAATTTTAAACTAGCAGAAGGTGTGTATGCTTGCAGTGTAAATTTCGCGCAACGCGAGTGGGAGGGAGTTTTGTTTTTTGGGAAACGCAAAACTTTCGCTGATACGAAATCTCTCGAGATTCATATCCTCGATGAAGTAATCAAAGATACTCCTACGGAAGTGGAAGCAACTATTGTGAAAAGAATTCGCGGTATCAAAAAATTTCCTTCACAAAAAGAGTTGGTAATTGCGATAGCGCAAGATTGCGCTAAAGCGCGAGAAATCTTGAATGGTGTTGGTGATTAGTATTGGTGTTGGTGTTTTAAGATTACTGTCATTGCGAGGGCGAAGCCCGAAGCAATCCCGAAACTTAATGCAATTCCCGCGAGGCTGTTTCATCCCGCCAAGGCGGGATTCGCAGTGACAGAATTTACTTTTTTCTAAATGCTTTATTCCACTATTCTTTATTCTTTATTCCATCTAAAATTCCCGCGTGTTAATCGATATTATCCGCAAAGCGTTTTCTCCTACGAATCCAATTCGCTTATTTTGGCATTGGATTTGGGGAGTAGAGGCGAAGTTGCGCTACGGAAATCCGAGTAGAAAACTCAAAGTAATCGGCATCACTGGCACGAATGGTAAAACCACTACGAGTAATCTCATCGCCAGAATTCTAGAGGAAAATGGAGAAACTGTTGCGCTAGCTACCACGATAAATTTCCAACTCGGTAAAAAGAAATGGGATAATCTCACGAAGATGACTTCACTCGGCAGAGGTGGGATTCAGAAATTTCTCAAGCAAGCAGTAAAAGCTAAATGCAACTATGCAGTGATAGAAGTCAGTAGTCATGCGTTGGTGCAATCGCGTGTTTTGGGTGTGGATTTCGACGCTGCGGTGCTGACAAATATCACACAAGACCACCTCGATTTTCATGGCAGCATGGAAGAGTATCGCAGAGCGAAAGAGATTTTATTTAAAAAACTTGCGAAAAATAATAAACCCGAAAGCATCGCGATCCTTCCTGCGGAAGATGCGGCGACTCCTTATTTTGCCAAGATTCCTGATATCGGGATTACTACCTTCGGAGTGAGTGAAGGAGATTTCCACGCAGAAAATCTGCAAGTGAGAGAAAACACGCAGCATTTCGAAGTAGTCGGTGGAGAGAAAAAATTCGCAATCGAAACGCAGCTACTCGGAAATTTCAATGTAGCGAATATCCTCGCTGCCACTGCTTTATGTTTGGATCTCGGAGTGAAGCCTAGTGTGATTACAAAAGCTTTCCAAAAAATCCAACCACTGCCAGGTAGATTGGAAGCTGTGAATGCTGGCCAACCTTTCCGCGTGATTGTGGATTATGCGCATACTCCCGATGCGTTAGAAAAATTACTGCGCACTTTTCGCGCAGTCACGAGTGGAAAAGTTTGGATTGTGTTTGGCGCTACTGGAGATAGAGATAGAAGGAAGCGGCCAATCATGGGAGACATCCTCGATAAGCTGGCTGATGAAATCGTGATTACCACGGATGATTCTTTTACAGAAGATCGGCAGCAAATCATCGATGAAGTCTTGGCTGGTGTTCACCGCAAAGCCGGTGAAGGTTTGACTGTCAATATCGATAGGAAAGCTGCAGTAACTCACGCGCTGATGCAGGCGCAAGCGGGTGATACGGTTTTACTAGCTGGTAAGGGCTGTGAGCAATTTCAAGTTATCGGCCACACCAAAATTCCGTGGGATGATAGAGTAGTTGCTGCTGAGATTTTGCGGAGAAGATTTGCGAAAACTCCACCAAAAGCAAAACTACATAAACATCGGCGCAATCGCGGTGGTAAGCAAAGCAAGAATCGATAACCACACCACGATTTCTTTGAAGCTGAGTTTGAGTTTTTTCATTGTGTGGAATTTTACTCTAATTTTGTCATTGCGAGGGCGAAGCCCGAAGCAATCGCATCCCTTCTAGACTGCTTCATCCCGCCAAGGCGGGATTCGCAGAGACAGTATTTAAATTACATTATTTTAAATGCCACTATTCTTTATTCCATATTCCTTATTCTAAAAAGGAACTCCGGAAAAACTTAATCCTTACTACTTAATCCTAGAAATAATCGCATCTCCCATTTCACTTGTGGAAACTTTTTTACAACCCTCTGTAAAAATATCACCAGTGCGGAAACCGTCTTCGAGAGTTTTTAGAATTGCGAGTTTGATTGCCTTCGCTGCAGCCAACTCTCCGAATCCAATATCCAGCATCATCGCTACGGAAAGAATCTGCGCGATTGGATTCGCAATTCCTTTGCCTGCGATATCTGGCGCGCTACCTCCCATCGGCTCATACAGTCCGAAATTCTCTGAATTAATCGAAGCAGAAGCTTGCATCCCAATGCTGCCACTGATTTGCGCGCATTCATCACTGAGAATATCTCCGAAAAGATTGCCAGTAAGAATCACATCAAAATCATGTGGGTGAGTCAATACTCGCATCGTCGCATTATCGATATAGAGATGATTGAGCTCTACTTCTGGGAATTCTTTCGCATGAATTTCTTCCACGATTTTCCGCCAGAATTGTGAAGTCGCCAATACATTCGCTTTATCAACATTGGTAACTTTGTTTCGTGATTTCTTTGCTAGTTGGAAAGCAATCCGCGCAATCCTCTCCACCTCCGCTTGGCGGTAAATCATCAAATCACTCGCGAAATCCTCTCCACGATTTTTCTCTCCGAAATAAACATCACCAGTGAGTTCGCGTAGAATCGTGAAGCCAAAACCTTCTCCGATAATCTCAGGCTTCAGTGGTGAAGAGTTTTTCAAAGCAGGTAAAACTCCGGCTGGGCGGATATTGGCGAATAAATCGAAATGCTTGCGCAGCGGAAGCAAAGCGCCAACTTCTGGCCGCTTCTCGGGTGGCAGTGAATTCCATTTCTCACCACCTACGCTACCAAAAAGAATCGCATCACTGTCTTCGCAAGCTGCGAGAGTATCCGCAGGCAAAGCTTCGCCAACTGCATCTATCGCTGCGCCACCAACTAATTTTTCCGTTTTCTCGATAACGAAATCAAACTTGGCGGCTACAGTATCCAATACTCGCAACGCTTCCACCATCACTTCTGGGCCAATCCCATCGCCCGCTAGAATCGCGATTTTGTAAGCTTCTTTAATCATCGAGGAAAATTAGATGTGGAGATTATACAAGAAAAACCCATGAGTTTTGACAAAAAACTCAGTAGCTAGGAAAATTCTCTGCTAATTTCATTCTCTTGACAAAATACATATTCATACCTAAAATATCCTACATTTCCAGAAAGTCTGCCCTTTGAAATATCGATAACAACGGAGAGTAACCTGCTAGCGAAACCTAATCAAAGCGATTGCAAAATACGCGCGATTGATTCGTCAGCAGATACTCTCTCCGTTTTCAGTTTACAAATATAAGCATTCGGTTTGGGGAAAGGTGGAGGAAGCTTCTTCCACCACTCCCCCAGCCGAATCGTTTGGTTCGCTGGAATCTTTTCCCCAACACTGAAACTGCCTTTTAAGGAGGAATCTCATGACTAACGACACCACAAAGACCAGCTGGATTCAGAAGATGAAGGAAAACAAGCTTATCAGCATCATCGGCGGCCTCATCGCCCTCGGCCTCATCGCCTTCATCATCACCATCATCGTCAAGGCCAACAGCAACCCCGAGGTCCCCAAGGCCGACACCATCACCCAAGAGCAACTCAATGCAGCCATCGCAGCCGCCAAGCCCGACCCGCGCATCAAGAAGCTTGAGGAAGATTTTGCTGCCAAGAAGCGGGCTGATGAAGAAACTTTCAACAACCACGCTGAGGCCATCAACGCTGCGGTCGCCGACGCTGCCAACGCCACCTCCCAGGTGGCGGAGCTCGCCAACAAGGTGAAGAAGCTCGCCACCAAGGCTAGCGTCACCGACCTCAAGAAGGATGTCGACGAGGAATTCAAGAAGGCTTACACCAAGATCGGCGATGTCGACAAGAAGGCCGACAACGCCACCAAGGCCGCCGCCGAAGCCAACACCACGGCCAACGAGGCCAAGATACTGGCGCAGGAAGCGCAAGCTTCCACCAACCAGCTTCGCGAGAAGCTCAACAACGGCGGCTTCGTCGCCGACGGCTTCTGGGGAAATATCCCCGTGAAGCCCAAGTAGCTGAAGACGGGAGAATGTGTGGGGGGTTGAAGCTTGCTTCTTCCCTCCACCTCCCTTAACCCAATCTGGGTTTATTTTTAATACAAAAAAGCTACTACTTAACTAATCAGTAAAAAATCAATACTAGCTAAGAGATTGCTTGAATTTTTCTAATTGAGAATCTAATTGCTGCTTATTACCACCCAATTCTTTCAAGATATCGACAGCAGCTTTATAAGAAGTAGATAACGAATCTACAATCTTCTGAGATGGTTTTGGTAGTTTTTTCTCTTGTGAGAATTTCGCTAAATCTTCACAAATCTGGAGTAAATTTTGGCATTGATTTTCAAGCTGCTGCTTAGCCTCTAGCTTTTTAGAGTTATTTTTAAATACATCGTATAAATCCAACATCTTACTAGATTCACTAACGATATTTTGCAATTTCTCTCCAGCTAATTTTTTATCAACATCGACTGAAGATTCCGCTGGCTTCTCTGCAGCTGTAACTGGTTGTGGAGCAACTTTACCTCTCACTCCAGTAGCACCATTATCGCTATTTAACTCTGGAGAATAAACAATAGCAGGGGCAGGAGTATCAGCAGGAGTTTCAGCAGGAGTTTCAGCAGGAGTTTCAGCAGGAGTTTCCGTTGCCACTACATCATTCCACTCTCCACCAATCTTTTCTTTTTGCTTCTGGTCTTGTAATTTCACAACTAATTTTCCTTCATCGAAACTCACCTCATTCCCAAGGAAAAGCTTCCCTGCTTTCGCGAGTGAAGTAGTATAAGTTTGATTTTCGAGAAGATAAGTTACTTCCATATTCCAGCTGAATTTTTCAAATAATCCCGCCTTTTTCATACCAAGCGCAATCGCTCCGAGAGTATCTCCAGCTTTTGCAATTCTCACTGGAAGATTATCTTCAAGCTCTCCAAGTTTTTCCTTGGTAGCATTTCCGATATCTTCAGCTAACTTATTTTGCGCAGGTTTCTCCCAGCGATTTTCCGCTTGATTAGAAACTTCTTCCGCAATTTTGATTTCTGGTTTTGCAGCCATGAGAAAAAATTAAGCTTTTGGTTGAGAAGCTGGCGCAGCTGGGGTTGCTGCTGGTGTAGGTGTAGCAGCTACTGGAGTTGCCACCACTGTTGGAATTGGTTGAGAAACTGCTGGCGCTGCCGCTGGTTGCGCTGTTGGAGTTGCTGCAGCTGCTGGCTGACCTTCTACTTTTGCTTTGAGTTTTTGGAAAGCAGCAGAAGAGCCAATCGCAGTTACCACTTTGTTGTGTGTAACTTTATCTATAAAACTATCGCGTTTTTGGACTTTAGCGATTTCTGCTTCACTCATTGGAGGTAAACCAAACTCACTGCGCGCTGCATTTTCCGCATCAATTTCATTCATACCTTTACCATTTACATTTTGGTATTTCTTGAAAAGAAGCTTGCTGCGTAGCATGAAGCTAGGTTTCGCTGCAGGTGTAGGAGTAGCAGCTACGGGAGTTGGAGTTGCGGTTGGCATAGTAAAAAATTATTTAGAAAAATTAGAATTCTCCAGCGCTGTGAAGCTCTTCGAGAATTTTATCTGGGTCAAAACTACCTGCGTTGTAATTATCATCATCTTCATCATCACCTCTCGCGCTGATTACCTTCTCATTCGTTTTTTCGATTTGAGTGAGTTTAGTCACGCATTTGGTATTGATTTCTGCTATGCGACTCATATGAGAATCATTCTCACGCGTGAATTCCTTGGTTGTTTCAGCGAGAATTTGCGCCAGTTTATTTTGCTCAACTACTGGCAGCGATTGATAATTCGCCAGCCAAAACTCTCTATCCCCTTCTGCGAGAATAGGAGACTCGGAAATCAAGTTATAAAGATTGCTTGCAGATTTCTTTGCAGCGGCAGCAGCGGGTTGCTGGCTGTGGTTTTTGGTTTTTGTTTTCATAATTTAGTTTTTTTATCGTAAGATTCTAGCAGATTTAAGCCCAATTTTCAAGTGAAAAACCTCCTCCTCGCTACCGGAAATCCCAGTAAAACCCGAGAAATTTCTGCAGTTTTAGGTAATCTACCATTGAAGATTCTGACTCTCGCAGAGTTGGAAATAACCGCAGCAGAGCCAGCAGAAACGGGAGAAACCTTCGAGGAAAACGCGCAAATCAAAGCAGAATACTGGTGTGAGATAACAGGCTATCCTACTCTCACCGATGATAGTGGGATTCTTGTGGAAGCTTTGCCTGGAGAATTGGGTGTGAAAACAGTGAGATGGGGAAAGGGTAGCGAAGCAAGTGATGAAGAATGGTTGCAGCATTTTCTGGAAAGAATGGAGAAAGAAGAAAATCGCGCCGCGAAATTCGTAAGCGTGATTGCGATAGCGCAGCCAGGGAAACCTACAGAATTTTTTAGTGGAGAAGTGCGAGGTGAGATTTTGCGCGAAGCTGCTGCGCCGATTTTGCCTAAGATTCCCCTCTCTTCAGTTTTCTTGGCAGAAGGCGCTGAGAAAGTTTTCGCTGCGATGAGTAGTGAAGAAAAAGCGCAACACAGTCATCGAGGGAAAGCGTTGGCGGAAGCTAAGAAATTTCTGGAGAGAATAATAGAATAAAGAATAGTAGTAAGTTAGAAAATTTTTCACAGCTGAAGCAAACCTTAAGTGAAGAGAATCGGATTCCATTTTAAAAACTTTTGCCGAAATTCAAATACCTACAAATAGTTTCTGGATTCCTGCTTTCGCAGGAATGACAAATACCTTATTCTTTATTCCGTATTCCTTATTCTTGCCTCGTGGATAAAGCTACCAAACTTGCCGAAATCGCTAAAGCAATCGCTAGCTGTGAGAAATGCCGCCTATGCGAAAAGCGCTTGAAAACAGTGCCGGGAGATGGTAATCCGAATGCAGAAGTTTTATTTATT
>JAQVAZ010000017.1 GCA_028690585.1 Candidatus Altimarinota bacterium
TTGCAGGCGTGAGATAGACAAACTCTGTGATGAGATTATGCATCTTACGAGGAGGCAAGCGCGTATGGGGAATTTTTGCAAACATCCCAGCACCTTACCTGGAGATAAACATCTATGCCAGTCCGTTCGTAAAGAGGGGTTAGGGGAGATTTAAAAATATTTGCGCTAAATCCCCCTTCCGCCTCAGGCGGAATTTCCACCTTATTTACCAAAGTGGGAAGTGGAAAAACTTTTTTAAAAACTTTCTATTCCTCTTTGTTATATTCCATCTCCAAGCCTATAATCTCCCCATGCAACGGATTGTTGTGAAAATCGGCAGCCAACTTCTCACCCGTGAGAATGGTTGGTTGAATATAGAATTCCTCGAGAAACTTGTGAAGGAAATCAAACGCCTGCATACCAATAAGAAGGAAGTGATTCTCATAACTTCTGGCGCGGTGGCTGCTGGCAGAGAAGAATTGAAACAAAAGATACATCCTGGAGAAACACTGCATGAGAAGCAAGCGCTAGCTGCTATCGGGCAAAGCAGCCTCATGCGCAAATATCACCACATTTTCACGAAGGAGAATGATATTCATGTAGCGCAGATTCTGCTGCAGCTGCATGATTTCGAAAATCTCGATACCGTGCAAAACACACATAATGTTTTGAAACTCTTACTTAGGCGCGGAGTCTTGCCAGTGGTGAATGAAAACGAAGTTACCTCGATGGATGAAATCAAAGCGCTGAGTAAAGATCGGCTGGCTGCGAAGATTGCGAATCTGGTTGGCGCAGATGCGATTGTTTTGCTTTCTGATGTTGCGGGCTTATTCGATGCGAATCCTCATACCAATCCCAAAGCGAAACTCATCAGTGAAATCCAGAAAAGTGATTTGAAAAAATTCCGCCCAAAAGATGCGAAAGATCAAGAAGTAAAAGATAAAATCGAAGCCGCCAAAATCGCCGAAGCGCCAATCTGGATAGCCGATGGCAATCTCAAAGGAGTTTTAACGCAGATTGTTTTGCAAGAAGAAAACCCTGGGACTTTGATTGCTTAGCCTGTTTGACAAAAATATTTAAACAGTTAAAATAAGCTACTTTTATGAATATTGATTCCCAACAAAGCGCTTTAGAAAAAATCACAACTCTTGTAGTTTTGAAGAATGGCAGCAATCTTTTGATGGATGACGAGAATCATTTCAATCGTAACTATCAAGAAGCGATAGCTGCTCAGATCCGTGAAATCAGAAAACAATTAGGTGAAACTGTTGCTTTTGTGATTGTATCTTCTGGAGCTGTAGCTGCGGGTAGAGATCGAGCTGGCAAAAATAGGAGACTAATGAATGATCAAGCACTAGCTGCACTTGGGCAACCACTTTTAATGAAAAGCTGGGATGAAGCTTTCATTGGACAAACGGAAGGAGAAGAAGATATTTTGGTAGCTCAGGCTCTCGTAACAAAAATAGATTTCGCCTCAAAGCGCAGGAGAAAGAATATCCGAGACACTTTGGCTAGTTTGTTAGCAACTGGTGTAATTCCAATCTTGAATGAAAATGATACTGTTTGTGTAGAAGAGTTGAAATATGTGAAAGCTGATGCCACCCAAGAAACACGCGAAAAAACTGCGATGGCTAACGATGCGCTATCAGCAATGGTAACGGAAGAAGTTTTGAAAATGTTTGCTGAATTAAACCTCACACAAAAATTCTTTATTCTTGCTAGTGATGTAGATGGAGTCTACGATAAAAATCCTCGAGGAAATCCTGATGCAATTTTATATCCAGAGATTAGTATCGCAGGATTGGAAGCAATTGATGCAAACGGTAAAGGTGAAAATGGCGCTGGCGGTATGGAAACTAAAATTGGCGCCGCGAAAACTATCAAATCTTCTTATCCTGATTGCAGAGTATTTGTTTTGAATGGCAATAAACCAAACTTCCTCACAAAAATAGTTTTGGAAGGAGAAAATCCTGGCAGCGAAATCGTAGCAGCCTAAAGATTTATCTTAGAGATATACAGAGACGCCCCGCTGGGGCGTCTCTACACTGTTTTTAAAATTTTTTACCGCATGTGTTTGATTTCATCATCATTCACTAGCGTGTTGTAAAAGATTGGCACCATCACGAGAGTCAGCAAAGTGCAGAAGGTAAGACCAAAAGCGATAGTCAGCGCAAGGTCAGTCCACATCTCATTTGTGAAAGCGAGTGGAATCATACCCACCACAGTCGCAGCCGTAGTGAGGAAAACTGGCTCCAATCTTTCTTTGCAGGCAAGCACAATCGCTTCGATTTTTTCCATACCGCGCTTGATGTGATAATTGAATCTATCAGTCAGAATAATCGTGTGACTCACCACAATGCCACACAACGCCACGATACCGATGAAGCCAGGGAAGGAGAAATTCCTACCGAGTAATGTGAGTGAAGAGAAAACTCCAATCAACGCGAGTGGAATCGTAAAGATAATAATGAAAGGTTGGCGGAAAGAGTTGAATTGGAAAACGAGAATCAACGCTATCATAAACAAACCAACTCCCATCGCGCTGAAGAGTGATTGGAAACTCTCAGTTACATCTTCGGTTTCTCCTCCGAAATTCGCAGTCACTCCCTCGGGTAAGAGTGGAGCAATTTCTGCTTGGAGTTGCGCCACTACGACACTCGGTAGAGTATCTGTATCAGTGTAAGACTTCACACTCACTACTGTATCACCATCGCGGTGGCGAATCGTAGTAATCGCAGGGTTGAGAGTAATCTCGGCTAACTCACTCACAGGCACAGTGCCACGCGCAGTTGCGATGAGGAGATTCTCGAGTTGAGAAATATTCTCAGGATTGTTGCGGCAAAGTGTGAGATTGTCACGCTTCTCAAGTAGCTGATTCTGCTTATCATTTTTGCAGGCCTCTGATCGGAAATCGAGAGAAACCACAATCGGAGTCTCTTCTCCACTGCGGAGAATCTTCACGGAATCATTCCCATACACCGCAGTGCGGAGAGCTGAAGCGAGTTGAATCGTAGTCAAGCCATAGTAATTCAATCTATCTCGACGTGGAGTGAAATGAAACTCACCAGTGCCAGTCTCCACATCAGAAGTCACATCACGAGTGCCAGCGATTTTCTCTAGCGCTTCCTTCACTTTCACGGAAGTTGCTTCCAACACATTTAAATCATTACCTTTGAGTTGCACATCGACTGGCGCGCCAGTTGTTGGCCCAGATTGCAATTCTTCTACACTCACAGTGGCATCAGTAATCTTTTTTGTTTCCTCACGAAGCGAAGCGGCGATATCATAACTCTTGAGTTTGCGCGTAGCTTTCTTGGTGAGATTGACAGTAATCGCGCCTTGATTGGAGCTAGTAGTAGAGCCGCCGCCAGTATTGTGAGAAGAAGAGCTAGCTACTGCGCCACCGCCAACAATCGTTACGAAATTATCTAACTCAGGCAACTTCTCCACCATCGCCTCTACTTCCTTCGCAACTCTGTCGGTGTCTTCTAGTTGCGCGCCAGTTGGCAATTTGATAGTTACATTGAAATAATCTTGATCCACAGTCGGAAACATTTGCACTTTCATAAGTCCCACAATCGGGAAAGTAATCGTGATACAAAAAGCTGTTACCATACCGATAACCCAAGTTCTGCGTAAGCGTTTGGATTCCATGATATGACGAATCTTCACCGCATACCAAGCCTCTACGTGTTTGAGAAAATATTTGGTGAGAATCGCTTCTTTATATTCACGCTTATCGTCACCATGATAATCACGGAAAACTCTGGCGCAAAGCGCCGCCAGTAAGAAAACCGCTGTCAGAAATGAAGCTGCCAGCGTGATATTTACTGTATTTGGTAAATGCCGGATGTATTCCCCCATGATACCAGTCATCATTGTCATCGGGAAAAAAGCCGCCATGATGGTAAGTGTGCCAGCCACAAGTGGAGCTTTGAATTCACTGATAGCGAGTAATGCTGCTTCACTGCCACCCATGTGTTTCATTTTCACATTGCGGTAAATCGCTTGCACAATCACGATAGAGTTATCCACCACGATACCAAGTGAAAGCACTAAGGCAAACATCACGATGCTATTGAAAGTTTCTCCTGCAATACTCAAACCGATAAAAGAAACAAGTAGAATCAATGGCACGGAAAGACTCACGAGAATAGTCTCGACTAAACCAAGCGAAAGAAATAACACCACGAAGATAATCAGAATCGTTTCAATCGCAGTTTCTCCGAGAGTGCTGATATCTTCTCTGACGAATTCGGAGTAATCGTTGGTTAGCAAAACATCCACACTCGGTGGCAAAGATTTTTGCTTAAATTCCGCGACTGCCTCTTTCACTGTATCCACTACATTTACAATGTTGGCGCCAGTTTTCTTTTTGACTTGGAGAGTCACGGAATCACGGAAAGCTTTTTCCGAGGAGCGATAAACCCGCGCTTCACTTTGCGTTTCACCGAAAACTTCTCTCACAGTGGCGATATCGCGGAGATAAATATTTTCACCACCTGCAGCGCCAACTGGTAGCTGGAGTAAATCTTCCGCAGTATCAAACTGCCCTTTTAGGGAAGCTTGGTAGTAAAAACCATCGGTAAGCAAACTACCAATCGGATAATCCACATGATTCGCTGTCAGCACGCTTACTACTTGTGGGAGGCTGATTCCATAACCTTCCAGTTTTTGGATATCAATCAAAACCTGCATCTGCTTATCCGATAAACCTGAGAGGATTGCCTCACTCACACCAGAAACTCCTTCAATCGTATCTTTCAAATCATCACTGTATTTTTTCATCTCTTCTGGTGGCAGATTAGCCAGCAGTGAAACTGTGAGAATAGAAATATCATCTAGGCGAATTTCTGTGACTACTGGATCCATCGCATCGTCTGGTAGATTGGATTTAGCATTGGTGACTTCATCGCGCAACTTGCGGATAGAATCAGTGAGATCCGCTTGCGGATTGAACTGCACAGTAATCATACTGATCCCCTCGCTTGAGGAAGAAGTAAATTCTTTGAGGTTATCAAGATTTTTGATCTTATCTTCTAGCCTATCCGTTACCAGCTTCTCCATATCGGTTGGTGAAGCACCAGGATATACAGTGGAAACCACCGCGATTGGAATCTTCACTTCTGGGCTGGATTCGAGTGGCATGCGACACAAAGCCAAAACTCCTCCGAAGGTAAACATCAGAATCAACAAGAGGGTTACTCTCCAGTTATTGATAAAAAAACCCCAAAGACTGGATTGAGTTTCCTCGATACTGACAATCTCATGTTTATCCATGCAGAATAAAATTAAGCGGAAACCTCCACAGGTAAATTATCTTTGTCTAAATCTAGAATCCTACCACCCTCGACGATTACTTCATCGCCGAAACTTACACCGCTGAGAATCTCCACATACTCACCTTCGATGTCTCCCAGCGCTACAGGAGTTTTCACAGCTTTCTTTTCTACAACCTTCCAAACGGAATCACCACTCGTAAGAATATTGATAGCAGTCAGTGGTAAGAAAATGCGCTGATCGTTTTTTGCTACTTCTCCAAGTTGGAAATGCAGTTTGAGAAATTCTCCAGGCTTGAGATAAGGATTGCGTGTAGCGATTTCCACTTTGTATTTTTTGGTAAGTGGATCTGCGCTTGGTGCGATTGAGGTAATCGTTGCGCTACTGCTGCTGCCAAACTTTACTAAACCACCTAGCTGCACTTTACGGATTTCATTGCCAGAAAGATTCGCTACAATCTTGAGATTGCTTGGATCTTCTACCGTTGCGAGGCTACTGCCTACATTTACTTCATCACCAGCTTCTACGGAAACTCCCGAAACTTTTCCCGCAAAAGGCGCGCGAATCGTAAGCTTATCAGCGGTAATCACCGCTTGTTGCAAACCACCTCGCGCTGCATCAAGAGAAGATTTCGCCCCAACTTGATTGAGGGCGGCGCCTCTCTCAGCGGAAGCTAACGCTGCTTTCGCTGATTCTACTGCGCGCTTCGCTGCAGCTTCACTAGAATTAATTTGCGCGAGAGTAGCTTCGTAATTCGCTTGCGCAGAAATCACTGTTTGAGATTGCCCATCACTACTTTGCTGGGCAGATTCGAGTCCGCGCTTCGCGCTATCGAGAGAGGAAATCGCACCACGAATCGTAGCAAGCTGCCCCGTGATGCTTGCGATATAACCGCTGAGAGCAGTTTGAGTGAGAGTTGAGCCTGTAGTGGAATTATTGAGTAAATCAATCGTAGCGGTAGCTGCTGACTCAGCTTTGGAAAGCAAGCTACGCGCAGAAGCATAATCGGTTGGATCCACTAGTAAAGCATTTAGCGCATTAGAAATTGCTGTTTCGGCCGCTGGCTTAGTGGTATTCTTGAAAGCTCCAAGAGAATCTTCAAAAGTATCGTTGGAATATTTATAGATTTCGGAAACACCGACAATCTCATCACACTTCGCTACTGCGTTTTGAGCAGTAGGCTGCGCATTACGAATCGAGTTTTCCAGAGAAGTCTCAGCTGCAGAGGAAGAGAGAGAAGAATTAAGTTTCGCAGAATTGAGAGCTTCCTCAGCCTGGCGGCGGAAAGCAGTAGTTTGATTGAGTGTATTCGCGAGATTGATTTCCACAGTGGATAAAGCGATACGCGCAGCTTCGATATTTTTTTCTACAGATAAACCCGTTTGAGTAACTCCACTGCTGGCGTTGGAGTAAGCGCTTTGTGCGGTGGAAACTGAAGTGGAAACACTATCAGAACTAAGTGTAGCGAGAATCTGGTTTGCAGCTACGCTATCACCATTTTTGACAAAAACCTTCACTACATTCGCTTTTACCTCTGCAGTAAGATTTACGGATTTTTGCGCTTGGATTTCACCGGTAGTTTGGATTTCGCTCGAAAGACCCGCAGCCACCGTAACGGTTTTCACCTTAGGAATATAATCCGCTTGCGTAACCTCTGCGGTATTACCACAGCCTGCGAGTGTAAAAACCTGCAAGAGAATCAAAGCACTGATACTGAGTTTGGAAATAAGTTTAGGCATAGGAAAGGAAGTGAATTTTTATCATTTGAAATAGTGTAGTAATTTACCTTCTTACTGAGAAAAAGTCAAGTAGCGACTAACGAAACAAATCTGGAATTTGCTTCTCATTTTCCTCAAAAAACTGATTCAATTTTTCGATAAAAGCAAAGTGATTCGCAATCTCCTCAGTAGTGAAATAATTCTCCAATCTAATTTTGGCTTTAGTAATTTTTTGAGTTACATCACTCACGAGAGTTTTCCCAGCAGAAGTAAGCATGATGAATACTTTGCGATTATCTTCCCCTGCTTTTGGCTCAACACGCTTAACTAGTTTATTTTTAGCCAAAAAATTCAAACGCTGACTCATATTAGATTTCGTGCCACCAACAAATTTCATCAGAAAACCAGGAGTGCGTCTCCCATCTTCACTCTGCGCCAACAGGTTTAGAATGCGAAAAGTAGAAGTTGTCATTCCGAGTGGATTGAAAACTTGGTGATCGGCGACAGTCTTGATTCGCGCTGCTGCGCGGAGAATCGATTCGGGGATTGGTTTAGTTGGGATAGGCATTGAGGTAAAATTAACAACCAAACTAGTTTATCCATTAACTATTTAAAGTCAAGCAAGTAAATTACTTTTACTTTCCTGCGAGGATTTAATCCCTGCTTTAATTTTGTCATCCCCGCGCAGGCGGGGATCCAGAAAAATAATTTCACGAAAATCCCTCTGTGCAGGTTGAGAGATTAGAATTAAGGAAAATTTTGCAGTATTTCTAAAAACCTTAATTCTTCTCCTCAATCTTTATTTCTTGATTCTAATTTTGCGAAGCAAAATTTTTGGTGCGCCCGGCAGGATTAAAGCTAGCTTCACAGTTTTTTGTAAAACAAAAATCCTTCACCAGTCGCCTGGAAATCCCAGTTTTAAATTAAAGTATTTTCTCTACAAGTAAATTCTTACCACACCGAATTCACCATGTAGAACCTCCACCTCGCTTTTGCTAAAGCCCTTCTTCGCTAAAGCTACAAAGGGCATTCTTCTGACTATTCTATTTATGAAGTCAGCACAAAAGAGTGGCTGCGCCATTCGAAGTTCCACGAAGTGGAACGAAGAATGGTGCGCCCGGCAGGATTTGAACCTACGACCCCCAGCTCCGCAAGCTGATGCTCTATCCAGCTGAGCTACGGGCGCACGAAATTACAGCTGGAGGAGTTTAGCATAAAGAGTGTTAATTCCAAGGCAAACCCTGAAGATACTCAGCTATGCTACGTAAAGAAATATTATAAGCAGCTGGCATCCTCGGCAATAATCTATTTTTTCGCTAAACTGCGATAAGTAATTATTTACCAATGAAACTCACCCAAGAAGGAATCATCCGCCGAGAGAAAGTCGCGAAGTTACGTGAAGCTGGCATCCAACCTTACGCCGACAGTTTTCAGAAAACTCACACTGCCGCAGAAGCTGGCAAGCTTCCTGATGGGAAAACAAAAATTGCAGTAAGAGGAAGAATTCTCATGTTTCGCGCGATGGGAAAACTCGCCTTCCTCCGCATCTCAGACCAAACTGGCAGTTATCAAATTATTCTCCAGCAAGAAGAGATGGGAGAAACCGAATTCAAACTCTGGAGTAAGCAACTCGATTTGGGAGATTTCGTAGGAGTGATTGGAAAAACTTTTACTACCAAGCATGGAGAGAAAAGTTTGTTAGTGGAGAAACTCACACTGCTGACAAAAACTCTCTCCCCACTTCCCGAGAAATTTCATGGGATCGAGGATACTGAGAAGCGCTACCGCGAGAGATATTTGGAATTGGCTACCAACCGCGAAACTTTCGAAAGATTTTTACTCCGCAGCAAACTCGTAAGTGGCTTGCGGAAATTTTTTGAAAAGGAAGGCTTCATCGAAGTCGAAACTCCAGTGTTGCAAAGTAAACCCAGTGGCGCAGTCGCTACTCCATTTTTCACGCATCACAATGCTTTGGATTTGGATTGCGTTTTACGCATCGCGCCAGAAACTTATCTGAAGCGCTGCCTCGTCGGTGGCTTCGAAAAAGTTTTTGAGTTTGCGCGCTGCTTCCGCAACGAAGGCATCGATCCAACCCATCTCCAAGATTTCACAATGATGGAGCTGTATGCAGCTTATGAGAATTACGAATACCTAATGGAGTTGGTGGAAAAAATGTTTGGCGAAATTGCGAAGCTGCTAGATAAAAAAGAAATCGAGGTGGAAGGAAAGAAAATTACTCTCGGCGGAAAAATTCCCCGCGTTGATTTAGTGGAAGCGATTAAAAAAGAAACTGGTTTAGATTTAGATACCGTAAGTGATGAAGAGATTCGCGCGAAGATCAAAGAATTGAAAATCGAAGTAGCGAATCTACCGAAGCTCGGCAGAGGAAACTTGATTGATGCGCTGTATAAAAAAGTTTTGCGCGAGAAAATTGTGAATCCAACTTTCATTGTGAATCATCCAGTGGAGCTTTCTCCCCTTTCACGCAGAAACGATGCGAATCCAAAACGCGTAGATCGATTCCAACTCGTGATTGCTGGCGCAGAACTTATCAATGCGTTTAGTGAATTGAGTGATGCAATGGATCAAGCCGAGAGATTCGAAGCGCAAGCGAAAGCCAAAGCTGGTGGTGATAAAGAAGCAATGGATAATGATGAAGATTTTGTAAAAGCACTTAGCCATGGAATGCCTCCAGCTGCGGGTCTCGGAATGGGAATCGACAGATTGGTTGCGCTGCTTACTAATCAAGAGAATCTCAAAGATGTGATTCTCTTCCCGCTGATGAAACCAGAGAAATAAAAAGCTTCGCTTTTTGTTCTAAATGTTGAAGTTGTTGTAGTTGTTCTAATTGTTTCGATGAGGAGAAATCGCTAACTACAAACCATTTCCTCATATGTAATTCCTGCTTATTCTCTCCTAAACAGTTACAACAGTTTGAACAATTTGAACAATTCCAACGCGAAGCAACTTTCCCTTCTCGGTAAACGCTGGGTGATTCAAGAAAACTCTGAGAAGTTGGGGCTGATTGAGAAGTTGTTGAAAATTCGCGGAGTCACAAATCGCGAAGCGTTTCTACATCCGCAGCCGATTCATTCCATCCATGATTTGAAAGATTTGGAGAAAGCAGCGCAGCGGATTCGCGCAGCGATTGAAAAGAAAGAAAGAATTTTGATTGTGGGAGATTACGATGCGGATGGTGTGACTGCGAGTGTGATTCTGTATAAAGTTTTGAAATTTCTAGAAGCCGAAGTAAGTGTGAGATTGCCGAATCGCATGAAACACGGCTACGGTTTGAATGCAGAGTTTATAAAAGAAGCGAAAGAGCTTGGTGTGAAACTTATCATCACTGTGGATAACGGAATTTCAGCGAAGCGCGAAGTGGAGCTAGCAAACTCTTTTGGAATCGATGTGGTAATAACCGATCATCATCTCCCACCGAGTGAATTACCACCAGCTTTTGCGATTGTGAATCCACGCCAAAGTGATTGCGCTTACGCTTACAAAGATCTGGCTGGCGCAGGAGTTGCTTACTTCCTCGCATTAAGTTTGGCTGGTGAAAAGTTACCGCAAGATTTGCGCGCTGAATTAGTAAGTTTTGCAGCAATTGGAACTCTCGCGGATGTTTGCCTACTCACGGGAGAAAATCGTGCAATCGTGAGTGAAGGTTTACGGAAAATTTCTCAAACGAAAAATGTTGGTTTAAAAAGAATTCTCGAGAATGCGAGAATCGAAAAAGCAGTAACTGCAGAAGATGTAGGATTTCGCATAGCGCCGAGGCTGAATGCTGCCGGTAGATTGGAAGATGCCATCATTGCTTTCCACGCATTGAGTAACGGCGGCGGCAAAGATTTTGCGGATAAGTTGGAAAAACTAAATATCGAAAGACAACAACTCACTGGAAATGTTTCTGATGAGGTGGAAGAAAGATTGGGAGAAATCACAGAGGAAAAAATTCTCATCGCTTCTGCGTCGAATTGGCCGCAAGGAATCATCGGGCTCACCGCTGGCAAACTCGCAGAGAAATATTATCGGCCAGTGATTCTCATGAGTGAAGTAGCTGGAGTTTTTACGGGAAGTTGCCGCAGTCCCCTGCCAGAATTCAATATCACCGCAGCGCTGAATGAAGTAAGTGATTTGCTCGAAACTTTTGGTGGGCATCGCGCGGCGGCTGGCTTCACACTGCGAGAAAAAAATCGCGCAGAGTTTCAGCAACGCATGGAAGCGATTGCGAAGAGAGAGTTAGGTGAAGTGAATCTCACGCCTACTCTCCTACTTGATACAGAAATTTTGGAAGAAGAATTAATTTTTGATTTGCTGCGCGAAGTCACGCAACTCTCTCCATTTGGCATGGGAAACCCTGAGCCAGTTTTATTTTGGCAGGCAGCAACTCTCGGAGAAATCCGCGCAGTGGGAAATGGCAGCAAACATCTCCAAATTAAATTAGGCAAAAGTAAAATCCCGGCCATCGGTTTTGGGATTGGAAATCTTATCGAAGAGCTGAAGCAGCGCAAAGAAATTGATTTAGCTTTCGTGCTGAGTGAAAACGAATGGAATGGTAAAAAAACTCTGCAGTTACGAATTGTAGATTTGCGCTGAGATTACTTTCCAATCATCCGAATGAGATCCGTAACGCGCGCGGAGTAACCCCACTCGTTATCATACCAGGAGAGAATCTTCACCAGCTTCCCACCGACTACTTTGGTGTTTTCTGCATCCACGATAGAGCTGCGCGTATCACCTTTGAAATCCACAGAAACAAGCGGCTCTTTGCAGATACCAAGAATTCCTTTCATCTCACCTTTAGAAGCTTTCTCAATCGCAGCATTCACTTCTTTGGCAGTAACTTCTTTTTCTACCTCCACCGTGAGATCTACCAAACTCACGATCGCAGTTGGCACTCGCAAACTCACACCAGAAAATTTGGAAGCGACAGCTGGCAAGACTCGCGCTAGCGCCGCTGAGACTCCCGTCTTGGTTGGCACGATGGATGGAATGAAACTCCTTGCGCGGCGGAAATCTGGGCCGCTATTATCGAGAATATTTTGATTACCAGTCACCGCGTGAATCGTTGACATCTGCGCAGCATGGATTCCGAAGTTTTCGTGGAGAACTTTTGCGAGAGGCGCGAGGCAGTTGGTGGTGCAACTCGCATTACTGACAACTTTATCTTTCGGATTGTAATCACGCTGATTCACTCCCATCACAAAAGTCGGAATGCGAATATCGCTGCAAGGTGCCGTGATGAGAACTTTTTTGGCACCCGCTTCGAGGTGCTTCGCAGCATCGGTGTAGGTAGTGAGTTTGCCAGTAGCTTCGATAACCACATCAACCTTCAGTGAATCCCAGCGAAAATCTTTCCCCGGCTCACCACTAAAAACTTTAACCGTTTTGCCTTTCACGGTGAATTCATCTTTACCTGCTATCACCTCCTCCGTGAGATTTCCGTAGATGGAATCATACTTGAGCAAATACGCATGCATCGCTGCATCCGCACGGGAATTTACCGTGACTACTTGAATCTCCTTGGAATTCAGCACTTGGCGGTGCACGCATCTTCCAATTCTTCCGTAACCGTTGATAGCGACACGAATAGGCTTTGGCATTGCGCGCATTTTAGCAGAGTTGGGAAGCTGCGCGAAATACAGCAGAGTTTCTAGAATTTTATCCTCCAGTGGTAAACTCTCCGTAATGAAACCCTGCCCCGCTTGCCGCGAAAAAATTCAGGATGATGCTTTGCGCTGCAAACACTGCGGCACCGATCTTGATGTGATGAAATGCCCGTGGTGTGCGGAAGTAATCGAGAAAGATGCCAAGAAATGTAAACACTGTAAAAGCTATCTCGATAAGATTGTTTGCGGTGGCTGTGGGAAACATGTGGATCTCAAGGAAATGAGCTGCAACGAATGTGTAAATGAAATCATTGCGAAGCAAGTAGTGGAGAGGCTCGCAAGTGAAAAAAATAAGATTAAACTCCAGAGTTGGGCCACGGTGATAATCATCGTTGGCGCTGCCATCTGGGTTTGGCTGAATTTTTTGTAGGAGTTTTAATCGGCATTATGTAGTTTTCGCAGAGATTTTTTTAGTTTTGAAGTTGGCTGAAATCCTCCCTTTAGCAAATTCCAAAGTTGGGAGATGAGAAAATATAAAAAAGAAATTACTGAGTAAATATTCATTATTCAATATTAAATATTCATTTCATAAAAAAACAGCCCCATCGCTGAGGCTGCTTTGTTTTGAGTTATTCCTTGATGGAATTACTGGCGTTGCTTATCAAAGCAATCGCGGCAGTAAACTGGGCGATCTCCGGATGGAACAAAAGGAACTTCTGTTTCCTGACCGCAAGATGCGCAAGTCACTTTAGTGAATTTGCGACCTGCTTCCTTTTTTGCCTTACGGCAAGTTGGGCAACGCTTTGGAGGTGTGAAACCTTTCTCCGCGTAAAACTCCTGCTCTCCGGCAGTAAATTCAAACTGCTGTCCGCAGTCCTCACAAGTGAGGTTTTGACCTGTAGTCTGATCGTCAGACATAAAAATGGGGTTAATAAGCTTTCCGATGAAACCGTGGAAAGAATACTAACCCTCCAAAACGATTTTCCCAGAAAGTGGAAAGAGCTTACGCCGATTGCGATAGTTTTGTCAAATCCGAGAATCTCCGTTTCCGTAAAGCTAAGAGTAGATGTTAAACTCTCGCGCGATGGCTGAAATGAAATCAACTCGCGCTGGATTTGGAGACGGTTTACTGGATATTGCGGAAGCGATTCCAGAGGTTGTCACCGTAGATGCAGATTTGCGCCACAGCGTGCAAACACTGAAATTTGCGGAGAAATACCCTACTCGCGCTTACAATATCGGTATCGCTGAGCAAAACCTCATCGGAGTTTCTGCGGGATTAGCGCATGCTGGCAAAATCCCTTTCTGCGCAACCTTCGCAGTTTTCGCCACCGGGCTCGGCTACAACCAGATTCGCCAATCCGTCGCCTACTCTGGCAACAATGTAAAAGTGGTTGGCACTCACGGAGGAATGCTAACTGGTGAAGATGGTGCTACTCATCAGGCTTTGGAAGACTTGAGTCTCATGCGTGGATTACCAGGAATGCGCGTTTACTGCCCAGCGGATTATTACGAAGCGCGCGCGATGATGCCTCTGATCGCGAAAGAAAAAAATCCTTGTTACCTCCGCCTCGGCAGACAAAATCTTCCAGTGGTTTACGATGCGAATTACAAACCAAAGCTGGGGAAAATCGATATTCTGCGCGAAGGAAAAACTGCGGCTGTATTTGCGATTGGCACAGAAGTGCCTTTTGCTTTGGAAGCTGCAGAGATTCTGAAAGCTGAGAAGATTGATTTAACTGTGGTAAATGTTTCCACACTGAAACCACTTGATGTTGCTGGAATTCTCAAGCTACTAGAAAAATTCGAGACTGTTTTCACCGCAGAAGACCACTCTATCATTGGAGGATTGGGAAGCGCAATCGCAGAAGTAATCGCAGAGAATGCTACAAAAACTAAACTCGTGAGAATCGGAATGCGCGATATGTTTGGTGAAAGCGGCACTTCTGATGCGCTGCTAGAAAAATATCTACTTGATGGAAAAGGTTTGGTGAAACAGATTAAGCAAGGTTTGACTGAATAGATTTAGGGTATTATAATACGAATCCTTAATTTTTATTTGTGTTAGAAAGACTTGGATCCATACCGGAAATCCCAGATGCAGAAGTAAAGCAAGTTGTAGCTTGGCTCGGGCTGGAAGATGATGAATCCATTATCGCTTATCTTGATATGCTCCAAACTCCCGAGAAGTTGTTACAGCTTCAAGAGAAAGTTTCGCAGCATCCTCTGGTAATGAAAAACCTCTCGCTAAAATTTAAATTGGCGAAACTATGTTTCGCTGCTGCGCAAAATTCTCACATCAAAGCAGTTTTAAAACCAACTCAAAAAGAGGAGGATTTTAGTTTTGTGCCAACTGGTTTCCATAGAGAAGGCTCTTCAGTTTAAGCAGCTTACAAAAATAAAACTCTCAGAACAAGATTCCCAACCTTAATTTATAACCATCAGAAATCAGCCTGAAATCGCGCGAGAAAAACCTCTCACACAACTTGTGGAATCCTCACGCAGAAAGATTGGAACTCTTCAGCTAATACATCTACGGATCCAAGGATATAGGGCTGAAAATGCTTTCGATAATTGTAGCGATGTTACCGAAGCTGAATACCTCGTTGGTAAATTTCTTCCAATCTTTGAACAAAATCCATTTTGGCAGCAATTTATTCTAGGAATGCGAAAAGAAATAGTTGAAAAAAATTATCCACAACCATACAGTGAAGCAAGCACCACTCACGTTGAAAGGCAAGGTTGCGTAGCTAGAGTTAATGAATAATGTTATTTCAACTGCTGGCGGATAAAATCATCAATCCCTTTTTTGAATTTCGCAGTATCGAAACGCTGCGCATTTTTCGCGATAGATTTTGGAATCCAAGTTTTCTTCGCGGCGCGTTGCATCGCATCGGCGAGTGAGGAAACTGTTTGCTGATTAAAAAGAATTCCAGTTTGATTTTGAATCACAGTTTCCAGCGCGCCTCCACCTGCGTAGGCCACCACTGGCCTGCCACTCGCTTGCACTTCCACCGCCGTCAGACCGAAATCTTCTTCCTGCGGGAAAACTAAAGCGAGGCATTCGGTATACATGCGTTGGAGATTTTCTTCTGAGACTTTGCCAAAGAATTGCACCGTTGGCCCAGCCATCGCGCGTAATCTTTTTTCTTCACTTCCGATTCCCACGATGCGCAATTTCACACCTAAAACATTTGCCGCTTGAATCACCAAATCAAAACGCTTGTAAGGAATGAGTCTCCCGACTGCGAGGAAATAACTACCAGGCGCTTCACCGCTTGGTGAGAATTGTGTAGTTTCGACTGGTGGATAAATCACTTCTGCTTCGCGCTGATAATAACGCTTGATTCTTTTTGCAACAAAGTTGGAATTCGCGATAAAAGCATCTGGGCGATCTGCTGCTACTCTATCCCAGATGCGCATCTTCATCAGTTGATGTGGGATAAATTTTCGCGCCAACCAATTGTATTTATGTTTATGCAGTTTCAGATACTCGTGGCTACCATCCCACAGCGCGCGATTCGGATTGTGACAGTAACAAATGTGAAGTGTGGAAGGTTTTGTGATAATGCCTTTCGCGCAACCACTCGAGGTAGAGGAAATCACCACATCAAATTCGCTGAAATCCCAAGCCTCCACTGCGGCTGGCATGAAAGGAAAAAACGCGCGGTGATGCGCAGCAGCAAAAGGAATGTGTTGGAGATAACTCGTGCGAATATCCGCATCAGCAAACTGTGGAAGATTCTCTGGGCGATACAGCGTGGTAAAAATCGGCGCATCAGGATAAAGCTCATGCAGCGCTAGTAAAACTCTTTCTGCCCCACCAAAATCTGTCAACCAATCACACACCAACGCAATTTTTAGTTTTGAATTCAATTTAGTTTGTTTGAAGGATAGCGTAGAGACACCCCGCTGGGGTGTCTTTGCTTTTATTGAGTTTAGCTATCTAAATATTTGGAGTGCTAATTCTTTATTAGTTTAACAACATTTTAAATTCCCCTAAAGCCAATTCTTGAATAAAGTTTTCTTGAGAAAAGTTGGATGAATTTAAAATCAAAAATTTCTTAATCTTTAATCCTGCACTTACATTTCTACGCGCAAAATTAAGGTTTTGCGATCAACGCATTTCAACTTATCAATTTCTACTACCGCGCGTTTCACATCTCCAAATTTCGCTGGATGCAGCACCATCGCAATCGGGCGGTAATTATCTGGATGTGGTTTACCAAATTGGAGGAAGGTGTGAATGCTGAGATTGTGCTTAGCAAGAATCGTAGAAATATCTCGGATCACTCCTGGTAAATCTTTCACACTGAAACGCAAATAATAAGCGCTAGTGCTTTCTTCTATCTTGCAGATTTTGAATTCTACTAATTTTTCTGGTTGATAACCGCAAACTGGCACCGCGGATTTCCCAATTAAAGTATCGCGCGCAGCTTCAATGATATCTCCCACCACTGCAGTAGCGGTTGGTAAACTTCCTGCTCCTCTACCGGAGAGTAAACAGCTTCCCATATTTTTCCCGTAGATTTGCACTGCGTTGATTACTCCACCGATTTTGGCTAAAGCAGAATCTGCTGGTAGCAAAGTTGGTGAAACATGAATCTCCAATTCACTGCTTTCTTTTTTCGCAAACGCGATTAATTTAATTACAAAACCCAAACGCTTTACGAGATCAAAGTCTGCAGCAGTTAACCCTGTAATTCCTGTGATGCTAATTTTTTTGAAATCCACCTTCACTCCCCAAGCCAGCATCGCCATCAGCGCAATCTTATGCGCGGTGTCGATTCCCTCGATATCGAGAGTCGGATCGGCTTCTGCGTAACCTTTTTCTTGCGCGGCTTTCAGCGCATCGGCAAATTCGATTCCTCCCTCAGTAAGTTGCGTGAGAATGTAGTTGCAAGTTCCATTGAGGATTCCTTTCATCTGTGTAATTTTCTCTCCCGCGAAATCCATCTTGAGAGTGCGGATGATTGGAATCGCACCACCAACTGCTGCTTCGAAAAGTAACAATTTCTTTTGCTGCGAAGCCAGCTGAAAAAGCGGAAAACCTTTCTCACTCAGTAAGGCTTTATTCGCAGTAATCACATGCTTGCCATTTTCCAAAGCAGTTTTGATAAATTCCGCTGCGATTCCCATCCCACCCACAGTTTCTACAATGATATCAATCTCAGGATTGCGACACAGCGCAAAACCATCACTAGTAAAAATCTTCTTCTCAATCTTCACACCCTTGGGAAAAACTCTATCCGCTACTCCTGCAATCTCAATCTTACTTCCCACGCGCAACTCAATCACTTTCGCATTTTCCTGCAAAACCCTTACCACACCGCTGCCCACCACACCGCAGCCAATAATTCCAACTTTGATAGTTTTCATAAAGGGAAAGATAAGTGGGATGAGTTTAGCGGAAAGTAGCGAAGTAGAGAAAATTATAGCGAATGATTGCACTGACTAATTTAAAATGTTAAATTCTCACACTTTAAATAACAATACTTATGGAAAACGCAACTAGAAAAACCCCTGAAGAGATAGAAACGCTAGGAGAAACTGCGCAAATTCTTATAAAAGAAGTTTGGTCAGCATTTGAAACAAATGATAGTGGAGAGAGAATCAGCTTACTCAACTATGCTTACCAAATCCTAGATACAGGGCTTGCTCTCTCAAATCTAATCTCAACTAACGATTTGAAATTATTACTCAAAGAATTAGCTGAGTTTGCTGAAGAGTTGGTAGGTGAAAAAGAAATGGAAATCTTTAATCGCATTCAAATTCGCATCACAACAGCCTTAGGATTAGCAGAGAATAATAACAAGTTACGCTGTGACGGAAATCCTAGGAAAGAGGTTTGGTATAGCGCAGAGACTGGAGCAGCCGTTTCTTTTGGAGAAGCAATTACAGCATGCGCTAGAGAAAGAGCCGCAAAGCATATTAGAGACACTCTGATTGGATCAGATCCTGAAACTCCAACTCAATAATAATTTTAACCCTACCTTATGGAAACCACTCCATTCACAGAAGGAAATCCAAGACTCAGCCTTCCTAATAGATTTATATCTGCAAATGAAATTCATCGTAGCGCAGAAGCAGATACTTGGCTTGATAAAGAAACTGGAGAGACAGTCTCTTTCGCAGAAGCTTGGGCAAGATCTGAAAGAAAAGATGTCCAAAAAGTTTTTATTCAGTAATCAGATTTTCTAAAACTAGCTTTAGAAAATTCCTGGCACTGGAAATTTCGCAGCGAAAGTTTCTACTTCCTGTTTGATAGCAGCGAGGTTTGCAAGATTTTCCATATCATCCGCTACGCGTGAAATCCACTCAGCAACTTGAATCATCTCCGCTTCTTTCATTCCGCGTGTAGTCAGGGCTGGAGTGCCGAGGCGAATACCACTTGGTTTCATCGGTGGGTTTGGATCATTTGGCACTGTGGAAGCTGAAGCAGAGATTCCTGCTTTATCCAAAGCATCAGTGAATTCTTTACCAGGGAGATTTTTGTTGCGGAGATCCACCACTATGAGGTGATTATCGGTGCCACCAGAAACGATATTGAAACCTTTTGCTAGCAACTCATCTGAAAGTTTTTGCGCATTGAGAATGATTTGCTTCGCGTAAGTTTGAAATTCTGGCTTGAGTGCTTCACCCAGCGCGACTGCGATACCTGCGATGATATGCTCATGTGGCCCGCCTTGTAAGCCTGGGAAAACTGCTTTATCAATCTTCTTCGCGGCTTCCTCATCTTTACTCATGATAAGCGCGCCTCTCGCGCCACGCAGAGTTTTGTGAGTAGTGGTAGTGACAACATCGAAACCCGCTTCGATTGGGCCTTTGATTGCTTTACCAGCGATGAGACCAGCTACATGCGCGATATCCGCAAAAGTAATCGCGCCGACACTATCCGCGATTTGCTTGAACCTCACCCAATCGAAATCACGCGAGTAAGCGGAGAATCCTGCCACAATCATTTTAGGTTTATGCTCTTTGGCGAGTTTTTCTACTTCATCCATATCCACGATACCTGTTTCTCCTTTGCAACCATATTGAATGAAGTTATAAGTTTTACCAGTGAAATTGATAGGGTGGCCATGAGAGAGATGGCCGCCGTGATTGAGCTTCAATCCCAAAACCGTATCTCCAGGATTGAGTAATGCAAAATAAACTGCGAGATTCGCAGGGCTTCCAGAAAGCGCTTGCACATTTACGAAGTTGCAACCGAAAAGTTTCTTGGCTCTTTCAATCGCCAATCCCTCAATCTTATCCACCACCTCGTTCCCGGCGTAATAACGCTTACCGCAGTAACCTTCGGAATACTTATTTTGGAAAACACTACTCATCGCCTCAAGCACTGCAGGTGAAACATAATTCTCACTCGCAATCATTTCCAATCCGTTGCGCTGGCGATTTTCTTCCTCTTTTATAAGTGCAAAAACTTCCGAATCCATATCGGGGAGGTATTTATAATCCATAGTTTGGGGTGGTTAGGAGCGAAGAGATTGTAGCACTCCAAAATCAGAAGTGAAGAAAACATTTTTTACTCAACCCCGAAGCTCCTCAAGCTTACGCTCGGAAGTTCTCTAAGTATTTTTACTGAGGAGCGAAAGTCCGCCGTAGCGGAATACTTTACATCCCTCTGGCTTACGCCTAGAGATTTTCGCGAAGGCGGATTAAAAGTGTTAAAATTTTTGCCGAAATGCGCAAACAACTTTGGTGGCTTTCCGTAGGCAGTTTACTTACCCTTGGTTTGGATTCGGCAGCGAAATTTTTTGCTACAAAAAGCTTAGAAAATCCAGTGGAAATTTTTCCTTTCTTGAAGTTACAGCTTTCGCACAATCTCAATATTGCGTTTGGAATTCCATTTCCGCAGTTAGCAACTATCTTGCTAAGTTTTGCAGCAATCCTTCTCTTCCTCTACATTTATACCCAGCAAACCAATCAATCACCTCTTGCTACCACCGCATTCTCACTTTTGATTGGTGGCGCGCTAGGAAATCTCGGGGAAAGAATCGTTTTCGGGCAAGTTACAGATTTCATCACACTCTGGTTTATCCCCAACTTCAATCTCGCTGACACCGCGCTAACAATCGGAATAGTGCTACTTCTCCTCGGATATCGTAAAATCTTCCCGGCAGGTTAATTAACTCCCCCATTATGAGCCTCCCTCCTCGCAACATTTCCTTCTCACTTCTCTTCTTCAAAAGCTTATCTGGTCTCGGAGTGGGAATCATTGGAATGATTATCTTGCTGATTTTTGTTTTGTTTGGTTTGGGCACTGCGACTACTGGCGCAGTCAGCGGGCCTTTTCTAGTTTTCTCTTCACTCGTGATGGGATTCATCACTGCGATGGTAACTAGCAGCCTCGGAGTTTTTATCTTCGGAATGCTAGATAGAGAAAGATATCCAGATTTGAGATTGGTAGTGAAGCATGTGATTCTCCTGAATGTAATCATCTTCATCTTCCTACTGCCGATTTATTTCTTCACAATTATCGGCGCAGATTCTGGTTTGAAATCTCTTTTCCTTATCGCAGCATTGCAACTCCTCATCTCCGCGCAAGCAAGTATTTTTGTTTTGGAGTTTTCTGCCAACTCATCTACGCGAGAAAATCTCATTACGATTTACGGCACGGTTTTCGGAATTCTCTCCGCGATTCTCGCGACTCTCCTCATCTATTCTATTTTCCAAAACTTCTCTACTCCTGAAGAATTAGCAGTTGGTGGCAGCGGAGGCAAAGGCCCAACTGCAGCACTTTTCGCAATTTTGCCACTCACTTGGTTTTGTTTTGGCTTCTTTATTTCCACGGTAGAAATGGTTTACCGTTGGGTTTACGAAACTTGGGGAG
>JAQVAZ010000041.1 GCA_028690585.1 Candidatus Altimarinota bacterium
ATTTTTTAGCCCTAAACTCAAGCTAGCGGTAGAGTAAACCGTGCACGAACGTAACGATGATATAAGCGAGTAGCGCAACCGCTAACCCGATAATCGCGTAGGTAATCATCTGCTTCGCGTTTTGCACAGCATTATCATCACCTGCTGCTACTACTAATCTCACTCCGCCAACTACAATGAGAATCAACGCAACCGAGCCTACAAATTTGATGAGATAATCGATGATGCTTCCGAGGAAACTCGCAGCATCAGCAAAAATTCCCTGCCCTTGAATCGTAATCATTCCCTTGAGATTAGCTGTATCCCGAGAATTCAAATCCAACCTAAGCGGGATCAACTCTTTGCTATTTAATTCTTGTAGTAAGGCTTTTTTCGCATCAAGCGCTGCTTGATCTTTGCAAGATGAATTTTGAGCATTTTTATTTTCTTTACATTCAGCTGCAGTAAGTTTGGTTTTACTTTCTTGAATCTTTTTTGCTAAATCACGAATCTGAGTCTCTAGCTTTGTAGCTTTATTTTCTGCCTTAGTTAATTCAATTTTTAAATTATCGATAGGCAAACTTCTCGCTGCTTCCGCAGTGTAGGGTGTAATTGTAATTTCCGAAGAAACTGTAGCGGTAGCAGCTTGCGCGAAGCTACTAGAGCAACTAACCGCGAGGAAAAAAATCCCCATCACTAGCGAAAATCTTTTGATAAAATTACTCAAATTTAGTTTTTTAAATCGTAGCATTTTAGCAGAAAATGCCTCAGAATTCAACCCAGAGATGCTGAAATCCGCTATAAAAATCGTAGAAAAATTAACCGCTGCAGGCTTCATTGCTTACTTCGCGGGAGGCGCGGTGAGAGATCGATTACTTGATCGTAAGATTAGCGATATCGATATCGCCACCTCTGCCACTCCCGAGGATGTAGAAAAACTTTTTCAAAAAACTCATCCTATCGGAAAAGATTTTGGCGTGATGCTAGTAATCCTCGGTAAACATGCTTTTGAGGTAGCGAGTTTCCGTGGTGAAAGTGATTACGATGGGAGGCGACCGGGGAAAGTTTTCTTCACCGATGCCAAAGCGGATGCGCAGCGCCGAGATTTCACGGTGAATGGTTTGTTTCTAAATCCGTTGAATAATGAGGTTTTAGATTATGTGGGTGGGCAACACGATTTGAAGTTGAAAGTGATTCGCTTCATCGGAAATTCTGAGGAAAGAGTAATGGAAGATCACCTCCGAATTCTGCGTGGAGTGCGATTTAGGAATCTTTTGAATTTTGAATATGAGCCCAAAACTGCGGAGGCTATCGATAAGCACGCGAGTTTGATTGAAAAAATCTCCGGAGAAAGAATCCGCGATGAGTTGAATAAAATGTTTGAGAATGAGAATCGCGCTTTCGCGGTGAGAGATTTGGAACGATTCGGTTTGCTGGAAATTTTGATTCCAGAATTGATGGAACTCCGAGGATTACCGCAGCCCACGGAATTTCATAAAGAAGGAGATACTTACACGCACAGCCTAGGAAGTTTCGCAGCGCTGCCGAAGAAAGTGAGCCTGGCTGTAGCTTGGGCAACTCTCCTCCATGATATCGGTAAAGCAAAAACCATGAGGAAAGATCCGGATAGAATCCGCTACCCTGGCCACGCAGAAGCTTCTGCCAAAATCGCAGATAAAATTTTGAAGCGGTTGCGAATGGATAACGCTACTCGCGCCAAAATCATCTGGCTAGTAGATAACCATATGCTTTTCGGAGATTTGGAAAAAATGCGCTTGGCTCATCGCCACAGCTATTTCACGCATCCGTGGTTTGCGGAATTGCTGCAGGTTTGCCTCGCTGATGTGAGAGGCACTTCTCCGGGAGATTACAGCCTGTATCGCAAAGTAGCGCAGATGTGGAAAAACGAAACTCAAGCATTACTGCTGCCAGCTCCAAAAGATTTGCTGAATGGAGATGAGATTGTAAGTGAGTTACACATAGCGAAAGGAAAACAAATCGGTAGATTGAAAAAAATCCTCCACGATGCGCAAGTGGAAGGTTTGGTGAAATCGCGCGAAGAAGCTATTCGCTTTCTGGAGAAATGTTTGCAGCGTTAGCAGAGATTTCCTGAATCTTCCGCATCTCACGTAACTCTTTTTCGATTGGCCAGCGCATTAGTGAAAACAGCAAAATTAAAATCAAATTCAAACCAGGAATCAGCATGAGGAAAGCTTTCCAAGAAGCGTAACCTGCTTTGATAGTGATGCGATAGCAAACAAAGATGTAGAAAGCTGCAATCAGCCAGCCTGTAAAAAAAGCAGTAAGAGAGATTCCAAAGATTTGCGTAGTAGCGGCAGATTCCATGCGAAAATAATTAGATGTTAGAATTCTCACACAGTTTAAACTTTCTTGCATGCGTATTCTTTCTGGAATTCAGCCCAGTGGTAATCTCCATCTCGGAAATTATTTTGGCGCGATTGCGCAATTTCTCGAGAAACAGAATGCTGGTGATGAATTATTTATTTTCATCGCGGATTGGCATGCGCTAACCACTGTGAAGAATCCAGCAGATTTACGCAGAAGTGTGCTCGAAGTGGCAGCTGCTTACCTCGCGCTGGGACTCAACCCTGAGAAAGTTACGCTATATAAACAATCTGACATCAAGGAAATCCCTGAATTTACATGGATTTTGAACTGCATCGCCCCGATGGGATTACTCGAGAGAGCCCACAGCTTCAAAGACAAAAAAGCGAAAGGCTTCGAAGCGAGTGTAGGATTATTTGATTATCCAGTACTGATGGCAGCGGATATTCTGATCGTGAAACCAGGCGGAGTGCCGGTGGGCAAAGATCAGAAGCAGCATGTGGAAATCGCGCGTGATCTCGCGGATAAATTCAATCATCTTTACGGAGAAACTTTTGAGTTACCTGATCCGATTATTCCTACGGAAGTGGCAACGATTCCGGGAGTCGATGGCGAAAAAATGAGTAAGAGCTACAAGAATACGATTGATTTATTTGGCAGTGATGCGGAGCTAAAGAAGCAGGTGATGGGAATCGTCACCAGTTCCACACCAAAAGGAGAACCGCTGGATTACGCGAAATGCAATGTTTTCGCTATTTATAAGCTACTAGGCAGCGAAACAGAAATCCACGCTTTGAAAGAAAAATACCGCAATGGTGAAGTGGGTTATGGTGATGCGAAGAAAATGTTGCTAGAAAAAATCCACGAGAAGTTTGATGCAGCCAGAGAAAAATTTGCTCAGCTAATGCAGAATCCAAAAGAAGTGGAAGCAGTTCTCACGAAAGGTGCACTGAAAGCTCGCAAAATTGCAGAAGTAACTTTGGCTGAAGTGAGAAAAAAGGTGGGATTAAGCTCGTAATAATGCCTTACATATATTTAGACGAAAGCGGAGATTTAGGTTTTGACTTTTCAAAACAAAAAACTTCAAAGCATTTTGTGGTTACTTTTTTGTTTGTAAAAGATTCAGAGAAAAAACCCATCGAAAAAATTATCAAAAAGATTTTTAAATCTTTCACCAAGAAAGAAATCAAATCTCATCCTAACTCTCTACATGCTTATAAAGAAAAACCCAAAACCCGCATCCGCTTATTTAATTTTTTGAATCAACAGGATATTTCCATAATCACAATCTACCTAAAAAAAGATAAAGTCTACACGCAACTGCAGGACGAAAAACAAGTGCTTTACAACTACATCACCAATATTTTGCTTGATCGAGTTTTAACTAAAAAACTAATTCCTCTCAAAAGCAAGATTCAGCTAATTGCTTCACAAAGAGAAACCAATAAGTTTTTCAACCAGAACTTCAAACAATATCTAGAAACCCAAGTTAGGAATAATCATAAAATTGATTTTGCCGTAAAGATAAAACCATCTTCACAAGAAAAATGTTTGCAGATTGTTGATTTTGCCTGCTGGGCAATTTTTCGCAAATATGAAAAGAATGATGAGAGCTATTACAACATCTTCAAGCAAAAGATCGTGGAAGAAAACTCTCTCTTCAAATAAGCACTAATCGAAAGAACCTTGAGTGCTATTTACGAGGAACCATACGGAGCCCCACACACAAGGAATTATCTTTCGCTAAGATTCTAGCAGGCTTATATAATAAATTCAAACTTAATCAAATCTATCTTGCAAATCTCTCAAGCGGTTGATGATTTCCTCACCAGCGTGAGGATTGAAAAAAACCAAAGTGAAAAAACCGCGCG
>JAQVAZ010000042.1 GCA_028690585.1 Candidatus Altimarinota bacterium
GCGTAGAATACCAACTTCACCTTGACGAGGCAGTCTTCAGGTTCTGCAACCCTGACAAACAACAATTACGCTTGAAGCTAAGGAGATACTTACGATTGAAATGAATTATCTATGCCAGTCCCTTTACAAAGAGGGGGATTTCTTAAACTTACTCCTTTGTTCTTAATCCTTATTCCTTGTAAACTTCCCTCCGTGATTGTTTTTGATAATGTTTCGAAAACCTACGGAGGGCAAAATGTTTTAGACCGCGTGAGTGTAGAAATCAGCGGTGGTGAATTCGTCAGCATCGTTGGTCCGAGTGGCGCTGGCAAATCTACCTTTGTCAGTTTGCTGATTGGTGCAATAAGACCCACGAGTGGAAAAGTAATCGTGGATAGCTACACCATTAATGAGCTAGATGAATCCACTCTTTCGCTTTACCGCAGGAAGCTTGGAATTGTTTATCAAGACTTCAAACTCTTGCCGAAAAAAACTGTTTTTGAGAATGTCGCTTTCCCTCTCGAAATCACTGGGCAGTCGGATGCTGTGATTGCGAAACGCGTAGCAGAAGTTTTGGAAATCGTAGGCTTAACCAATCGCGCGAAACACTTCCCTGCTGCGCTGAGTGGTGGTGAATTGCAACGCGTGGGAATCGCGCGCGCTTTGGTGCATGAACCTGCGCTGCTGATTGCTGATGAGCCGACTGGCAATCTCGATCCTGAGACTGGTGCTGATATTATGAATCTGCTGATTGATATCAATAAAGCTGGTGCCACAGTAATCCTCGCAACTCACGATAGAGAAACTGTGGATCGCATCTGCAAACGCGTGTTGCGCCTCGATAAAGGAAAAATTGTAAGTGATCTGGTGCATAGCTGCTACAAAGCTTAAGCATATTCAACCTGAAATCGCAGTGAGGCTGTCAAGAGTTTTTACTTGGCTAAGCTTTTTTGAAAAGCTACACTCAATCCTTAATTAAAAAATAAATTTGGAATTCGAAGCCAAACTAATCTCGGAGCTAGAAGATGCAATCGTAGCAGCGCAAAATATTCTCCTACTCACTCACAAAAATCCTGATGGTGATGCCTTGGGAAGTCTACTTGCAACGTATCTCATGCTGCAGCAAGTTGGAAAAAAATCCACCGCAGCTTGCTTCGATCCTGCACCAAATAGTTTTCAATTTTTACCTGGGGCAGAATCCATCGTGAATGATTTCGTAGCGGAAGATTTTGATTTGGTAATCGTGCTTGATTGTGGAGATATTCACCAAACTAAATTTCACGAAACAAAACCACAACTGTGGGATGGTAGTCGGAAACTAGTGAAAGTGGATCACCACTCGATGGCTGCCGATTTCGGCGATATCAAATTAGTCTATCCAGAAGTTTGCGCAACCAGTTTTATCCTCACGCATCTCTTTGAAGTTTTGGGAATTAACATCACACCCGAGATTGCTACTTGCCTACTGACTGGAATCTCTACCGATACTGGCAGCTTCAAACACTCGAATACTTCTCCCGAAGCTTTGCGCACAGCTGGGAAACTTTTACGCTGCGGAGGCAATCTCTTGAAAATGTCAAAGGAGGTTTACCGCACCACTCCGATTCCTGCGATGAAACTCTGGGGCAGAATTCTGAATACAGTGAAGCAAACCAGCGAAGGAGTAACTCTCGCGGTTGCGCAGAAAGAAGATTTTGAGGAATCTGGCGCAGTGCAAGAAGATCTCGCGGGTGTAGTGGATTATGTGAATGCTGTGCCAGATGCCAAGTTTTCGATTCTCCTGAGTGAGAGAGATGGTTTGGTGAAAGCCTCACTGCGCACTCAGCGCGAAGATGTAAACACTGCGCAAATTGCTAGCGCCTTCGGTGGTGGTGGCCATGTGAAAGCAGCAGGCTTCGCGGTGAAAGGTAAACTCAAAAAAGAAACCGTTTGGAAAGTAGTAGGAGAAAATGGAGAAGAAAAAGAGTTTTAGGGATTAAGATTTTAAACTTCAAAAATACTTCTTCAAGTAAGCAAAGTGAGAAGCTTTCTTTTTTAGCGCGAGATTTTGAATCTCACATTCTCTGCTAAATCCGGAATGTTTTGCGCCCAAAAAGGCCAAGAAGAAATCACTGCAGAATTCACCTCGGGTAGATTGCGAATGTAAGCTTCGGATTCTGCAATTGGTTTCCCGAGAATTCTGCTGCGCAGTTTTTCGACTAAGCGCGCGCCAGCGGCATTTTGCTCAGATACATCGTATTCTTCTACTCCTTCGATCGTAGCAGAAAGCTTCACATATTTTTGCGCTAGCTGCGCATCATCGATGCGAAAAGCTACATTCTCAAACTTCACTTTGGTAAGCACTTTTTCTGGATGCACTTTGAGCGAAAGCTGATCAAAAAGTAATGCGCGCATATCGTCATCTTCGTAAGCTACCGCCCTCACTCGTGCTTTTACTTGCACTCCAAAATCTTCTTGAAATTTATCTTGCAAACCACTTGGCACATTGAGTGAAACCAAAACCACTTCAATCGTTTTAGCATTATCGAGTAATTTGAGATTGCGATTTTCGAGTTGGTTTTTTTGCGCAATCAAAGTGGTAAGTTCGATTTTGCCGAGACGGGCTACTTCGCGTTTTACATTCTCCCCCACATTATCGAGATCATCTTTGGAAATAAATTTCTTTACTTTTGTGGTGCCACCTTTCATCGGCTCAGCGGATTCTGCCCAATACATCGCAGGAGAAAGATTTGGAATCGCTGGCATCGTAAAGAAACTCGGGCCAACATTTCCGCGCGCGCCAACAAATTCTCCTTTGCAAGTATCTGGCGCATTGATGCAGTCGCAACTCGCATCATCTTTTTGGCAAGCTTCTACTTCTACATGAATACTACCTGGCTCACTGCCTACTGCTGCGGGAATCGTAACTGCTTTCTTACTGCGGAAAATAATTCCATCTTGGCTGCGGAAGCGACTTGGCACGATAAATTTTTCTTTGTTGCTGCGATTGAAAACCGTAATCACACCTTTGGTATTGGTGCCTTCGAAGATTTGACCAGTAGCTCCGATGCGCACTTCTTTCGAGAAATCAAAATCAAAAAACTCTGAAGCAACCACATGCGCACCAGCAGTTGCTGGACCATTGGCGACTGCAGCAGTTTTGAGAGTGATATTCACCACTTTGGAAAATGGATCAGCGCGTGGTGTGATGTAAATCGTAGCGGTTGGCACCGCGATATATACGATGAAAAAAAGTAGCGTAGCTGCCACCCCCAGCAAACCAAATAAAACTTTGCGGCTAGGATTCTTCACTATGAGATGGATAGCGCTACTATCGGAAGCATCATCTTCTTCTTCAATCGTGCCAGAGATTTTCCCCCACAATTTTTTTGCGCTGGCAGCTGGCCGAAATTTCCCCATCGGAATCTCATCACGACTCAATTTTTCTAGCTTCTCTTTGAGAGAATCAAAAGCCTCTACGATTTTCAAACGCTTGCGTTGAATCTTCCTCACTGGTTTCGCTACTGCTTCTTCAGCGGAGATAATTTCCTTCGCAGCAATATTTTTGCCATCAAGTTTTACTTTTTCCGCAGCTTGTAAACCTGCCTCCGCTGCGAGATTTCTCCCCGCTTCATCTTTGGTAACGATGAGAATTTGTTTACCGATATTCTCTGCTTTGAAACGCAGAATCTTGAGGCTGACCAAACTCTGCAGCAACATTGCCCTGACTGGAATCACGAGAATGAGTTGCTTGCCACGGCTGCGGCGAATCCGCTCAAAAACCATTGTAACTTCATCATCGAGATCCATATAGATAACCTCGCGATTATCGAGAGTGAGTTCTTTTTCGAAATCGGTTTTGTTAGCAGAGTTCAAGAGGTTTGTATTTTAGCATTCACTGCAAATCAGTTTTGCAGCAGCTTGATAGTTTTGCGCAAGATGAGTGAAAAAAGTTTTTCTTCGCCAGCCATTTGGCGGCCAAGATTCGCAAGCGCGAGTGGAGTGATATCTTGCACTGTGCGCACCAACTTCGTTTGATCCGTAAAATTTGGCACATCATCAGGCACGATAAATTTCACACTCGGGCGATTACGAAAAGGCAGATTCTTGATCCACTCTGCGGATTCCAACGCGTGTTTGATTTCTGGCAATTTGCTACCACCACCACAGAGGAGAATTTTTGAAGGCAATGGTTTACCTCCAGCCAACTCACTCAAACCG
>JAQVAZ010000018.1 GCA_028690585.1 Candidatus Altimarinota bacterium
CCCAGGTACTGTTATGTATGTGCCAAAGCTTGAAGCACCTCCTGCCGTTGGACCAGGTGAATTATTCCATGTGCCAGCATTACCGCCAGCACCAATGGTCATAAGTACAGAATCTGCGGGAGAAGCCTTATATACTTTTGTACTCCAAGATCCTCCACCACCCGGAGAGCCAATTCCTCCTGAAGATGATCCTCCACCACCAGCACCGCCACCTTGAACTTCTATAGAAAAAGAAGATGGCCACGGTGTTTCATAATAAAGGCCACCAGTATCAGAAAGAGTCCAAATTTCTCGACTGACATTCGCTGGATTTGCACTGCACATGATATTCGCATTGATCTGAGACGCAGTATTAGTGCGTAAACGCCCAATAACGCGCTTATAAGTGTAACCACTCGGCATAGTCGGCGCAGTTGCAGAAGCGGAAAGTAAAACATCTACAGCACTTTTATCAGTTTTCTTGATAAGCCAAACATAATAGTAAGTGTTGATAGCAACGGAGCCTGTGTCTAGAGATCCGTTTCCAGTGCCCGCTGCCCAAGCAGAAAGACTTTTGGTTAGAGCGGAAGTCAAAGAAATATCTTCTGAGTCGGCACCATCTCGCGCCTTACCTGTATTCACAGTATATGTGGTTGTAGTCGCATAGTAAAAACTCAAACCAGTAATATAATTAGTAGGCGCTCCAGCTGCAAGACCAGTCAACTGACTCCCATCTACTGCGGGGATTTTTGCGTTAGCATCAAGCTGGATTATATTGTTGGCAGCGGTGCCAACATTCTTGGTAGCAGCTGTGCCGAAAGTTCCGAGATAAGTAACTAAATCATTCCAGTCGGAAGCGAGAATAAGATCTCCACTAGCTTTGGTGCTATTCCACGCAGCGAAAGCGGAAGAAATAGAGATAGTAAAAACCACACCGAACGCAATGTAAAAAGCTTTGCGCGGAGTATCGAGAAGGAAGCGAAGAAAGCGTTGGCGGAGAGATTTTTTCTGCATGAGAGAAATGTTAGAAAATTATTGGAAGGTAGCGTTATCGAAAGATGTAGTGCCAAAAAAACCAGCAGTAATCGCCGCTGTGCGCAAAATAACATAAGCAGCGCCAAAGCTATTATTAACTGCACCAACTACCGCAGTCAAAGTATTTCTAGAGATAGCAACTGCGCTGCCAAAAAGACCATTTGCACTAATGTTGCTTGTGGGAGTTTGTTTGGATTCTTGCTCAAAGCTTGAATCACCACTGTGGAAATTGTAAACAGCGCCACTCGCACCAGCACGGTAAGCACCAACTAAAGCAGTATTATTATCTAGCGCTACACTACTGCCAAACTGCATTCCCGCTGTAGCATCACTCGCGGTAATTTTGTTAGTTTGACTCCAGCTGAGAAGTGCGCGAGTAAAGAGATAGCTAGCACCAGCATCTACTTTTTCATCGATGGTAGCGTATTCCGCAGCGATGAGAGCCCGATCTCCTGAGATGGAAAGATGCAAGCCAAACATATCTCCCGCGGCTCCATCACTCGCAGTGAGGCGACTTTGCTGTAACCAGACACCACCAGTGCCAACAAACACATAAGCAGCACCAGTAGCAGAAGCGGCAGTAGGAGCACCTACAAGAATCGTAGAAGAATCCAAAGCAACCGCCACACCGAAACCTTCGCCGACTCCTCCGTTTAAAATTTTTCTCTCACTCCAAGAATTGCCGCTACCAGTAAAAACATAAGCTGCGCCAGCGCCAGAATTTTTTTGATGCGCGCCTATGACGAGAGTGCCATCTTGTAGCGCGAGAGAAACTCCAAATTGATCACCTACGGCTGCATCACTCGCGGTGAGTTTGGCGACTTGACTCCAAGTGGTGCCACTGCGGGTGAAGATATATACGGCGCCACTGTCTTGCTTACCACCAGCATCTGCACCGTAAGCACCAACTGCTGCGGTATCGGTATCCAGCGCTACAGCAAAACCAAAATAATCTATCTCCGCTGCATCACTTGCGGTGAGTTTCGTCTGCTGCACAGAATCAAGCATCACATACGCAGCACCAGCATCACGAATCTCGCCAACTTCTGTGTAAGGTGAACCGTAGATAGAGGTAGTTCCACTCACTGCAACCGATCTACCAAATCCATCATTAGCTGCGTGATCAGTAGCTGTAGACTGTGCGGTCTCTGACCAGGTAGTAGCAAAAACAGCCAACGGAGAAAATAAACCTACAAAAAATATAATTAAAACACCAACTATCCAACTCTTAACTTCTAATCTTTTGATTAAATTGCGCTGAAGGCGAGAAGGAAATTTTATTTTCATGGAAGCTGCGAGGGAAACGCTGAATTTAGTTTAGCAAAGGAAAATAAACTTACAACCAAAACGCTGCGGAGATTGTAGCTATTTCCCTGTATCTATGTTGTAAATACATAAGCTAATATTTCGAAATTTAAAAAATATTTCTGTAACGCAAAAAACCACCTGAGTGGTTTGAAGAGAAACAATACCTGCTGTGCAAAATGTAGCGGGGACCGACCTTGATTATTTACCGGAGTAAACAATCATGACTCCCTAGAAAGGAGATGATCCATCCGCAGGTTCTCCTACGGATACCTTGTTACGACTTAGCCCCAATCAAGAGTTTCACCGTGGTCCCTGGTTACCCAGAGCCTTCGGGTGCCCCTCTCTTTCATGGCTTGACGGGCGGTGAGTACAAGACCCGGGAACACATTCACCGTATCATGGCTGATATACGGTTACTAGCGATTCCAGCTTCATGCAGGCGAGTTGCAGCCTGCAATCCGAACTTGGGCCGGCTTTATCAGGATTGGCTCCCCCTCGCGGGTTGGCTACCCTTTGTACCGACCATTGTAGCACCGGTGTCGCCCAGAACATAAGGGCCATGCTGATCTGACGTCATCCACGCCTTCCTCCCAGTTTGGCTGGGCAGTCTCATGTGAAAATTTAACACATGACGTGGGTTGCGCTCGTTTACGGACTTAACCGAACACCTCAAGGCACGAGCTGACGACGACCATGCAGCACCTGTCACCGAGTTCTTTGCAGCACTCCTCTGTTTCCAGAAGATTCTCGGGATGTCAAGTCCTGGTAAGGTTCCTCGCTTATTATCGAATTAAACCCGATGCTCCACCGCTTGTGCGGGTCCCCGTCTATTCCTTTGAGTTTTAATCTTGCGATCGTACTTCCCAGGCGGATTACTTAACGCGTTTGCTTGGGCTCGCAAGAGGGTCGAATCTCTCGCAAACCGAGTAATCATAGTTTAGGGCGTGGACTACCGGGGTATCTAATCCCGTTTGCTCCCCACGCTTTCGTCCCTGACCGTCAGTAAGTACCCAGTGCGCTGCCTTCGCGTTTGGTGTTCCTCCTATTATCTACGGATTTTACCCCTACAATAGGAATTCCACGCACCCCTGTACTACTCTAGATAGCTAGTTTCCGGAACGCTTTGGGAGTTGGGCCCCCAAATTTTACTCCAGACTTAACCATCCGGCTGCGGACGCTTTACGCCCAGTGATTCCGGATAACGCTTGCACCTCTCGTATTACCGCGGCTGCTGGCACGAGATTAGCCGGTGCTTATTCGTGTAGTTGACTCAAAAATTTGCTCCTACACAAAAGAAGTTTACGTTCGTTAGAACTTCATCCTTCACGCGGTGTCGCTCCATCAGGCTTTCGCCCATTGTGGAAGATTCTTTACTGCTGCCTCCCGTAGGAGTATGGGCCGTGTCTCAGTCCCATTCTGGCTGATCATGCTCTCACATCAGCTACCCGTCGTTGACTTGGTGAGCCATTACCTCACCAACTATCTGATAGGCCGCAGGCTCCTCTCATACCGATAAATCTTTACTCCGTAGAGACTATCGGGTATTAGTCCACCTTTCGGTAGATTATCCCCGAGTATGAGGTAGATACCAACGTATTACTCAGCCGTCTGCCGCTCCCTCCACACTACCTTCGAAATATTATCGAAAGCAAAGTGGAGGGCGCTCGACTTGCATGTATTAGACGCACCGCTAGCGTTCATCCTGAGCCAGGATCAAACTCTTCGTAAAGAAAAGTTTGAAAGACCAAAAGGTAAAACCTTCTGGCCAAAAAAATTTATAAGAATATATATTTGTAACAAATTCCCCGCTACATTTTGAACATTAGTTGTTTTTAGAAATTGTTTTAATTTGCCGGGATTTCAAGGAAGCAAAACTGCTCAAGAAAACTGAGCTGGGGGATTTTACCGAAGCTGAAATCCAAAGTCAAACAATTTAGCAAGAGAATTTTATCTTCCTTTTCATAGTGAAAATCGCTATATTATTTGTATGCTGAGTAAAATAATTGTTTCCATTGTTTTAATTATTTGCGGACTTTTGTTGGTTTGGAAAACCGAGCCAATCAAACGCTTCACTGGTAGTTTTGATTTTGCGGAAAAATATCTTGGCAGTGGCGGCACTTATACTTTCTTGAAACTCTGCGGAATCATCGTTATGATTTTTACCTTCATGTGGCTGACTGGCACACTCGAAAAAATCATCCCCGACTTCCTGTTGAATTCTGGAGGAATTCGGCTAGAATAGTCCGGCTGTAAAAAAGTAAAAGAAAAGAAAAAACATCTCGGGGCTGTAGTCCGCCGCGGCGGACGCCTGCTCTACTAGAAATAAAAGTAATAAAAAAACCATCACGGGGCTGTAGCTCAGTTGGTAGAGCGCCTGCTTTGCAAGCAGGATGCCAGGGGTTCGAGTCCCCTCAGCTCCACCAAAAATTAAGTTCTCCCGCCTCTGGTGGGAGTTTTTAATTTTGAAGATAAAAAATTTCAACAAAAAGCTGAGTAGTGGTAGATTAAAGTTGAAATTATGACTTATCAAAAAAAACTATATAGTCGAATAAATAATAGCGAAATGTGGCCAAAATTCTATAAGCCAGATTTTCTTGCTGATTTAAATAATCTTGCAAATGAAGCGTATGCAAAGAAAACCACCGAAGGCTATCTTGCTGCATTACTAATCTACCACCAGCTATGTGAAGAAATGATAAAAATTTTAATTCAGTGTTCAAATTTTTTTATGCAATGCGCGGTATTTCCAAACGAGATCAAAACAATAAGTTTTAAAAGAGAAATGTTCGGACAATTAATTGGTGAGTTAAAAAGAGGCGTCTCGAATACAGAAATAAAAAAATTTATTGAAAAATGCGAGGATTTAAATAATCTAAGAATTAAAATGGTTCACAAAATTACTCTAAAAACCTCAATTCGCTCAATCGCAGATCAATCAAAAAAAGCAAAGAAAAAATTTGATGATCTATGTGATATTTTTATAGATGAGTATGATAAATATCGGGTAACTTTTCATAACTATGAAAAAAATTCTGAAGACTGGCTGGATGAACTAGATGAAAAAAGTAAAACTTATTAGCTTATTCCCCTCTCATGCAAATCCTCAAAGAATTCAAAGAGTTTGCGATTCGCGGCAGCGTAATCGATCTTGCAGTTGGTGTGATTATCGGAGGCGCTTTCAATTCCATCGTAGCTTCACTCGTGGGAGATGTGATTATGCCGCTGCTTAGTCTCCTCACGCGTGGAATTGATTTCAAAGAATTGAAGTTTGTGATTATGGCTGCGAGTGATGGTTTACCAGAAGTAGCGATAAGATATGGAGCTTTTCTCCAAGCTGCGCTGCAATTTTTCATCGTAGCCTTCGCAGTATTTTTACTAGTAAAAGGAATCAATCGACTGAAGCGCGAAAAGAAAACTAAGTAGAGAGATACTGAAATAAAAAACTTCCCCTAGTAGAGAAAGTTTTTATTGGCTTGCCAACTATTATTCACAGTGGCGAATCAAGGATGGCTTGCCAGCCGTAGCCCGTAAGGCAAACTGAAGGATGGCTGCGCCGACCGAAACTCCGCGTAGCGGAGTGAAGGCTGGTGCCGAAGGTGGGACTCGAACCCACACGAGGTTTAATCCTCAAGAGATTTTAAGTCTCCCGTGTATACCATTTCACCACTTCGGCAGTGGGAGAAGTTTAGCAAAATTCTTTACGGAAGCGGAGAAGAACTGTAAACTTCGCGCTACCTGCTTATGTGGATCGGTAGCTCAGTTGGTAGAGCAATCGGCTCTTAACCGAAAGGTCCTGGGTTCAAATCCCAGCCGATCCACCAGCCTTCGCCCTGCGGGCTACGGCTGGCAGGCCATTCTTCTCTCTTCGAGCTACGGCTGGCAGGCCAGCTTTTGTCGTAACTTCGAATATTCGAATAGCGCGCCACTTCAAATTAAAACTCTCTCAACTAATCGCTGGTCGGGGTTTCCCAAAGGGAAGCCTTTGGCTTGTAACCCCGACTTTTTGTTTTTTGAAATTTAGAAAATATCCTTTAAAAAATTAAAGAAGAATAGTTTCTGCCTAATTAAAAATTTTTCGGTAAAAGCAAAGGCGCCCCAACGGGGCGCCTCTACACTATTTTTTAACCTTATACTTTATTCCAACTTATTTCTTCCTCCTCCCCAATCTGTAAGCGAAAAATCCACCCGCAAGAATAATCACTACTCCCCCGCCGATTCCAGCGTAGATGAATAAATTATCTCCTGAGGAAGAAAAAGTGGTTTTCGCAGTTACGGGAGTTTTCGCGAAACCGTATTCGGCCAGTAATTCAGCGGTGTAGCTGCCTGCTGGTAAAGCTTTACTCAACCAAGGAATCTGAATCGTGACAGTTTCTCCAGGTTTGATATATGCGCTATCTTCTGGAATTTTTGGTGCAGCTACCACGGTTTCAAACTCGTTGGTAACTTTCACTTTACCCGTAAGCTTCTCATTTACATTTCCATTATTCGTAGCGGTGATTTGGAAGTAAGCGGAATTATCTGTTTGGATAAATTGGAAATTGGAAGTTTGTAAATCTTCCGCGATTTCAAAACTCACAGATTTCAGCAGTGGAGATTTATCTTTCGCGTAGCCTAGAGAAGCTTTGGCGGTGAATTTTCCAGAAATGATATTCTCATTCCAAGCAACTTCGAAGATGCGGGGGCTGCCAGGCAAAACATTGCCTCCATTGAGATTGATGGGAATAGTATCAGCAACCACGGATTCACCCGTTGCAGGATTGTTGTAGCGCGCAATGCTAGTAAGTTGCTTGCCAGTTTGCTGATCGAAAATCGCTACGCTGCCACTCGGTTTGGCGTGGATATTTCCCGTATTTTTGAAAGCAAGATTAAAAGCTAGAGGAATATCTCCAGCTAAAACTGTATCTCTCAAAGCAAAGTTTTCGAAACTCCCTGTTTGGATTTGATTGCCTGTAACAGTGAGGAGAATCAAACTTGGCACTGCTGTATTCACTTGCAGATTGCCTTTATTCTCGCTTTCTCCCGCTGCGATATACATCACGGAAGCATATCTGCCACCCGCAGCTGCATCTTTCGGAACGGTTACAGTGAAATTCACCTCCTTCTCCGAATTCGCTGGTAAATCAATCTGTGAATCCTCGAAAGTAAACCAGCTTCGGATATTCGCTGGATTATCTGCAGCTAATTCTTCTGCTACTGGGAAACCTTTCTCATCATTCTTGGTGTAAATCACCACCTCAGGTTTTAGCTGCAGCGCAGTTGCTTCGCTATTGATTACGCGTAGCGTAGCAGTTGCAGAATTACCTGGGTCGATGGTTAATTCCACACGCAACGGTTTGATACCAATCGCAGAAGCAGTAGCAAGGTTGAGAAGTAAAACGCAGCAAGCAGTGAAGTAACGCAGAAAGTTTTTCATGAGATTTTGATTTAAAAATTTTAAATTAAAAAGTTGGTAAAGCGATATAGGTAATGCTTCCACCATATTCACCAGCAGGCGTGGAAACATCGGTATTTATAGCATAAAAAACTGTATGCAAATGAGAGTTGGTAACACTCGGATAACCGATTTCTCCGGAATTATCGTAAAGCTGAAGAGTAGTAGGAATCGCAAAAAAAGTTTGCGCTGCTACCGCTTCTTTTTCGAGTTGCTGCTGATTCTTGGTAGCTTCAGAATTGTAAGCGATGTAACCAAAACGATTTGGAGTAGTCAACGCATCGCCAGAAAGAATGAAAGCTGTATTTCCAAAATCCGTAGCATCGAGCTGTGCTGCAGAAGTATTTTCCGCCCCACTGAAAAGCGCTTGAATTTTATAACCGTTTCTTGCGTTGGTTTTTACGGTAAGCAAACTTTTTTGACTGAAATCTTTTCCGCCATTTTTGCTGGAATTGATCTTGAAGCTGAGAGAAGATTTATCCACACTGAGAATCAAAGCTTCTGCAATCGTAGCGCGTAAAACAATTTCGCTACCAGAAGCGAGTAACGCAAAACCCTTTTCCATGGTTTTATCTTCCGCAGTTTTCACCGAGAAGCTGAAAGCGTAATTGCCAGGCAGCGGTGGAAGAAGTAGCTGATTGTATTTTCCGAAGGTGAGAGTGATATTTTCACCCGCTGCGGAAAAATCTTTAGCAACTGTAAAAGTAATAGTTTGAGTGCGAGTATCGAAAGATTCCGTAGGATTGAAACTCCCCTCCCCTGTAACCGCAGTAGTGATATCTGCAGCAGTGAGTTTCGCAAAATTTGTAAACTCTGCTGGAATAATCACCACCACTTTATCGCCTGCTTTGAGAGTGTAACTTTCCGTTGCAAAAGAAAGCTGGAAAATTTGTTTGAGGTTGCGGATTTTTTCTCCTGCTTTATGATTAGCTGCCTCGGTAGTAATTCCATTGAGAGAAATACCGCGAGTTAGCTTCCCCACATTCTTCGCAGTTAAGTTTTGGATTTGGATTAATTCATTACCGATTAAAACAAAATCACCAGTAATAAAACCGGCTGAGCTACTAAAGAAATTGTTGGCAGCCGCGGTAGCAGGAGTGAGATCTACTCCGAGAGTGGCAGATTTTTCTCCTACGATAGTAATCGTAGGCTTGCTACTTGCAGCAGTAGTGATTTGGAAACTCACCACACTCAGTAAAACCACCAGTAGCGCAGTGATTTTTTTACCAAGAGGAGGAAATTGATTGAAAAGCATTTGAGAAAAATTAACCAAAAGAATTTAGAAAACAATATTGGCAGCTTCTACATTGAGATTGTTTTGGTAAACACCAGTAGCAGCAGTGAAATCAATCGTAGTGTGGAAATCCAAGGTAAATTCTTTGCTGCCTTGGCAGCTATCACCTGAGCAAATATAAGCATCAGTAGGTGTATCTAATCCATTGAAAGCATTTACTGTCTCAGCCTCCGCAGCATTATTCCAACCAAAGCCCTTGCTTCCATTCCAGTTAGAGATTCCATCTGCTGCCTCCACCCAATCGATTGGAGTGAGATTGATTTGATAACTCGCTGCATTGGTAATCACAGAGAGAGTTACAGAATCTGTATCAGTAGGATTAGTAGTTGGAGAAACTTCCATCTCGAGAGTTGGATTGCTGAGAGTGAAACGGAAGTAAGGTTTCTCAGTCGCGGTGAAAGTGCGATTTTCTACAGGTGTAGCGCAGCCTGTGAAATTCGCTACTACTGTGTAATCTCCAGACCTATCACCAAGTTGCAACTTCACACTAGCGTAACCATCTGCATCGGTGGTAACAGTTTTGGTAATCGTATTTCCTCCGAAGCTACCACCTGAAGTTCCATTGAGTAAGCTTTGGCTAGTTGCGGCTGGTGTTTGAGGAATTGATGTGAGAGTGAAGGAAACAGTAACAGCATTAGCGCCAGCGAAAACTTCTTGAGAATCTGCACCATTACTGATTCTTACTTTCAACTCATCAGTAATTAATTCATTCATACCAGCAGTTTGATTATTACCTGAGATGAGATAGAGAGTATTGAAATTGGTAGAAGCGCTGATTGCGAAGGAAGCTGTGGAAGCATCACTCGCAGTGTTGCCAGCAGCATCAGCAGCAGAAACTTTTACTGTTACTGCGCTACTTGTAATATCTGGAGTCAACCAAGTGTAAACCCCATCATTCGCTTCACCAGCTGCAATCTGATTCCAAGTTTCACCATCGGTAGAGTAAGCGAGTGAAATTGGATTTACTGCCAAGCCTGCAATTGCATCGGTAAAGTCTGCAGAGTTCCAAGTGATTTCGTAAGAGCGGTTACCACTGAAAGTTCCTCCACCATTGAAATTTGTGAGAGTATCTGCTGCGGCAGTTGGATTGGTTTTATCGTATTTGAGAGTGAAGATTCTCTCTACTCCTGAAGTATTTGCACCGTTGACTGGTTTGATATGGAGATAAGAAATTCCTTCAGAGAGAGCAACATCATCTAAGTAATTCACATCAGTAGTAACTTCATCACCTGTGATGGAGTCTGTAGCAATGTTATTTAATTCGTAATAATAAGTATCTGCTGAAGCGGAGTTTGGATTACTCCAAGCGAAGGAAGCTGTATCATCATTTCCTGTAGCTGAGGAATTGAACCAAGTAGCGGAAGTGAGAGTGTTGCGGCTAGTAGAAGAAGCTCCAGCAGTGATTGCTACGATATCTGGAGTAACTGCATCTACTTTAGTTGTAGTGGTGGAAGTGAATGTAGCAGAGTTTCCAGCTGCATCAGCTACGGTGTAGCGGAAAGTGTAGCAGTTACCAGAAGTGGCGGTGAAATCGTAGTTGGTAGCAGTTGGAGTTTCGGTTACTTCTGCATCAATCCAGCTACCATAGCTGCCACAACTACCGTTACTGAGAGTTGCAGTTGCGTATTCCAGAGTGTAATCGGAAGCTGCAGCGGAGAATCCAGAGATGGAATCAGCACCACGATTTACCGCAACTGGAATTGTAGTGGAAGTGAAGTAACCATCGGTAGAGGAAACACTACCAGAAGCTGGTGAAGTTTTATCTAGATAAATAGTGAGAGAAGCAGTTGCTTGAGTATTACCTGCGGCATCAGTAGAAGCGTAGCGAAGATAGTTGGTGCCTTCAGCGATGAATGCAATTGCCTCGGAGTAAGTAGTTTCTAGAGTGCAGGTATTCTCTGTATCTACGCAGTAGAGAGTGGAAGCTACACCAGAAGTTGCATCTGCTGGGGTAATAGTTGAAGTAGTGTTGGTGGTATACCAATCAGCATTTCCAAGTGTTCCGGAGGTGATGGAAGCAGAAGTGGTTGGAGAAGTTTTATCGTATTGGATTGTGAAGATTCTCTCTACTCCTGAAGTATTCGCACCGTTGATTGGTTTGATGTGGAGGTAGGAAGTGCCTTCTGTGAGAGAGAGTGAATCTAAGTAGTTGGTAGTAGTTGTTGCTTCATCACCTGTGATGGTATCTGTAGCAGTAGTATTTAATTCATAGTAGTAAGTATCACCTGAAGCAGAGTTTGGATTTGTCCAAGCTGCAGAGATAGCGTCGTCGTTTCCTGTAGCTGAGGAATTAAACCAAGTAGCGGAAGTGAGAGTATTGCGATTAGAAGAGCCTGCGCCAGCAGTGATAGCTACGATATTTGGAGTAGCAGTATCTACTTTGGTGGTAGTAGTGGAAGTGTAGGTAGCAGGGTTACCAGCTGCATCTTTTACGGTGTAGCGGAAGGTGTAGCAGTTGCCAGAGGTGGCAGTGAAATCGTAGTTGGTAGAAGTTGGATTTTCGGCGACTTCTGCATCAATCCAGCTACCATAACTTCCGCAGCTTCCTGCTGTAAGAGTAGCTGCTTGGTATTCCAGAGTGTAATCAGAAGCAGTGGAAGATAATCCTGAGTCTGTGTCATTACCTCTATCTACTATTACTGGAATAGTAGTAGAAGTGAGGTAACCATCGGTGGAGGAAGTGGCGCCAGCAGAAGGATTAGTTTTATCTACTTTCACTGTGAGTGATTGAGTAAGTTGAGTATTACCTGCTGTATCAGCGGAAGCGTAGCGGATGTAGTTGGTTCCTTCGGTAGTTGTAGAAAGCGCGGAAGCGTAAGTGAGAGTTGGTGTGCAAGTGTTTGCTGTATCGGTGCAGTAGAGAGTAGAAGCGATTCCGCTGGTTGCATCAGCTGGAGTAATGGTTGCAGTAGCGTTGGTGGTATACCAATCGGAGTTACCGAGAGTGCCAGCAGTGATAGAGGCAGAAGTAGTTGGATTGGATTTATCTAGCTTGATAGTAAGTGATTGAGTAGTCTGAGTATTGCCAGCTGTATCAGTGGAAGCGTAGCGGAGGTAGTTAGTGCCTTCAGTTGTGAGAGAGATTGCGGAAGCGTAAGTAGTTTCTGGGTTACAAGTATTGGCTGTATCAGCGCAGTAGAGAGTGGAAGCGATTCCGCTAGTTGCATCTGCTGGAGTAATAGTTGCAGTTGGGTTGGTGGTATACCAATCAGAGTTACTGAGAGTGCCAGCGGTGATGGAGGCGGAAGTAGTTGGAGATTCTGCATCGAAATAGTAAGGGCCAGAATGCGCGAGAGAAGCAACTTCACCATTGGAATTACAAGAAATAATATGCAGTGTGTATTCTCCAGTCGTAGCTGGCTCGCCTATCGAAAGATTGCCAGCTGGATTCCAGTTGGTGCCTTCGGCGCAAGTATCTAAATCAGCCGCGGCAAAGGAAGCTGCTGCGGTGTTATCCCAAATATAACGGTAATAGGCTACCTCCCCTGTTGCTGTATTATTTTGGAAAGCGAAAGTAGAAGCAGCTGGATACCAAGTAGAAGTTGCGTGGGAATTCGATTCACTGATAGCTGGAGCCACAGCCAAAGTATAAGCAGAGCCCGTTGCACTCCATTCGGTTGCTACATCATCTCCATTCTTCGCGCGAACTTTGTAGTAGTAAGTAGTGTTTGGATTGAGATTTATCGTATTGACGGAATCACCATTATTCTTCGCGGTCCAATCAAGCAGCTGACTCCATTCAGTTGGATCGGTAGTTGGATTACCAGTATTGGTGGTGGAAACATAAAGCTGATAATTGGTAGCTGCTGGATTTCCATTAGCAGCTACAACAACGGAAAGTGAGTTGGCAGTTTTGCTATCACCAACTACTGGAGTAGCTGGAGTAGCTGCCAGAGTATAGAGGCTGGCAGTTGCAGATAAATTACCTTCTGCTCCATTACCGTTTCTTGCTTTGAATTGGTAAGTATAAGAAGTATTTGGAGAGAGAGAAGTATTTTCCCAAGCAGTATCTGTTTGTCTCCAACCTGAATTCACACTCGCAGTGGTGTTTTCGAAATACAAACCAGCGGAGGAAGTAGCAATATTGCTAAAGCTACCGTTTGGTGAAATCGTGATGGAATTAGTAGTTGGGCTGCTGAGAATTGGTGCGCCAGCTGGAGCCTCAATCGCGGTGTAAGCAGAAGCGGAAACCGAAGAAGTTTCTTCAAGGTCTTCACTGCGCGCTTTGACATAAACTGTGTAAACATTGTTGGCAGTGAGATTGGAATCTTGTAACCAAGAAGTAGCAGTAATCCAACCAGAAGCAGCCACTGGTGAAGTAGTCAGCGCATAGTAATCTTTTTGACTACCACCACTACTCCAAATCCAAGTGATGCTGGAAGTAGTAGCTGCATCATAACCCGCGTTGGTTGGAGTATTCGCAGAAGCGTAAGCACAGTAGTAAGAAGATTTTCCACCCTCTCCGTTTGTATTTAGTGCAGTAACTTTGATGCAGTATTGAGAGTTGGCGACTAATTCTGTTGCCTGCCAAGTAGAAGCAGTCGGAGTTGCTACCGCTGAGGTGTAGCTATCTGCGGAAGAGTAAACCTTGTAACTCGTTGCGGCAGTTGTATCATCCCAATCGAAGGTAACGGCGGAAGTAGTATTCGCTGTGTTGGTGAGCGAAGCTGGAATAGCTGGAGGAGTAGTATCAGAAGCTACTGGGGCTGAAACGCTATTTAGGATTCCATCTCCGTTGTAACTACTGAAGCGGTATTGGTAGCAAGTATTAGCTGCGAGAGAAGCATCTGTGTAAGGAGAAGTAGCATTCGCAGAAGCGGAATCGTAAACAGTGGTTTCGTAGCTACCATCGCAACCAGAGTCTCTCTCCACTTTCATTCCGGTTTGTGAAGCATTGCTCCAAGTAATTACATTACTGTAATTATCAGCAGAATTGTAACCACTCGCTACTCCTGCAGCAGTTACCTGAGAAGCGAGAGTGTAAGCAGCAACGCAATCACTCAGGACACCTTCATTCCCGAGAGAATCTTTCGCTTTTACTTTGAAGGAGTAAGCAGTATTTGGAGTGAGTGGAGTGAAGGAGTAATTGGTATCATCCGCAGATTGATAATTAGATTCTGCTGGAGATCCACTGCAAGTTGCTCCACTGTAGCGAAGTAAATCGTAAGTGTATGGAGAAGCAGCTCCGCTATCGGAAGCGGTAGCGGAAGTAGCGGTAATCTGAGTAGTGGAATCTGCAACTGCGCTAGAGAGAGAAACGGTTGGGCCAGTAGCATCGTATTGAAGTGTAAAGATTCTCTCTACTCCTGAAGTGCCAGCACTATTGATTGGTTTCACATGGAAGTAAGAAATTCCTTCTGAAACACTAACCGCATCGAGATAATTTGTAGTAGTAGTGGTTGCTTCATCTCCAGAGATAGTTTCTGTAGCGGTGGTATTTAATTCATAGTAGTAAGTATCACCAGAAGTAGAAGCTGCGGCACTCCAACTGAAAGAAACAGAATTGCCACCAGATATAGTCCCAATAATCGCAGTGCCATAAGATGAATTACTTTGGTCTTGATACACAGTCACAAAATGAGTAGCGTCTAGAAGCGCTACAAATTGGTAACTAGTAACACCAGCATTGAATATATACTCAGAGCTGTAAGCAATCTGATTACCGCTAGAGACAGTGCCGATAATAGCTGTGCCTTTGTTGGTATTACTAACATCTTTATATGCAACCACAAAGTGGGTAGAATCTAGGGCTTCTACAAATGTGGAATTAGTATTGGCAGCGTTGAATACATACTCAGAGCCGTAAGTAATCTGGTTACCATTTGAGATAGTTCCAACTATTGCTATGCCATAATCAGAATTATTGATATCAGAATAGGCAACCACAAAGTGGGTAGCATCTAGAAGTGTTACAGAGGGCGTTGTGCTATTACCATTATTAAATACATACTGCGATCCGTAAGTAATCTGATTACCGTTGGATACAGTGCCGATAATAGCAGTGGCATAATTACCTTTATACGCTATCACAAAATGAGTTGCATCTATAAATGTTATGGATGGGCTTGATGTAGTGCTATTATTAAATACATATTCTGAGCCGTAAGTAATCTGGTTATCATTTGAAATTGTGCCAACGATTGCTGTGCCCTTATTGGAATTACCAGAGTCGCTATAAGCAACTACAAAATGAGTAGCATCTAAGAATGTTGTGGATGTGTAATAACTACTAGCAGAATTAAATACGTATTCTGAGCCGTAAGTAATCTGGTTATCATTTGAAATTGTGCCAACAACTGCAGTGCCATAGTAGCCATTACTGACATCCACATACGCAACCACAAAGTGAGTAGCATCTATAGGCGTGACTGATGTGTAATAACTATTACCAGTATTAAATACATATTCTGAGCCGTAAGTAATCTGGTTATCATTTGAAATTGTGCCAACAACTGCAGTGCCATAACCAGAATTATCACTATCAGAATACACAGCAACAAAATGAGTAGCATCTATAGGTGTGACTGATGTGTAATAACTATAACCAGAATTAAACACATACTCTGAGCCGTAACTATAAGTAGAAACTTGTTTGAACCAAGTAGCGTTGGTGAGAGAAGTTCTGTCGGTAGTAGAAGCGCCAGCATCTACTTCTACAATGTTTGGAGTAGAGGTATCTACTTTGGTAGTAGTGGTGGAAATGTAGGTAGCAGAGTTACCAGCTGTATCTTTTACTGTGTAGCGGAAGGTGTAGCAATTGCCGCTGGTTGCAGTGAAGTCGTAGGAAGTAGCGGTTGCGGTTTCACTTACTCCTGCGTCAATCCAATCTCCGTAGCTTCCACAAACTCCTGCTGTAAGAGTAGCTGCTTGGTATTCGAGAGTGTAGTCAGAGTCGGTAGCAGAGAATCCAGAAGCTGCATCACTACCTCTATCTACTGTGACTGGGATAGTAGTGGAAGTGAGATAGCCATCGGTGGAGGAGACGCTACCTCCAGTTGGAATAGCAGTATCTACTTTAGTTGTAGTGGATGAAATAAAGACAGCTGAATTTCCAATCACATCTTTCACGGTGTAGCGGAATTGGTAGCAGTTGCCGCTGGTTGCAGTGAAATCATAAGAAGTGGCTGCTGTGGTTTCAGCAACTCCCGCATCAGTCCAACTACCGTAACTTCCACAGCTACCATTAGCTAAAGTTGCAGCTGCGTATTCCAAAGTGTAATCGGAATCGGTGATACTCAAACCACTACCGCTATCAGTTCCACGAGAAACGGAAACTGCAATCGTAGCAGAAGTTTGATAACCATCAGCAGATGAAGCGGAGCCAGTCGCTGGCGCAGTCGCATCGAGGATGAAGCTTCCCATACTTACCCAGCTGGAAGTTGCAGCCCCATCATTATTTTGGGCACACCAGTAATAAGTGCCATCACTACCAATCGTGGAAGCTGGATTCCAAGTAGTATTTTCAGAATTAGTAGTAGTTGCGCTAGATGCGCCAGAAGCCACAACACTTGTATTACTTAGACAATCCGCTGCGCTGGTGGAAGAGATGCGATAACTCGTAGTGCCAGCATCTGCTACATCACTATCGGAATAACTCGCGGAAAGTGTCGGAGTATTATCAGCGGTATAACTCGCGTTACTTGGAGAGACAAGTGTCGGTGTATTTGGCGCAGCGTTAAGTAAATTCCCAAACACCTGCAACTTCGCTAAATCTGTATAGAGATTCGCAGCAACTGCTGTAGCTGATGGATTGGTAGAGTAAACCAAAACTCTCACGATTCCAGCATCAACATAATCCGTGAGATTGGAAGAGATGGAATTTTCTGCTACGGCAGTTGGCATCGTTGCCGAAGTGTTTGTAAGAGTAGTGAGACTATCCCAAGCGACTGTTGTCTTATTCCAAATCTTCGCAGTGATTCCGTTACCTGCATTGGCTGTCGCGTAGGAAATGAGTTGTGGAGTGAGGGCTGTGACATCGTAAGCGCTGGTATCGTAGGTGAAGAGTTGTGATGAGTAAGCAGCTGAAGCCAGCGCTGGTTGCTTCATCGTGGTATCTGCGAAGGCAGCGTAAATGTAAGTGCCAGCAGAAGCATTGAAGCTCACTCCTGTGTATCTGATCTTGAATCCATTTGAGAGGAAATCTAAAACATTGGTAGAAAGATCTACATTATTAACATCAGGATGCAATATCCAATTAGCACCGTTGTATGGACTTCGGACAGTATCCAAGATTTCCCAGTTTTCAATTGCATCAACTCTCTTAATCATCAAGAATCTTGGTTTGAATCCTGTGTAAACGAAAGGCCCATCCGCATTTCCATTTCCAGTGTAGCTACCGAAGCTGCTGAAGCCAGCAACCCCGCGGAAGAGGTAAGCAATGTGATGTTTGGAACTTTCGTTGGAATAAATAGCAGTTCCCACTGAAAAGACAGAAGATGTAGGCATGGTGTTATTCCAAACGGTAGCTATCGTATACGGCACATTAACCGCAGACAAAAACATGATGACATTTTGAGGTGATACACTCATATTTTTGTGATAGACGACCATATCATAACCAACGGTTTCTAGGTTTTTAACAATCATCATTTCTGGAATAGCTCCGAGTGAATGCGCGATAGTTCTGTTTGTAGAATTACCTGTGTAGCTCACGATATCGAATCCTGGAGTTGCACCTTCCTTGAATCCGTAAGCGATGTAGTTGTCAGCAGATTTGTTGTAGTTGGTATCAGTGCCGAGAGTGAAACCATTCGAGAGGAATGCTGTGAGGCCGTTGGTATCAGTTGCTTCAGCACCAGTTGTGTTGGAAGAAATTGCTTTGGTAACTCCCCTAGTAGAATCAATCCATTTCCAATCGTAAGCACTTGTGCGATCTTTGATGATTACCAAGTCTGGCTGGAATGCGAAGGAAGTAATATTTTGAGTCGCGCCATTTCCTGTATACAGCACTGCATCGAAGTAAGTATTTGGTTTGGTGATTGCTGGCGCAGGTAGATTCTGTGAATTGATTGCGAGGTAGCCAGATGGTGGAGTGTAGGTGAATGGAGTGGCGCCGAAATTTATAGCAATATCATTTTGCCCAAACATGGAAGGCATAAAGTCTCCCGTAACTCCACTGAATACCTCTCCTGTTCCAGCGGCAGGATCGCCATACCAACCATCAACAGGATGGCGAAACCATACTTTTCCCGTGTCAATGTTTAAAGCCATTCCATATACATCATTAGCTTGTACTCCCCTGGAAGTAGTAATGTTTCCTAATAACGAACCATTATAGTAGCGACCTACATTAGAAGAATAACCATCTCTACTTATGTGTAATCCGTAACTATTCGCATCGTAGCCAAGATAATTGTACTGAATATTTTCATACGGAATGGCAAGTCCAATCTCTGGTGCGTTTACAGTATCAAAAGTTAAGAATTTATATTCGAAATACCACAGACCAGACCGAGGATAGATTGTAGGAGTTGGATGTGATCCGCTTTGTCCATCTAATAGAAGATTTCCATTTTTCAGATTAGCAGGAGCTTTACTAGAAAGTGGATTCAGCGTTGCAAAATTCTTCGTAGGTGTATCAGTGAATTGATCTGCAGTAGTTAACCCACTCGAAGTGAATGTATTTCCATTTCCACTCGTATCAATGCCAAGCGCAGCAGAGTTTGCGAAATTAAGTTTGAATCCGTTGGTGCCATAAGTTCCACTATATGCTTTTGGAATCCACTTACCTGTGGAAGCATCTGTCTCTCCGAAGGATGATGGGGTGAGAGCTTGGCCATCGATGAAGTCAATATTTGCAAGATAACCATTAAAATACTTAGTGGAGTATCCCGCACCAATTTTAGTCAAATTAGCACTATTGATATAGCCATCAGAGTTTTGAGCAGGGAAAACAACTTGTGCAAGATCGCTTACCCTCTCGCCGTCTACAAAGAATTTAACTCTCTCTGATTCAGTTGCTTGAGTTGTGTCGAAAACAACCAAAACATTTATCCATTTGGAAGTATCTCTAAATTCCGCGCTTGTTTTCAGATTAGCAGCGCTACTCCACATAAACAGCTGATTATCATAGAAACCAAAAACATGATAATTACTTGAATCTAAGTAATATCCCATAAATGGCTCGGTATCAATTGAGCCAGTTGGTTTCACCCAACCACTCCAAGTCCAAGTCTTACGATTGCCAGCAACACTCGGAGTGCGAGAGAGATAAGTGCTGCGGGCAGAATCAAATCTCGCAGAGTAAGGAATCTCGTAACCAGCAGCTGCCGCAGTAGAGAGTTTGTAATCGGTATCATCGGTAGCGGTGGAAGTGTAAGCAGCTGTGTCGAAGACAGTAGTTGTGAAATTACTGAGTGTTGTGGAAGTAGGTGAAGCTGGAGAAGCAGAATAAGCAGGGTGAGTAGTGGAAGGTGTGAGAGTAACGATGGCAGTCTTGAAGTTGGTAGCTGCGTAAGTGCTATCTCCTCCTCCAGCGGTAGCTTTTACTCGGTAGTAGTAAGTGATGTTTGGTGAGAGGTCTGTATCTGCGTAAGTGGTGATGTTTGGTGAGAGAGTGTGAGTAACTACATTGGCAGTGAAACCAGAGTCAGTAGCATGTTGGAGTGTGTAACCAGTCTCAGATGTATCGTTGTCAATCCAAGTGAGAGTAGCTGTGGTGGTTGTAATTAGTGAAGAAGTGAGACTAGTTGGGGCAACTCCGATGTGGAGGTTGCCAGTGAGTGAGAGTTGAGATAAATCTGTGTAAAGATTGGCTGCTGTAGTGGCAGAAGGGTTGGTTGAGTAAACGAGAATTCTCACTGTGTTGTTGTCGATGTAGT